>NZ_NPEX01000008.1:35640-49892 GCF_003258865.1 Rhodoplanes roseus | reverse complement strand
GCGGCGCCCGCCGCTCGCAGATGATCGCCAGCTTCAATCGCGGCTACCGGCTCTACCAGCAGAGCTATCGGAGCTGCACGCCCGCCGCCGACACCGCCATCCGGCGCTATCTCCAGGAGGGCTCCAAGATCGCCCGCGAGGTCACGGCCCGCTACGCCAACTGAGCCCGCCGCCTTTCGCGCTACCAATTAACCTTTCGTAAAGGATTGGCTGGTCCGGCCCGCCTCGTCTGGTAAGACATTCGGGGACGAAAAACGGCTGGGCACGGGGACCGGGTGGTCGGGAATGTCGATGGCAATGGACGAGGCTTCTGAGCCGCACTCGGATCAGGAGCAGAAGCGGGCGGCCCTCGGGCACATCAAGGAGGCCTGGGCCGAAGCCTGGGCCGACGGTATCGACGGGGACTGCCTGGCGCAGGCCTCGCTGTTCTGCGCGCTGACCGAGCTGGTCTCGACCTATGGCGAGGAGGCGACGGCCCGGTTCGCCGAGGGGCTGCCGAAGCGCATCTCGTCGGGCGAGTTCTCCATCGTCATGTCGCGCCAGTAGGCGAGGGGGCCGGCGGGCCGCCTGCCGGCTCCTGCCGGCCGTTCGGATTCCGGCCTTGAGCCGGGGCCCCGCGCGCCCTACCTTTCGGGCTGACCCTGGCCCGAAAGAATCATGCTGGCTGCGCCCCTCTCCGATCGCGGCATCGTCCACGTCTCCGGTGACGATGCACGCACCTTCCTGCACGGTCTGGTGACCGCCAATGTCGCCACCATGGCGCCGGCGACGCCGCGCTTCGCCGCGCTGCTCACCCCTCAGGGCAAGATCGTCGCCGATTTCCTGGTGATCGAGGTCCCGGCCGAGGACGGCGGCGGCTTCCTCCTCGACCTGCCGGCCGCGCTGGTCGATCCGCTCCTCGCCAAGCTCAAGCTCTACAAGCTGCGCGCCAAGATCGCGATCGAGGACCGCTCCGCGGCGCTCGCCGTGCTGGCGCTGTGGGGCGGCGATCCCCCCGCGGCAGCCGCCATCGACGGTCTCGTGGTGCGCGATCCGCGCCTCGACGCGCTCGGCTTCCGGGCGATCGTACAGGCCGCGGCGGTCGCCGAGGCGGCCGAAAAGCTCGGCGCGAGGCTGGTCGAGCCGGCCGCCTACGAGGCGCACCGGATTGCGCTGGGCGTGCCGCGCGGCGGCGTCGACTTCGCCTATGGCGACGCCTTCCCGCACGAGACCGACATGGACCAGCTCGCCGGCGTCGACTTCAAGAAGGGCTGCTATGTCGGCCAGGAGGTGGTGTCGCGCATGCAGCACCGCGGCACCGCCCGCACCCGGGTCGTCCCGGTCGCGGTCGACGGCTTCGCGCCGCCGCCGGGGGCGCCCGTCACGGCTGGCGAGATCACGGTCGGCACCATGGGCTCGGCCGTCGAAGGGCGCGGCCTCGCGCTGCTGCGGCTCGACCGCGTCGGCGACGCGCTCGCGGCCGGCACGCCGCTCCTCGCCGGCGGCATCGCGCTGTCGCCGCAAAAGCCCGCATGGGCGCGCTTCGCCTGGCCGGGCGAGACGCAGGCCTCGTGATGACGGCGGTTCTGCATCCGGACGGCCTGAAGCGCTGCACCTGGCCGGGCCAGGATCCGCTCTACGTCGCCTATCACGACACCGAATGGGGCGTGCCGGAGCACGACGACCGGGCCCTCTACGAGAAGCTGATGCTGGACGGCTTCCAGGCCGGCCTGTCGTGGATCACGATCCTGAGGAAGCGCGACAATTTTCGCACGGCGTTCGACGGTTTCGCGCCCGAGACGATCGCGCGCTACGACGCCGCCAAGGTCGCGGCGCTGATGCAGGACGCCGGCATCGTGCGCAACCGCGCCAAGATCGAGGGCGCCGTCCTCTCGGCGCGCGCCTGGCTCGACGCCATGGAGAAGGGGCCGGGCTTCTCCACGCTCCTGTGGAACTTCCTCGACGGCAAGCCGCAGGTGAACCGCTTCCGCAGCAGCGCCGAGGTGCCGGCCGAGACGCCGGTGTCGCGGGCGATGTCGAAGGAGCTGGCGTCCCGCGGCTTCAAGTTCTGCGGCCCGACCATCGTCTACGCCTTCATGCAGGCGGTCGGCATGGTCAACGACCACCTCGTCACCTGCCACCGCCACGCCCCGCTCGCCGGCGGTCCGCCGCGTCCGGTGAAGCGCGCGAGCGCGGTGAAACCCGCCACGCCGGCCCGGCCGGCGATCCGCAAGAAGTCCTGATCATGCCGGCGAAGCCGAAAGCGATTCAGAAACCCGCGGTCCACAAGCCCGTGGCCGTCCCGTCGGGCGAGCCGCCGCGCGCCTGGCAGCGCATGCTGTCGGGGCGCCGCCTCGACCTGCTCGATCCGTCGCCGCTCGACGTCGAGCTCGAGGACATCGCGCACGGCCTCGCCCGCGTCGCGCGCTGGAACGGCCAGACCGTCGGCGATCACATCTTCTCGGTCGCCCAGCATACGCTGCTGGTGGAGGAGATCGCGCGACGGCGCTGCGGGGCGGTCGATCGCCGGCTCGGCCTCGCGCTGATGCTGCACGACGCCCCCGAATACGTGATCGGCGACATGATCTCGCCCTTCAAGGCCGTGATGGGCGGCGCCTACAAGGCGGTGGAGCACCGGCTGCTCGCCGCCATCCATCTGCGCTTCGGTCTGCCGCCGACGCTGCCGGAGGAGACGCTGCGCATCGTCAAGGAGGCGGATCTCGGCTCCGCCTATCTGGAGGCGACGCGCCTCGCCGGGTTCGCCGAGGCCGAGGCGCGGAAATTCTTCGGCGTGCCGCCGGAGCTGCCGGTCCGGGTCGAGACGGACTTTCTGAAGCCGTGGCCCGCCGCCGAGGCGGAACGACGTTTCAAGGAGCGCTTTTCCAAGATCGACTCTGGGTGACGTCGTCCTCTCCGAGGAGGCCCGGCACGATCCGTGCTTCGCATGATGCGGCCACCGCCGGCCGCCGTGGCGGAGCAACAAGACGAGGGCCGAGACGATGATTCACGTCTGCTCGCTGGCGCGGCTGAAGGAGACCGTGGAGGCGACCGGCGCCCGCCGGGTCGTCACGCTCATCGACATCGGCACGCCGGTGACGCGCCCGGACAGCATCGACGTCGCGCATCACCTGCATCTCGAGATTCACGACATCTCGCTGCCGCTCGACGGCTACATCCATCCGCAGGAGCAGCACGTCGCCAAGCTGATCGAGTTCGTGCGCGCCTGGGACCAGGCGTCGCCGCTGGTGGTGCACTGCTACGCCGGAATCAGCCGCTCCACCGCGGCGGCCTACACGGCGGCCTGCACGATCCATCCGGACCGCGACGAGCGCGACATCGCCCGGGCGCTGCGCGCGGCGTCGCCGACCGCCTGTCCCAACCGGCTGATCGTGTCGCTCGCCGATCGTCTGCTCGGCCGCGACGGCCGCATGGTCGCGGCGATCGAATCCATCATGCCGCACACGCCCTGCCTCTCGGCCGAGCCGTTCTGCATCACGCTCGACTGATCCGCCGACGGCGATTTGTCGCCCGGCGCCGATGCGATCGGCCGGGCCGGTCAGTCCGTGGTCTTGATCACGGCCGATTGCACCGGCGGGGCGGCGGCCGGGGCGCTGATGGTGGTCGGACGCAGGTTGAGCGGCCGCGGGCGGGCCGGCGCGGCGGAGCCGGTCGCTCCCTCGGCACTGCCGCCCGAGCCGGTCAGGCGGGTGCGCGGGTTCTGCCGGACGAAATCGCAATAGGCGAAGCCCAGGCCGGAGACCGAGCCGCGGAAGGTTTGCGGGCTGGTCTGGTCGACCTGGAAGCAGGGCTGGAACATCATCCCCTTCACCGAGGCGCAGATCGAGCTCGAGCTCACCTTGATGGTGCCGGCCGGCAGCGCCACGAAGCGCGGCGGCCGGCCCTTCGGCTGCAGGGTGCCGACGACGGATCCGTCCGGATAGATGCGGCCCATGCCCTGGGTGCCTTCGAAGCACGTGTAGGCGAACAGCTTGCCGGCGACGAAGCGGCGCGCCTCGTCGGGCTTGAGCTGTCCCGCCCCGGCCGGAACCGAGCCGGCCAGGACGAGCACGACCGGCAGAAAGGACAGATGGCGCACGCGCATGTCGGACCCCGTACGGCAGTGAACTGCAGCAACTTTCGTTACACGGGCTTAACCATAACCCGCGGCGATCATGCCGGCAGTTCGTCGATAAAGTCTGAACGCGTTTACGCGATCTTGACCACGATTCGACCCCGGACGAGCCCTTCCACGATGCGACGGCCGGCGTCGAAAACCCCGTCCAGTCCGATTTCTTCGGTCATTTTGGCCAATTTGCGCCGATCCAGGTCGGTGTCGAGGCGCCGCCACGCTTCTCGGCGCAGGTGTTGCGGACACATCACAGAATCGACCCCCAGCAGGGCGACGCCGCGCAGGATGAACGGGGCCACGCTGGTCGGCAGGTCCATGCCGCCGGCCAGCCCGCAGGCCGCGACGGCGCCGTGGTAGCGGGTCATCGACAGCACATTAGCGAGCGTCGTCGAGCCGACCGAATCGACGCCGGCGGCCCAGCGCTCCTTGGCCAGCGGCTTAGCCGGCCCGGAGAGATCCTGGCGGGCGATGACCTCGGCGGCGCCGAGCTCCTTCAGGTAGTCGGCCTCCTCGGTCCGGCCGGTCGAGGCGATGACGTGCCAGCCGAGCTTGGCCAGGATCGACACCGCCACCGAGCCGACCCCGCCGGCCGCCCCGGTCACCACCACGGGGCCGCGGTCCGGGCCGAGGCCGTGATGCTCCAGCGCCAGCACGGCCAGCATGGCCGTGTAGCCCGCCGTGCCGATCGCCATGGCGTCGCGCGCCGCGATCCCGGCCGGCAGCGGCACCAGCCAGTCGCCCTTCACGCGGGCCTTCTCGCCGTAGAAGCCGAGATGGGTCTCGCCGCAGCCCCAGCCGTTGACGACCACCCGGTCGCCCGGCTTCCAGTCGGGGTGGTTGGAGCTCTCCACCGTGCCGGCCGCGTCGATGCCGGCGATCATCGGAAAGCGGCGCACCACCGGCGCCTTGCCGGTGACGGCGAGGCCGTCCTTGTAGTTGACGGTCGACCATTCGACCCGGAGGGTGACGTCGCCCTCCATCAGCTCGCTCTCGTCGAAGTCGGAGAGCGCGACGCTCTGCCCGTTCTCGCCCTTGCGAATGACGATCGCCTTGAAGCTGGACACTTGGCGCCCCCGTTGCTGGCCGGGTGGAATCCGCGGCCGTTGGTTCGGCGGACCTTAAGCGCCGGCGAGCGGGCCGGACAAGGGCCGGCCCGGGGTATCCGCCATTCGGCTCGGCCGACCCGGCCGGCTCAGGCCCGGGCGGCCGCGAGGCGGGCGACCGGCTTCTCGACGATCGGCAGGTTGATCAACGCCGAGAGCAGGCCGAACAGCACCGAGAGCCACCAGACGAGGTCGTAGGAGCCGGTGCGCTCGAAAGCGATGCCGCCGATCCACACCCCCAGGAAGCCGCCGACCTGGTGGCTGAAGAAGGCGAAGCCCGACAGCGTGGCGAACCACCGCGTGCCGAACATCAGCAGCACGAGGCCCGAGGTCGGCGGCACGGTGGAGAGCCACAGCAGGCCCATCACGGCGCCGTAGATCAGGGTGGCGGCCGGGCTCGCCGGCAGCAGGATGAAGACCGCGGTCGCCGCGGCGCGGGAAAAGTAGTTCCCCACCAGCAGGAAGCGCTTCGGATACCGATTCCCGAGCCAGCCCGAGGCGAGCGAGCCGGCGATGTTGAACAGGCCGATCACGGCGAGCGTCCAGCCGCCCACCGAGGCCGAGAGGCCGCGGTCGATCAGATAGGCCGGCATGTGCACGGTGATGAAGGCGAGCTGGAACCCGCAGGTGAAGAAGCCGAGCACCAGCAGCACGTAGGAGCGATGGCCGAGCGCCTCGGCGATGGCCTGCCGCAACGACTGCTGCGGCGCCGCGTCGACCGCCGCAGCGGTCGGCCCGGGCGCCGTCGGCGCCGCCTTCGGGGCCGCCATGGCCAGCGACAGCGGAATGATGGTCAGCATCGTGACGGCGAAGATCGCCAGCGTGGTCTGCCAGCCGAACGCCTGGTTCAGGCCGACCGCGAGCGGCGAGAACAGGAACTGGCCGAACGAGCCGGCCGCCGTGCCGGCGCCGAACGAGACCGAGCGCCACTCGATCGGCAGCAGCTTGCCGAACGAGGCGATCACCAGGTTGAAGGACGCGCCGGCGAGGCCGAAGCCCATCATCACGCCGGCCGTGAGGTCGAGCGCGCCGGGCGTGGTCGAGTAGGCCATCAGCCACAGGCCGCCGGCGTAGAGCAGGGTTCCGATCGTCATCACGCGGACCGTGCCGAACCGGTCGGCGAGCGCCCCGGCGAAGGGCTGGCCGAGGCCCCAGAGCAGGTTCTGGATCGCCAGCGCCAAGCCGAACACGTCGCGGCCCCAGCCGTTCGCCTGCGACATCGGCGTGAGGAAGAAGCCGAGCGCCGAGCGCGGCCCGAAGGCGAGGAGGGCGATGCCGCTTCCGCACAGGACGATCACCAGCGGCGTGCGCCAGCCGACCGACCGGGCGGGGGCGGCGGATGTCGGTGCGGTCATGCGGTCCTCCAGAGACGACAAGCGCGCCGGTGTGGCACTCGGCGCGTTTGCACCCTCATAGCAGGTCCGATATCATGATTAAAATGAAACATGCTGATGATCATCATAACCGATCGGAATAAAGGCGCATGAACCTCGAGGACGTCCGGGCGTTCGTGGCGGTGGTCGACACCGGGTCGGTCGGCAAGGCGGCGCTGTGCCTCAACCTCACCCAGCCGGCGGTGTCGCGCCGCGTGCAGCGGCTGGAGGAGACACTCGGCGTCACCCTGCTCGACCGCGATTCGAAGCCGGCGCGCGCCACCCGGGCCGGCGAGACCGCCTATCGCCGCTGTGTCGCGGTGCTGCGCGCCGCCGAGGCCTTGACCCGCGACAGCCGCAGCACGGTGGCGGCCGGGCCGCTGCGGGTCGGCCTCACGCTGGCGCTGTCCGAGGCCGTGCTGGCGCCCGCCATCGAGGCGGTGCGCACCTTGTGCCCCTCCGTGTCGCTGCGCCTCGCCACCGATCGCAGCGCGATCCTGCGCCGGCAGGTCGCCGACGGCCAGCTCGACGCCGCCGTGGTCGCCGAGAAGCCGGAGCGCCCGCTCGATCCGGCCCATGCGACGCCGCTCGGCACCGAGCGCGTCCTCGTCGTGGTGCCGGTCGACAGCCCGCTGCCCGACCGCATCTCGGTCGCCGGGCTCGCCGGCCAGCACTGGGTGATCAACCCGGACGGCTGCGGGTTTCGCGCCCAGCTCGACCGCGCGCTCGCCGATCGCGGCGCCCCCGTCGAGGTGGTGGCCGAGACCTGGGGCGCCGGCCTGCAGCTCGCGCTGATCGCCCGCGGCATCGGCGTCGGCCTGATCCCGGAACGCCTGCTCGTCGGCTCGCCGTGGCGCGACAAGGTGCGGGTCGTGACGGTCGACGACTTCGCCCCCGCCCTCACCGCCTGGATGGTGACGGCCGGCCCGCTCGGCCCGTTCGACGCCGCCATCGAGGCGATCGCCGCCACGGTGCGGGCGTTCCTGGAGGAGGAGGCCGCACCCGAGCGGCCGCCGAGCGCCGGGGCGACGATCGCGGCCCACGGTTGAATATCGAAATCTGTTCGTCGTACGCTTCCTCCAGGCTCGCCGGGCCGCGCCGGAAGGGGGAGGGACGCGATGAGCAAGCGTGGGGCCCGAAGCAAGTCGGCGGTCCGCGAGAAACCGGTCGTCAGCGAAAAGTCCGCGCGGGGCCCTGCGGTCCGCAACGAGCCGCGCGGGAGCAAGGCGGCGGCGCCGCCGGCGAAGCGCGACACCCGCCGGCTCAGCACCAAGGACAGCGAGATCCTCCGCACCGCGGTCGAGAAGGCCGCGATCGAGACGCTGTGGCCGAAGCTGCCCCGCAACGGCGTCCGCAAGCCGCCGAAGAACTACAAGTACGTCGAGGAGCTCGCCCATCTCCAGTACGAGCTGATCAAGCTGCAGGAGTGGGTCCGCACCCGCGGACTGAAGGTCGCCGTGATCTTCGAAGGGCGCGACGCCGCCGGCAAGGGCGGCGTGATCAAGCGCATCAGCGAGCCGCTCAATCCGCGCATCTGCCGCGTCGTCGCGCTCGGCACGCCGACCGAGCGGGAGCGCGGGCAGTGGTACTTCCAGCGCTACGTCGCCGTGCTGCCGGCCGCCGGCGAGATCGTCCTGTTCGATCGCTCCTGGTACAACCGCGCCGGCGTCGAGCGCGTGATGGGCTTCTGCAGCGAGCGCGAGCATCGGGACTTCCTGCGCGCCTGTCCGCAGTTCGAGGAGATGCTGATCCGCTCCGGCCTGATCCTGATCAAGTACTGGTTCTCGGTCAGCGACGCGGAGCAGGAGAAGCGCTTCGTCGAGCGGGCCCGCAACCCGTTCAAGCGGTGGAAGCTGTCGCCCATGGATCTGGAATCGCGGGCTCGCTGGGTCGACTATTCCAAGGCCAAGGACGAGATGTTCGCCCACACCGACACCAAGACGAGCCCCTGGCACGTCGTCGACGCCGACAACAAGAAGCGGGCGCGGCTCAACTGCATCGCGCATTTCCTCGCGCAGATCCCCTACGGCCACGTGCAGCCCTCGCAGGTCGAGCTGCCGCCGCGCCAGCTCGACGACGGCTATCGCCGCCCCAAGAAGTCGAGCCAGCGCTTCGTCCCCGCCCTGTATTAGGCCTCCCGCAAGGGTCGACCGCCGCGGGCTCGCCCTCATGGCGGCTCCGCGTCGTCGGGTCTTGAACCGCGTCGCGACATGGCGGAGCGTCGGCCGGGGAGCCGCCGGGCGGCACGGGGACGAGGATCGCACATGCAGACGACGGGTCGCCAGGCGCGGGTCGCGATCGACCGGCGCACCCTGATGGCGGGAGCCGCGACACTCGTCGCGGCCGGCCTCGGCCCGGCACGGGCGCAGCTCGCGCCACGACCCCTCAAGATCATGGTCGGCTTCCCGGCGGGCGGCGGGCTCGACACCATGGTGCGCATCATCGGCGACAAGCTGCGCGAGCAGACCGGCACGAGCGCGATCGTCGAGAACCGGCCCGGCACGGCGGGGCGGCTCGCCGCCGAGGCGGTGGCCCGGGCCGAGCCCGACGGCACCACGCTGCTCGCCGCCCCGCTCGTCGTCACGGCGTTCTATCCCTTCATCTACAAGACGCTGCCGTTCGATCCGATGAGCGATCTGGTACCGGTGACGCGCTTCTGCACGTTCCAGTTCGCGCTGGCCGTCGATCCCCGGCTGAAGGTCGAGACCGTCCGCGACTTCATCGCCTGGGTGAAAGCCAATCCCGGCAAGGCGAGCTTCGGCTCGCTCGGCGCCGGTACGCCGTCGCACTTCCTCGGCCTGATGTTCAGCAACGCCACCGGCACGGACCTGACCCATGTGCCGTATCGCGGCTCGGCCCCGGCTCTGCAGGATCTGGTCGGCGGCTCGATCCAGGCCGTGTTCGACACCACGGCGAGCCTGATGGCGCAGCATCAGGCCGGGACCGTCAAGGTACTGGCCGTCACCGGCACGGCGCGCTCGCCGCGCCTGCCCGACGTGCCGACCTTCGGCGAGCTGACGCTCGGGCTCGGCGACATCGAGGCGGCCGATCTCTGGTACGGCTTCTTCGCGCCCGGCCGGACGCCGCCGGAACAGGTCGCGCGTCTCGCCGCCGCGATCCGGGACGCCGTCGCCGATCCCACCGTGCGCGAGAAGCTCGCCGGGCTCGACGTCGCGGTGGTGGCCGACACGCCGGCCGCCTTCGCCGAGATCGTCAGGGCCGACAACGTGCGCTGGGGCCGGGTGATCCGCGCCAGCGGCTTCACGCTCGACTGAGGGGCTGCCCGTGAAGGTGATCCTGCTCGGCACCGGCGGCCCGCGGCCCGATCCGCGCCGCATGGCGACCACGACGATGATCCGGCTCGGCGACGAGAACATCCTGTTCGACGCCGGGCGGGGCGTGACGCTGCGCATGGCGCAGGCCGGCGTGCCGCTCGCCGCGGTCGGTCCGGTGTTCCTGACGCATCATCACTTCGATCACATCGGCGATCTCTACGACGTGGTGCTGAACTCCTGGCTGGCCGGCCGCCGCACGGCGCTCGACGTCTACGGGCCGCCCGAGACCGAGCGTATCGTGAATGCGCTGCTGACCCAGGTCTACGACAAGGACATCGGCTGGCGCAGCGCCGGCGAGCCGACCTTCGGCGGCTTCGCGCCGGTGAATGTTCGCGACGTCGTCGCCGGGCCCGTGCTCGATACCGGGCGGTGGACGGTCCGGGCCGAGACGGTGTCGCACGGCGATGGGCTCGGCATACCGCCCGCCTTCATGGCGCGCTGGACCTGCCTCGGATACCGCTTCGAGGCCGAGGGCAAGGTGATCGCGATCTCGGGCGACACGGTCCCCTGCGACGGCCTCGCCCGGCTCGCCGAAGGCGCCGATCTCCTGGTGCAGTGCTGCTTCCTGGCCGGCCCCGAGATCCAGGGCGAGCACTTCGTCCTGCTGGCGAAGCACACGCTCGCCTGCGGCGACACGGTCGGCCGCATCGCCGCCGCCGCGGGCGTGAAGACGCTGGCGCTCACCCATCATCGTCCGCGCAACGACGACGCGATGCTGGACGTCCTGGCCGAGGAGGTCGCCCGTGACTTTTCGGGCCGCATCGTGATCGGCGCCGATCTGACCGAGATCGAGGTGTGATCTCGGGTCCGACCGCCGCCCGCCCTCCCCGTTAAGCTTCGCGTAAGAATCCCCGACGCCGATCTGCCTGCACCGTGACCAGCGGCTGCCGCATTTTGCTCCGTGAAACCGTCATACGAATCACGTAGCTTTGAACACATGGTGGCTCGTAGATCGGTGAATCGATGAGCAAGAAGACGACTCCGACATCCGCGGACCGTCGTCGCCGCGCCGCCTGCCTCCAAATCACTTCCTCACCAGAACCTGTCGCGAGACGCGGTGCAGAGGCGCCGGCGTCGTCCCGTCGATTCGGCGAAAGGAGTCGTTCCTTGGGCAAGCAGTCCAGCAAGAAGAAGCGTCGCAGCGACCGGTCGGCCGAGACGGCCGAGATCATCGCTTTCGCCGGCGCCAAGTTCACGGCCGCCCGAGCGCTCCCGCCGATCGAGCCGTTGACGCCGACCCAGGGCGCGTATCTGGCGGCGCTGCGGTCCAGCCCGCAGGTCGTGGTCGTCGGCCCCGCCGGCACGGGCAAGACCTGGATCGCGGCGACCTATGCGGCGGATCTGTATCGTACCCGCAAGATCGAGCGCATCATCCTGACACGGCCGAACGTCCCCTGCGGCCGCACCCTCGGCTTCTTCCCCGGCTCGCTGAACGACAAGTTCGCGCCCTGGGCCGCCCCGGTGATCGAGGCGATCAAGGAGCGGATCGGCAAGGCGGCGTTCGACATCGCGCTCAAGAACGGCGACATCGAGCTGGTGCCGTTCGAGGTGATGCGCGGGCGCTCCTGGAAGGACGCCTTCGTGCTGCTGGACGAGGCGCAGAACGCCACCCCGGCCGAGATGAAGACCTTCCTCACCCGGGTCGGCGAGAACTGCATCACCGTTGTCGACGGCGACGTCGGCCAGTGCGACCTGCCGGCGGAGTCGGGCCTGCGCACCGTGATCGATCTGATCAGGACGAAGGATCTGCCCGTTCCCGTGATCGAGTTCACCCGCGACGACATCGTCCGATCCGACGCCTGCGCCATGTGGGTCGATGCTTTCGAGGGCGTGGAGACCTGATCGCTTCTCTGCCGGGCCGGCCGGACGGCTCAGAACCGCTCCGGCCGCACCACGGCGACGTCGGACACGGTGACGACGCCGATCTGGCGCGACACCAGGGCGAAGACGCCGTCCAGCACGGCGTCGAGCCGGCCGGCGTCGACGATGGTGATCAGCATCACCATCTGGGACGCAGTGCCGATCTGGCCCTCGGCGGTCCAGTCGCCGTGCCGACCGTGGCCGGCCAGCACCGGCACCACGGTCCAGCCGGTGACCGCTGTCTCCTCCAGCCGCGCCGTGATCCGCCGCAGCAGCGGCGCCTCCACCACGATCTCGATGCGCTTCTTCGGAAAGGTCTGCATGACGAGGCCTCCGGAGGCGTTTGGCCGCCTCACGCCGCGATGCGGCCGGCGACGGCGATGTAGAGCGGGATGCCGACGATGAGGTTGAACGGGAACGTGACGCCGAGCGACAGCGTCAGCGCGACGGCAGGATTGGCCTGCGGCAGCGCGAGCCGCATCGCCGCCGGCACGGCGATGTAGGAGGCCGACGCGGCGAGCGTGATCAGCACCGCCGTGCTGCCGGGCGACAGGCCGATCGCGACGGCGAGCGCGGCGGCGAGTGCGGCGCCGATCAGCGGCATCACGACCGCGAAGGCCGTGACGGCGGGCGTCAGGTGCCGGCGCCCCTGCGCCAGGCCGCGGCCGGCGACCAGCCCCATGTCGAGCAGGAACAGGCAGAGGACGCCCGGGAAGGCATCGACCAGGAACGGCTTCAGCATGGTCGCCCCACGCGTGCCGGTCGCCGCGCCGATCAGGAAGGCGCCGACCAGGATCACGATCGAGCCGTTGAACGCCACCTCGCGCAGCAGCGTCGCGCGGCTGTCGCTGGGCGCGGCTTCCTTGGTTCGACGCCGCGCGATCAGCAGGGCGGCGACGATCGCCGGCGTCTCCATGGCGGCCGCGACCGCGACCATGTATCCGTCCCAGGCGATGCCGAGCTGGGTCAGCACGCCCGTGACCGCGACCAGCGTGACGGCCGAGATCGAGCCGTAATGCGCCGCCACGGCGGCGGCGTTCACCGGGTCGAGCCGGGTCGTCACGCGCAGGATCGCATAGGCGAGGAACGGCGTCGCGAAGGAGAGCAGGATCCCGGCCGCGAGCGTCGCGATCAGCGTCCCGTCGATCCCGTGATGGGCGACCTCGGCCCCGCCCTTGAAGCCGATCGCCATCAGCAGATAGAGGGCCAGGAGCTTCGCCACCTGCTCGGGCACCGTGAGGTCGGAGCGCGCCAGCGCCGCCGCGAGGCCGAGCACGAAAAACAGCACCATGGGCGAGAGAAGGTTCTGCAGAGCGAGCGTCAGCATGGTCGGGTCGATCCGTGGGGGCCAGCGGCGCGGTGCGGCGGGCGAGCGGGGCGACCTTATGTGCGGTTGCAGCATGGGACAAATTGATTATAGAAAGTTCTATCATTGCCGAAATTGATGGTAACGCCGTGCCTCGCTCGCTGCTCAATCTCGATCTCGACCTGGTCCGCACCTTCGTCGCCATCGCCTCGCTGGGCAGCTTCACGCGCGCTGCCGAGAGCCTGCGCCGGCAGCAGTCGACCGTGTCGCTGCAGGTGCAGCGGCTGGAGGACGCGCTCGGGCGCAAGCTGCTCGATCGCAATCCGCGCAACGTCCGGCTCACCGCCGACGGCGAGACCTTCCTGGCCCACTCCCGCCGCCTGCTCGACGTCAACGACGAGCTGGTCGCCCGCGTCACCGAGCCGGCCCTGCACGGCACCGTGCGGCTCGGCACGCCGGAGGACTTCGCCTCGCGCCATCTGCCCGAGGTGCTGTCGCGCTTCGCCAAGGCCTATCCGGCCGTCGCGCTGGAAGTGACGTGCGATCTCACGCTGCATCTGATCGAGCGGTTTCGCCGCGGCGGCTTCGACCTCGCGCTGATCAAGCGCGAGCGTCTCGCCGGATCCGCCCTGGCTGGTCCCGGTGGACTGCGGGTGTGGCGCGAGCCGCTGGTGTGGGTGACGGCCGAGGCCGACTTCGCGCTGCCCGAGGCGGCGCTGCCGCTGGTCGTGTCGCCGAGCCCGTGCGTCTACCGCAAGCGGGCGACCGAGGCGCTCGACAAGGCGCGGCGGCCGTGGCGCATCGCCTACACGTGCGGCTCGCTCGCCGGCTCGCTCGCCGCCGTGCGGGCCGGTCTCGGCGTCGCGGTGCTGCCCAAGGACATGGTGCCGGACGATCTGCACATGATCGACGGCGCCCCGCTGCCCGGCCTCAAGGACACCGAGATCGCGCTCCTCCAGCGCGACCGCCTGTCGCTGCCGGCGCAGCGCCTGAAGGAGCACATCGTGCGCTCGCTGGGATAGGGGGCCGCACAGCCGTCCCCCTCACATCGACGATCGCATGGCCTCGCCCCTCGTGGTGAGGAGCGGCCGCAGGCCGCGTCTCGAACCCTGTGGCCACGGCATCGTGTGAGCCGAAGTCGAGCAGGCTCGACTTCGGTGGCCGCCC
>NZ_NPEX01000008.1:0-35630 GCF_003258865.1 Rhodoplanes roseus | reverse complement strand
GCTTCGCAGCCTCCTCGGGGTGAGGGCGGAGAGAGGCCCTTTCAGTTGCGCGGCATCTCACTCCGCCGCGATGATGTGCGGCTGCACCGGCTGGTGCGTCAGCGCGTCGATCTTGCGCACATGGGCGACGTTGCGACGGGCGTCCTCGTTGTGCGTGAAGATGTCGAGGGTCTCGGTCTCGTCGTCGGTGACCGGGGTGAGGGCGATGTCGGTGTAGGGCTGCTTCGCCTGCTCGCGCTTGGCCTTCCGGCGGAGGATGTCGAGCGCCACCCAATGCGCCCCGAGTCGCGCATGCGTCGACACGATCTCCCACAGGCGCTTCGGATAGTACGACCAGATCGGCTCGATCGGCAGGCCGGGCCGGCGGTCGCGCCGCGACTTCATGCGTCCGCCGCCGACCTGCAGCGGGTGGACGCGCTCGATCGGCAGCGCCGCCGAGAAGATGAACAGCACGGCGAGCAGGCGCGACAGGCCCATGCCGGTGGCGGCGCCGCGGCGGAAGATCGTCAGCGCGTGCTCCGGCGTGTAGTAGGTCTTCCACGCCTCGCGATAGATCGCCTCCCACTCGGCCTTGCTCATCTTGGGATGCGCCGTGGTGACGTGCTCGAGGTCGTACTTGTTCATGTCGGGGTCCATGGCGACCCCCTTGGTCCACAGTGTCTTGTGATCTTCCGAGCCGGGCAGCGGCGTGAGGAAGAAGAACTCCAGGATGTCGAGCGGCAGCTCGCGCTTGATGATCTCGATGTCGGCCCGGATCGAGTCCGGCGTGTCGCCCGGGAAGCCGAGAATGTAGCCCGCGTAGGTCAACACGCCGGCGTGCTTCCAGGCGAGCAGCATCTTGCGATACTCGGTGATCTTGTTCTGCCGCTTGTTGGCGGCCATCAGGTTCGCCGGGTTGATGTTCTCCAGCCCGATGAACACCCGGGTCACGCCGGCCCGCCGCGCCTTCTCGATGAAGTTCTCGATCTTGTGGCAGAGCGTGTCGACCTGGATGATCAGTCGCACGTCGATGCGCTCCTCCTCCCGGATCTTTATGATCCGGTCGAAGATCGCCTCCCAGTCCTTGTTGCGGGCGAAATTGTCGTCGGTGATGAAGAAGCGCTTGATGCCGTGCGCCCAATGCCGGCGGATCAGCGCCTCGACGTCGTCGGGCGTGCGGCGGCGCGACTTGCGGCCCTGCACGTTGATGATGGTGCAGAACGAACATTGGAACGGGCAGCCCCGCCCGGCATCGAAGCTCGCGTGATGATCGAACACCCGGCCGACCGTCTCGGTCGGCAGGAACGGCACCGGCGCCGATTCGAGATCGGGCAGGTCGTTCATGTAGTCGTAGATCGGCTGAAGCCGGCCTTCGGCGGCGTCGAGAAGCACCCGGTCCATGCGGCCCTCCGCCTCGCCGGCGAACAGGGTGCAGCCGAGGTCGAGCGCCTCCTGCAGATCGGCGGGCCGCTCGGGCAGCATCGCCAGCTGGCCGGAGACGTGGAAGCCGCCGATCACCACCGGCACGCCGGCGGCCCGGAGCGGCCGTGCGATGTCCATGGCCCGCGGAAACTGGTTCGACTGCACGCCGACCAGCCCGACCAGGCCGAAGCCGCCGTGGCGCTTCATCCGCGCGACGATGTCGGCGACCTTGATGCGCGTGTTGGTCTCGTCGACCGCGGTGATGTCGAAGGCGACGTCGGGGCCGAGCACCTGCCGCTCCGCGGCGTCGGCCGCGAGGGCATAAACGCAAGCCAGCGAATTCGCCGGGATCGACGATCGCAGCCATTGGATCACGTAGCCGTCGTCGTCGTAATGCGAGGGCTTGATCAGAACGAGCTGGAATCGTCGCGCGGCACCCGTCGCAACCATGGCGTCCCCTCCCGGAGCGAGCGTGCATCAGTGGAGATACTTAAGCCTGTTCCGGGAGATGAAGGCAAGCTGCAACTGGTGGTAATACAATCTTACCAGCCGGGATGGGCATATCCGCCCGGAGAGGTCGCGGGCGCAGCCACAGCGCTCACGACGCGAAAACGCCGCGGCGGCGGGGCCGTCGCGGCGCGAATCGCGTGTCGAGGGCGGGCCCTCAGAGCCGGTCGGAAATCTTCTCGGCCGGCGGCGGCAGCGAGGCGTCGCCCCAGGCCGGGCGGTCGGCGCCGTCGCCCCAGGCGCGCGGACGATAGAACGTGTGCACGCCGATCTTGTCGAGCTTGTGCATCGTGCGCACCCACCACGGCCGCACCCAGTAGGCGTGATAGTGGGTCGCCTTGCCGACGTCGGGCAGCCAGTGCTTGCCGTCGAGCGTCTCGGTCGCGACCTGCTGGGCGCGGGCCCAGGCGTCCGGCTCGGTGATCTTGTCCTTGATGCCGTCGCACGCGAAGGTGAACTGGCAGGAGAGGTGGCGGTGCGCGTTCTGATAGACGACGCCGCACACGTCGGCCGGATAGTAGCCGGAGAAGACGCGGTTCATCACCACCTGGGCGACCGCGATCTGGCCCCGCACCGGTTCGCCGCGCGATTCGAAGTAGACCGCATCGGCCAGGCACTTCTCCGCCTTGGCACGCTCGTGGCCGAACAGGTTCAGCCGCTCGGCCGGGCTGCGCAGCGCGCGGCCGTCGCCCGGCATCACCTCGCCCTTGCGGGCGATCGTCTCGCCGCCGTCCGGATCGATCGCGGCGCGCAGCGTCTCCGGGCTCGGCGTGATCTCGTCCAGCGCCGCGAGCTCGTCCTGGTCCGGCGCGAGCGAGACCGCCTCCGGCGACCACGGTTGCAGCGCGTCGCCCACGTCGGCGAGCGGCGCCGCGCCGAAATAGACGCTCGCCGTCATCAGGCTCGGCGACAGCGCCTCGCCCAGCGTCGGCACGGCGGTGTCGGGATGGAACGGCTCGGTGTCGCTGTGCGGCGCCACGGCGAGCGGCGCGGTGGCGGGCGTATCGGCATGCGCCTCGGCGAGCGGGTCGGCGGCGGGATCGGGTGGCCCCTGCAGGTCGGCCTGGGGCGTGACGGCGCGCGGCAGCACGATCTCGCTGCCGGCGCTCGCCAGCATGATGCCCTGCTGCGGCACCGGCTCGGGCGCCGCCTCCGGCGCGATCTGGGCGACGGCCTTCTCGGCGGCCTTGTGGCTCTCCGCCGGCGTCGCGACGTCGATCTTGGGGGCGCGGCGGCTGCGGGCCTGCCGTACGGTCGGCTCCGGCGTGGCGCCGAGCCAGGCCATCGACGAGGCGCTGAATGCTTCGGCCGGCAGCGTGACCGCTGCGACCTGCGGCGCTGCGAGCTGGGGCGCTTCGACCTGGGGCGCCGCGATTCGGGGCGCCGGCGAGGCGGCGGGCTCGTCGATCTTGGCCGTGACCTCGGCCGCGGGCTTCTCGGTCTGCGGCAGCGCCAGCGGCCAGCCGGTCCGGGCCTTGGGAGCCGGCGGGGCGGCTTCGACCGCGTCGGGCAGCACGGCGACGACGGCGGGCGCCTCGGGGGCGGTGAGCGGGGCGGCGGCGGCGCGGGTCGCCTGCTCGCGGGCCAGCCATTCGGCGACGGCGCGCGGAACCACGCGGTCACCCTTGCGGCTGCGATTGACGGTCTCGCGGTCGAGCGCCGGCGGCCTGGCGGTGAGATCGAACAGCGCGCGGCCGGCGGTCGAGCCGGTGAGCAGATCGGCGTCGAGGTCGAGGCTGGCGACGCGGTAGCCGACCGGCTCCGGGATCGCGGTGCCGACCGGGCGCGGGAACGAGAAGGTGGCGGCGTGGAAGGTGCCGAACGGCGACTTGGCCTGCTCGCCGCCGCGATCGCCGCCGGCGGCCCGGCTCGCGATGAGCGACGCGAGATCCTGATAGGCCACCGAGCTCGGGATCGCCGCGAAGGTGAGCAAGGCGAAGCCGAAGGGCGCGACGACGGCGCCGTGGCGTTTCAGCGAAGATCGCACCAGTGAGCCCAAAAGGCCGTCCCCAAAGCGACGAATGCGAACCGCGTGCTTTCCCGATCGTCACCGCGATCGGTAAAAAAGCGGTTTGCACGTTCGCAACACGTCAACCATGCTGCGTGAGCAGGGTTAACGTCGTGTTAACGAACGACACCGCCGCGCGCGATCACGCGCGACCATGCCCACCGCGCATCGCGCTGACGCGATCGCGACGTGATGACGTCATGTCTTGCTGAGCGATCAGGAGAACTCAATCGCCACCGGGCGAGCGATGATGGCGAGCACTCCGATCTCTGGTCGGATCGTCGCCATCATCGCGCCTCGGCACCCCCACACCCCCGTGCGTCGGCAGCAAGTCGATTTACGAATTTGTAACCAGAACTAAGGCGGCACTTGGGCGGCGGACCGGCGCCTGCGGCGGCGCTGCGCGGTCCTGTGCGGGGCAGCGAGGAAATGCCCGTGGAATCGGGCCGAAATGCGTATCCACAGGCGAGCGGGGCGCCTCGATTACGTACTCGTCCAGATGGTCGGCCGGGAGCGCGTCGGCGCGAGGTTCGCGGCGATCACGAATCGGTCCGCGCCGCGTTGCGCCGGCGGATCACCGCCTGGTTGAGCGCCGCGCCGTACACGAAGATGGTCGCGGTCCAGTACAGGAACACGAGCGCGATCATCGCCGAGGCGAGCCCCGCATACATCGACACATAGGTGCTGGCGAACTCGGACAGATAACGTCCGAACAGCACGCCGGTGATCAGCCACATCGCCAGCGTGACGGCGACCCCGGGCGCGATCTCGTCGAGCGTGCGGCGACCGGCCGGCAGCCATTTGTGAATCAGCGTGAGCGCGACGACCAGCACGATGCTGGCGATGCCGAAGCGCGCCACCGTGAGCGACACCTCGAACTGGCGCAGGTTCGGGAACCACGGCACCAGCCGGTCGAAGATCAGCGGTCCGAGCACGATCAGCAGTGCGAGCGCCACCATGCCGAAGGCACCGACCAGCACGTAGCCGATCGACTCGAGCCGCAGCAGCCACCACGGCCGCGTCTCCACCACCTCGTAGGATCGGTTCAGCCCGATCCGCAGGCTCTCGATGCCGCTCGACGAGAAGTACACGGCGAGCCCGGCCCCGATGGTGAGCAGCCCGCCATGCGAGGTGGTGAGCACGCTCGAGATTTCGCTCGAGATCGGCCCCGACACCTCCTCGGGCCACGCCTCCAGCAGCAGCAGGGCGACCTGATCGGCGAGGTCCTGGGTGCCGAAGAAGCCGGACAGGGCGGTGACGAAGATCAGGAACGGAAACAGCGACATCAGGGTCGACAGCGCGATGTGGCTGGCGATCGCCCAGCCGTCGTCGCGGACGAAGGCCATGAAGGCATCGATCGCGATGCGGGCCGGAAAGGTCAGGAGGCGCAATGGCATGGCGTGGAACGGACCCTTGCGCCGGAGCGCTGTTTCGTCTCGCTCGGGGCGGAGAATTCCCTCTCCACGCAAGTGCGAAAAGATGCAATCATTAGGCGTCAAGGCGATTTTTCATCAAGTGGCCATCGTGGGCCCCGTGGGCGCCGTCCCGGGGATCGCGCGAGGTCGATTTCGGAGAGCCCCATGTCGTTAGCCGCCGCGCGTTCCGATTCCGGTCCCGACCTCGCGACCCTGGCCAGGCAGGCCGCCGAAGCGCTCGACGCCGTCCTGGCCGACGCCGTCTACAGCGTCCGCGCTCGTGTGGCGGCGGGCCCGGGAGGACGCGCGCTCGACCGCGAGCAGCGCGCCACCCACGGCCTCGCCTGGCTCGCCACCTATGCCGAGGCGGTCCGCCAACTCGCAGCCTACACGACCCGGATGACGGAGGCCGGACGATTCGGCGAGGTCGAGGACCTGGTGGTGCGCATCGGGCTCGGCGAATACGTCGCCCAGGTCGCCGGCGGCATCCCGATGAGCCAGGGCGAGTTCGTGCGACCCGCCGATCTCGGCCTCGACACGGCCGACGTGCTGCGCCGCCTCGGTCCCTCGCTCGACGTCCTCGCGGCGGTCGGCAACACGCCGGAGAACCGCGCCCGCCTGGTCGAGCTGATGCGCGCCCATCACGGCGCCACGGTCGGCGACTGCGGCATCGAGGACACCTACGAGCAGATCCGCGAGGAGATGCGAAAGTTCGCCGACAGCGAGGTGATCCCGCACGCCCACGGCTGGCATCGCGCCAACGCCTACATCCCGATGGAGACGGTCCAGCACATGGCCGATCTCGGCGTGTTCGGCCTGACCATCCCGGAAGAGTACGGCGGCATGGGACTCGGCAAGGAGTCGATGTGCGTCGTCTCCGAGGAGCTGTCGCGCGGATACATCGGGGTCGGGTCGCTCGGCACCCGCTCGGAGATCGCCGCGGAACTCATTCTCGGCGGCGGCACCGAGGAGCAGAAGGCCTATTGGCTGCCCAAGATCGCGTCGGGCGAGATCCTGCCGACGGCGGTGTTCACCGAGCCCAACACCGGCTCCGACCTCGCCTCGCTGCGCACCCGCGCGACCCGCGAGGGCGACGTCTATGTCGTGAACGGCAACAAGACCTGGATCACCCATCCGGTGCGCGCCGACCTGATGACGCTCCTGGTTCGCACCAATCCCAAGGACCCGGGCTATCAGGGCCTCTCGATGCTGCTCGCCGAGAAGCCGCGCGGCGACGACGCCACCCCGTTCCCGGCCGAGGGCATGTCCGGCACCGAGATCGAGGTGTTGGGCTATCGCGGCATGAAGGAATACGAGATCGCCTTCGACGGCTTCACGGTGCCGGCCGCAAACCTGCTCGGCGGCGTCGAGGGGCAGGGCTTCAAGCAGCTCATGCAGACCTTCGAGGCCGCCCGCATCCAGACCGCCGCGCGTGCGATCGGCGTCGCCCAGGCGGCCATGGAGGAGGCGCTCTCCTACGCCGAGACGCGCGTCCAGTTCGGCCAGCCGATCGTCGCCTTCCCGCGCGTCTCCGACAAGATCGCCATGATGGCGGCCGAGATCATGATCGCGCGCCAGATCACGTATTTCGCCGCCAAGGAGAAGGACGAGGGCAAGCGCTGCGACCTCGAGGCCGGCATGGCCAAGCTCCTGGCCGCGCGCGTCGCCTGGGCCGCGGCCGACAACGCCGTACAGATCCACGGCGGCAATGGCTTCGCGCTCGAATACCGCATCTCCCGCATCCTGTGCGACGCGCGCATCCTGTCGATCTTCGAGGGTGCGGCGGAAATCCAGGCCCAGGTGATCGCCCGCCGCCTGATGGATCGGGGGAACTGAGCAGCGTCACCGCGACGCGTGATCTTTGTTCCGTCCTCACCCTGAGGAGCGCCGAAGGCGCGTCTCGAAGGGCGAGGACGGCCTCGGCGGCGTGAGGTGGCCTCATGGTTCGAGACGCGCTCCTGCGGAGCGTTCCTCACCATGAGGATCAAAGTCTGGTGCGGGGCCGCGTTGCCCTCACGTCCGCGGCATGCTCGCTTGGCCGCCGAGCGCCGCCTTCACGCGCTCCGGCGTGAACGGCACGGTGCGCAGGCGGGCGCCGGTGGCGTCGAAGACGGCGTTGGCGAGCGCCGCCGCGACCGGGGCGCAGGCCGCCTCGCCGGCGCCCAGCGGCGGCTCGGTCGGTCGGTCGATCAGCGCGATGTCGAGCTTCGGCACCTCCGAGAAGGTGAGGAGCGAATAGCTCGACCAGTCGACGCTGGTGACCCGCTCGCGGTCGAACGTCACCTCCTCCTTCAGCACGCGGCTGAGCGTCTGGATGATGCTGCCCTCGACCTGCGCCCGCACGCCGTCCGGATTGACGATCTGGCCGCAGTCGTGCGCGCAGAAGACGCGCTCGACCCGGATGGCGCCGCTGGCCCGCTCGACCGCCACCTCCATGCCGATCGCCACATGCGCCTCGTCGTGCTTGTAGTGGATGTAGGCGAGGCCGCGGCCGCGCCCGACCGGCTGGTCGCTGTTCGGCCCCGGCGACGGCCGCTGCTCCCAGCTCATCATCTCGGCGATCTTCTCGACCACGGCCTTGCCGCGCTGATCCGTCAGTCCGCTCAGGCGGAGCTGCAGCGGATCGAGCACCGCGGCCGCGGCCAGCTCGTCCAGGAAGCTCTCCACCGCGAAACAGTTCGCCGGCTTTCCGGGCGAGCGCAGCGGCGCCGGGCGCAGCGGCGCGGTCTTCAGCCAATGCGCCACCACCTGCATGCGGCCGGTCCGGTAGGGCGGATCGCCGTTCTGCGAGATCATCCCGGAGTTCAGGCCCGGCGTCTGCGGGAGGCCGGCCGCCTCGGGGGCCAGCAGCGGAATGCTGGGCAGCCCGCGGGTGTTCTCCGGGATCCACATGTCGGTGCGCCAATCTCGGATGTATCCCGCGGCGTCGATCGTCCCGGCGATGTCGATGAGCTGGGGCGGGCCCTTGGGGTCCCAGCCGAGCTCGTCCTGCCGCGACCACTGCACCCGGACCGGCGCGCCGACCGCGCGTGAAAGCACGGCGGCGTCGGCGGCGGCGTCCTCGTGGCTGTTCATGCCGTAGCAGCCGGCGCCGTCGAGATAGATCAGCCGCACCTTGTCCTTCGGCAGCCCGAGGAAGCGCGCGAAGGTCGCCTGGTTGCCGTGCGTGCCCTGCGAGGCCGTCCAGATGGTGGCGCCCGCCGCCGAGACGTCGGCGATGGCGCAGGAGGGGCCGATCGAGGCGTGGCTCTGCATCGGCCAGAAATAGGTCGCCGTCAGGCTGCGGGCGTCCTCGGGGGGCGGCGCCGCGTCGGTGCTGCTCTTCGTCGTCAGCACCTGCTCGGTGGTCCCCGGGGAGGCGCGCAGCAACGCCGGCAGCTCGGCCTGCGCCGGCAGGCCGGAGCCGGCCGACCACTGCGCCTTCAGGGCGCCCGCGGCCTTGATCGCGGTCCATTCGTCGGCGGCCACGACGGCGAGGAAATCCTGGATGCGCACCACCCGCACGCCGGGCAGATCGGCGACCGAGGACTCGTCGACCGAGACCAGATGCGCCCCGACGGAGGCCGGCCGGATCACCCGCGCATGCAGCATGCCCGGGACCGTGTGGTCGTGCATGTAGGTCAACGTGCCGGTGCATTTCGCCGGCACGTCGGGCCGCGGCAGCGGCTTGCCCACCAGCGTGTAGCTCTCCGGATCCTTCAGCGGCGCCTTGGGGTCGAGCTTCAGGTCGAACCGCGCGCCGCCGATCAGCTCGGCGAAGGTCAGGCCGGCTCCGCCGGTCCTTGGGCGCACCGCGCCGTCCGCCGCGACGAGCTCATCGGCCGGCACGCCGAGGCGATGCGCCGCCCGCTCGACCAGCGCCTTGCGGGCCGTCGCCGCCGCCTGGCGGATCTGCATGCCGCCGCGGGCGATGCCGTAGGAGCCGGCGGTGCGGCCCTGGTCCGGGGTCAGCGCGGTGTCGCCCTCCACATAGGTGATACGGTCGAGGCCGATGCCGAGCTCGTCCGCCGCGATCTGCGGGATGGCGACGCGCAGCCCCTGGCCGAGATCGACCTTGCCGCACCACACCGTCACGGTGCCGTCGCCGTTGATGGCCAGATAGGCGTCGACCTCCTTGGGATCGAGGATCCGGGTCGCGGCCGCAGCGGCGGCGCTGCGGGCCGCGCCCTGAGCGAGCGCGCCGACCGGCGCGAGGGCGTCGCCGAGGGCGAAGCCGACCATCAGGGCGCCGCCCTCCAAAAGCGTGCGGCGGGAGAGGCGGGGAGCGTCGGGGGACGTGGTCATGATCAGCCCTCCTGCCCGGACGCCGCCAGGACGGCGCGGACGACCCGCACATGGGTGCCGCAGCGGCACAGATTGCCGTCGAGCGCGGTCCTGATCTCGGCCTCGCTGGGCTTGGGTTTCTCGCCGAGCAGCGCGGCGGCGCTGATGATCACCCCGCTGGTGCAGTAGCCGCATTGCGGGACCTGCGCGGCGATGAAGGCGGCCTGCAGCGGATGCGGATTCGCCGGCGTGCCGAGCCCCTCCAGGGTCGTGACCGACTTGCCCTCCAGGCTGGCCACCGGGGCCATGCAGGACTGCACCGCCTGGCCGTCGACCAGCACGTTGCAGGCGCCGCAGCGGCCGAGCCCGCAGCCGAACTTGGTCGCCGTCAGGCCGAGCCCGCGCAAGGCGTAGAGCAGCGGCTGGTCGGGGTCGGAGGTCTCGATCGTGCGCGCGGCGCCGTTGATCCGGATGTCGTAGCGGGGCATGGAACCTCCCTGGGCCGTCCGCGACGCGGCGCCGCCTTGGTGATGTCGGATCGTAGCGGCTGGTTTCGGCGCCGCCAGGGCCGCGGCGGTGGCACGGGAGGGGCAGCCGATCACGTTGCGGCGACGACGGTGCGACGACGCGACCGGCGCCGGGCCCCGCCGGCGGGCGCGCCGATAACCCGAACCCATCAATCCATGAGTTAATTCGAATGGCTTGCGGCGCAGCATTGCGCCAAGATGGCGGGGCCGGGCCGTCACCAGGAGCCGCCGATGCCGCGCCGTCCGAAACTCGATCGCCGAGCCCTTTCCACCTTCATATACCAGGCGGCCGCGGTGGCGCTGGCCCTGCTGCTCGCCGGTCCGGGCGCCAACGCCGAGAGCGCGCCGACCCCGACGACGCTGCGCATCTCGACCTTCAAGGGCCAGCCGCACATGGCCTCGTCCTACATGCTGGCCAAGGTGGCGCCGCCGAACGTGAAGATCGAGATCGTCGAGGTCGCCACCAGCTCCGAGGCGATGGACGCGCTGCTGACCGGCAACATCGACGCCGCCTATCTGGGCCTCGTCACCTCGGTGCTGGCGGTGGCGCAGGGGCGCCCCGTCGCCGTGATCGCCGGCGTCAGCTCCAAGGGCGCCCGGATCGTCGCCCGCAAAGGCTCCGGCATCGCCTCGGTCAAGGATCTCAAGGGCAAGACCGTCGCGGTGTCGAAGGCCGGCCAGACCGACATCATGTTCCGCGAGTTGCTCGACAAGGCCGGGCTGGTGGCCGGCAAGGACGTCGACTTCCTGCTGCTGCCGACCAACGCCCATCTGGAGGCGCTCGCCTCGGGCCGCATCGACGTCGCCGCGACGACCGAGCCGCACGGCTCGATCATGCTGAGCATGGGGCTCGGCACCGACATCGCGCCCGACCTCTACGACACCTCCACGGGCCAGGTCGGCATCGTCCTGGCGGTGGCGCGCAGCCTGATCGACAAGGATCCCGCGAAGGTGCAGCTCATCGCCGACCTGCACGCCAGGGCCACGGCCTGGGTCGACAGTCATCCCGACGAGGTCGCGGCCGAGCTCGCCAAGATGCTGCGCCAGAAGGAGGACGTGGTGCGGCTGGCGATGCAGAACAGCGCGCTGTCGATCGTCATCGACGACGCCTTCCGCCAGCAGACCGCGACGCTGATCGACCAGCTCATCAAGATCAAGTATCTCGACCGCACCGTCGAGGTCGACAAGGTGTTCGACCTGCGCTTCCTCGACAAGGCGCGCGCGGCCGCCGGAGCGAAGTGATGGCGGTGGCGGTCCAGGAGGCGGTCCGGGACGGTGCGCCGTCCGCGGCGCCGCCTGCCGACGGCGTTCCAGCGCCGTCGCGCCGGCGCTGGGGGCCGCGCCGCGGGCTGGAGACGCTGCTCGTCTATCTGGTGATGCCGGTCGGCCTGCTGGCCCTCTGGCAGATCGCCTCCGATCTCGGCTGGATCTCCGCCTATCTGCTGCCGCCGCCGAGCCGCGCCGCCACCGGCTTCTGGGAGATCGCCACCGACGGCACGCTGTGGCTGCACGTGAAGGCGAGCCTGTTCCGCAGCATCGCGGGCTTTCTCATCGCCACCTCGATCGCCGTGCCGCTCGGCGTCCTGGTCGGCTGGTCGCCGCTGTTCCGCCGGCTGTCGCACATCACGCTGCTGCTGCTGATCCCGATCCCGATCACGGCCTGGATCTCGATCGCCATCGTGTGGTTCGGCATCGGCGACGCCTCCGCCGTCTTCCTGGTGGCGCTCGGCGCCGCGGTGCCGATCCTGATCAACACCATCCACGGCGTCGAGTGGGTGGAGCCGATCTACATCGAGGCGGCCCGCATGCTCGGCACCGGGCCGCGCCAGATCCTCTGGCGCATCGTGCTGCCGGCGGCGCTGCCCAACATCTTCACCGGCCTGCGCCTCGGGCTCCGCAACTCCTGGGCCGGCCTCGTGGTCGCCGAGATGATCGGGGCGAAGTCCGGCGTCGGCTATCTGATCTGGGACGCCCGGCTGATGATGCGCTCGGACCTCGTCATCGTCGGCATGATGATGGTCGGCGTGCTCGGCCTCGTCTCGGACCAGACGATGAGCTGGCTCGGCCACCGGCTGCTGCGCTGGCACGAGGGACTGTCGCGCAATGATTGACCGCGCCGCGCCAGCGAAGATCCGCGCCAAGGGCGTCGCCAAGACCTTCTCGTCCGAGGGGCGGGACGTCGTCGCGCTACAGCCCGTCGATCTCGCGGTGGCGGAGGGCGAGTTCGTCTGCATCCTCGGCCCGAGCGGCTGCGGCAAGAGCACGCTGCTGCGCATCGTCGCCGGCCTGATCGCGCCGAGCGCCGGCAGCGCCACCCTGGACGGCCGGCCGATCACCGGGCCCGGCCCCGAGCGCGGCCTCGTCTTCCAGGAATACGCGCTGTTCCCCTGGCTCACCGTGATGCAGAACGTGATGTACGGGCCGCTGGTGCGGGGCCTCGGCCGCCGCGAGGCGGAGCGCCGCGCCAAGACGCAGATCGCCCGGGTCGGGCTGGAGGGCTTCGAGCAGCATTTTCCGCGCCAGCTCTCCGGCGGCATGAAGCAGCGCGTCGGCATCGCGCGGGTGTGGGCCAACCAGCCCGACGTGATGCTGATGGACGAGCCGTTCGGCGCCCTGGACGCCATCACGCGCAACATCCTGCAACGCGACCTCCTGAAGCTCTGGCTGGAGGAGCGCCACACGGTGCTGTTCGTCACCCACAGCGTCGACGAGGCGATTTTTCTCGCCGACCGCGTCGTGGTGATGTCGGCCCGGCCGGGCCGCATCACGGCGATCGTGCCGGTCGAGGCGCCGCGGCCGCGCGACCTCCTGGCGCCCGAGTCGATCACGCTCAAGGCCGAGCTGACCCGCCTGGTCGAGGATCAGGTGATGGGCGCGCGCGGCGAGCCCAGCCGTCTGCGCGAATACGTGAATTGAGGGGGGCGCGAGCCGCCCCGGCGCTCCCCAGTGGCATTCCGCGCGTCGGCACGGTACCGTCCGGCCGGACCGACACAGGAATCGCCGTCCGGAGGACCCATGCTGAATCGCCGCCGTGTCCTGCAAGTCGCGACCGGGCTGACACTGGTCGGCGGCGTCGCCGCGGTGGTGCGGGCGCAGGAGGCCGACAAGCAGGTCGACAAGGAGGTCGCTGCGCTGAAGCCCGGCGAGTTCACCTGGCATCCCGAGCGGTCGCCGGACGGGCCGGTCGCCGTGATCGTGTCGCTGCCCGACCAGCGCGTGCACGTCTATCGCAACGCCGTCCGCATCGCGGTCTCGACCTGCTCGACCGGCAAGCCGGGCCATTCGACGCCCACCGGCGTGTTCACGATCCTGGAGAAGGACCGCGACCACCACTCCTCGACCTACGACAATGCGCCGATGCCGAACATGAACCGGCTGACCTGGTCGGGCGTCGCGCTGCATGCCGGCAACCTGCCCGGCTATCCGGCCTCGCACGGCTGCGTGCGGCTGCCGCTGGAGTTCTCCCGGCGGCTGTTCGGGCTCACCCATGTCGGCACGCCCGTGATCATCGCGGGCGCGCACGGCGATCCGGCGCCGCTCGTCCATCCCGGGCTGGTCCTGTCCGACGTGGCGCAGGCCGAGATGGAGAAGAAGGTCGCCGAGCTGAACGCCAAGTCGCATCCCAAGGACTGGCCGGCCGAGCCCGGCGCGGCGCGTGACAACCTCGCCTCGGTGGTGATCTCGCGCGCCGACCGCCGCGCGACCGTCATCGAGAACGGCACCGTGGTGGCGCAGGGCGAGGCGATCATCGAGGCGCCGGACCGGCCGATCGGCCAGCACGTCTATGTCCTGGAGGGCGGGCGCGAGGGGGTGTCGGGTCTCGTCTGGCACGCGATCGCGCACACCTCCGATCCGGCCGCGGAGCTCGCCGATGTCGGCGCGCTGCACCGGGTCCGCACGGCGCCGGCGCTCGATGCGGCGATTCACGCCCGCATGCATCCGGGCATGATCCTGGTCCTCACCGACCAGCCGTCGTCGCCGGAGAGCCGTTCCGCGCCGAACTTCGTGGTGATGACGCAGGGCGAGGTCTGAGCGGCAGCAGCGGGCCCGGCGCGCGCGCCGCGTCCTCACGCCGCGACGGTGCGGCTCTTCTGCAGGAGGGCGTCGGCGTCGACCGCCGGCATGGCCTTGCCGAACAGGTAGCCCTGGCCGAGCGTGCAGCCGATGGCGCGCAGGATTTCCTGTTGCTCGATCGTCTCGATGCCTTCCGCGATCGTGCTCATGCCGAGCCCGGCGGCGAGCTCGGCGACACCGCGCGTGATGGTCAGGCAGTCGATGTCGTGCGGCAGCTCGCTGACGAAGGAGCGGTCGATCTTGATCTTGTCGAACGGAAACCGGCGCAGATAGCCGATCGACGAGTAGCCGGTGCCGAAATCGTCCATGGCGATGCGCACGCCGAGGTCGCGCAGCGCATGCAGCGTGGCGAGGTTGGAGGCGTTGTCCTCCAGCAGCACCGTCTCGGTGATCTCCAGCTCGATCCGCGCCGGGTCGATCCCGCTCGTCTCGATCACCGAACGGACCGTCTGCACGATGTCGCCGCTGCGGAACTGCACGGGCGAGAGATTGATGGCGATCTTGATCGTATCGGGCCAGCGTGCCGCGTCGGCGCAGGCTTGCGCGAGCACCCATTCGCCGAGCGGGACGATCAGGCCGATGTTCTCGGCGATCGGAATGAACTCGGCCGGTGACACCGGGCCGCGCTCCGGATCGGTCCAGCGCAGCAGCGCCTCGAAGCCGTTGACGGCGCCGGAGCGCAGGTCGACCCAGGGTTGGTAGTGCAACTCGAACTGCCGGCGCTCGTACGCGGCCCGCAGGTTCACCTCCAGGGCCCGACGCGCCTTGAGCTGGGCGTCCATCTCGGGCTCGAAGAAGCAGTGGCTGCGGCGCCCGCGCGCCTTGGCCCGGTACAGCGCCATGTCGGCGTGGTTGAGGAGATCGTCGGCGACGCGGCTGTCGTCCAGCGTCGTCGCGATGCCGACGCTCGGCGTCACGGTGATCTCGTGACCCTCGATGAGATAGGGCGCGCTGATCACGCCGATCAGCCGCTCGGCCAGGTTCCGGGCGTCGTCGACGCTCGAGATTCCGTCCTGGATGACGGCGAACTCGTCGCCGCCGATGCGGGCCGCGGTGTCCTGCTCGCGCACGCAGTGGCGCAGCCGCTGCGCGACCAGCCTGAGCAGCCGGTCGCCGATCGGGTGGCCGAGCGTGTCGTTGACGTCCTTGAAGCCGTCGAGGTCGATGCAGACCAGCGCGATGCCTTCGCCGGGCTCGTGCGGCCGGTCGATCGCCTGCTCCAGCCGGGCCCGGAACAGCGTCCGGTTGGCGAGCTCGGTCAGCCCGTCGTAATGGGCGAGGTGGCGGATACGGGCCTCGTCGTGCCAGCGCTGGGTGATGTCGATCATGGCGCCGAGCTTGGCCGGCCGGCCCTCCCACACGAGCACGCGTGAATAGGCCTGGATCAGGATCTCGGTGCCGTCGGCGCGGCGATGCCGCCACACCCGCTCGCCCAGCGCGATCTTGGGGGACTGGGCGGCGGCCCGGAGGTCGTCGTGGTCGGCGGCGTCGCGGATGTCGAGCAGGGTCATGCCCAGGAAGCGCTCGCGGCTGTAGCCGTAATGCTTCACTGCGGCGTCGTTGACGGCGAGGAAACGCAGCGTCTCGGAGTCGAACACCCACATGGGCACCGGATTGGCGTCGAACAGCAGGCGGAACGACTGCTCGCTGCGCTTGAGCTCGGTGATGTCGATGCGGATGCCGATCGAGCCGCCGTCGCTGGTCCGGCGCTCCTCGACGCGGAGCCAGCGATTGCCCTTCAGTCGCTGCTCGTGGCTGCCGGCATGCGCCCGGAAGCTCGCCATGCGCTCGGCGAGCCACTCCTCCTCGCGGCCGATCGCCGGCGGGATCAGGCCGAGCTTGAGCCGCGCGCGCAGCCGTTCGTCGAGCCGCATGCCGCGCGTGAGCGGCAGCGGATTGCCGGCATAGAGATCCTCGTAGAGCCGGTTCCACAGGATGAAGCGGTCGTCGGCGTCGAAGAAGGCGAGGCCGACCGGCACCGCCTCGATCGCCTCGCGCAGGCGCGAATGGGCCTCGCACGCCGCCTCGGAAGCGCGTTCGGCTTCGGCGCGCGCGGCCCGCAACGCCTGCTCGCGCCGGCGGTTGTCGCCGAGCAGCGCCTGCAGCGAGATCGACAGCGACGCCACCTCGGCGTAGTCGCTCAGGGTCGGCAGCTCGACGTCCTCGAACTGCCGGGCCGCCAGGGCGCTCTCGGTCAGCACGATGAGCGGGGCCGCGATGCTGCGTGCGGCCGCCAGCCCCAGCGCGACCGCGAGCGCCAGCGCCACCGCGCCGATCAGCAGGCCGCGTCCGATCTTGCTGTCGATGCGGGCCAGCACCTTGGTCCGGTCGACCGCGACGACGATGGAGGCGCCCGATTCCGGAACGCGTTCCCAGCCGTAGATGCGTGCGGGCGCGGCGCGGGTGTCGTTCTCGGTCCAGCCGGCAGACGTCTCGGCCACGGCCCGGAGCGTCTCCGCGTCGAGACCGCGCGGATCGGTCGCGTCCGGCCGGTCGGGATAGCGGGTCATCACCACGCCGTTCCGGTCGATCAGCCAGAACGTCATGTCGGCATTGTCGGGGAGCTGCTGGGCGAGGTCGCCGAGCCAGGTCTGCAGCACCGCCATGCCGAGGAACCGCGTCACGGTGCCTTGGGCATCGAGGATCGGCAGAAGCACGATGTTGACGGCCGAGCCGGTCACCCGGCTGGAGATGAAGTCGCTGAACACGAAGCGCCGGTCGGCCGCGGCCTGGCGGAAATAGGCCCGGTCGGAGACGTCGAGCCCGACGGCCCCCGGCGTGGTGGCGCAGGCGACGCGGCCCGCGGTGTCGACCACCAGCACGCCCTCGGCCCACGGGCGGGTCCGCTCGACCTCCATCGGGAAGCGGCTACAATCGGCCGCCGGGCCGTGGGTCACGTCCGCAACATGCGCCACGATGTCGAGCAGGGTCTTGGTTTCCAGCAGCACCTCGCGATAGCGCGCCGTCGCCCGTCGTGCGAGCGCCTCGACGTGCTGGCCGGCGGTGTCGATCTCGTGGATGCGGTCCCGGTACAGCCCGGTTCCCATCACGACGATCAACGGCAGCACGGCCACCAGGATCAGGCCCAGCAGCCGGGTCCGAATGCCTGGAATCCGACGGGTCGATGTGGTCGCGCCGTCCGTCATCGCATGCCCCGCCTCCGCGACCACGATGGCAAACGGGTTACGTCTCTCGTCTTAATAGTTGCGGCTAATCGGAGGTAAAAAGCGAGTATGTTTGACAAACTCTTGAGGCGATCGCGGCCGCGTCACCGCGGCGATTGACCGCCGGGCCTGCCGGCCTATGCTTCCCAGGGCTTGCCTTCCCGTTCAGAGAGGCGATCCCATGACAAAGCTATCCATCCCGCATGACGCGTTCGTGTTCGTCGGTGACGGCCGGAAAGCGTTGTTTCTGCGCAACGAGGGGGACGAGAAGTTCCCCAATCTGCGCACCGAGCACGTCGTCGTCGACGACAATCCGCCGGCCCGCGAGCAGGGCACCGACGCGCCCGGCCGCGCTTTCGCCGGCACCGGCGCGCGGCGGAGCAGCGTCGAGCAGACCGACTGGCACATGATCGAGGAGCAGCGCTTCGCCAAGGACGCGGCCGCGGCGCTCCACCGTCTGGTGCGGGACCGCAAGGTCAAGGCGCTGGTGATCGCGGCGCCGCCCAAGACCCTCGCCGAGCTGCGGCGCGCCCTCCATTCCGAGGTGAAGACCCGCGTGGTCGCCGAGATCGACAAGGATCTCACCAAGCTGCCCCTGTACGAGATCGAAAAGCATCTCGCCGCCTAGGGGGCGTCCCGCGACGATCCGGTCTCTCGGCGGACCCGGCGCTCAGGCGCGCCGGGTGACGCCGAGGTCGTGGAGGGTGGCGGCGAGCGCCGCCGCGAAGGGCGTGTGCGGAACGCTGCCGAGCGTCGCGGCGAGCCGCCGCTGGTCGAGGCGGTGCGGCGTCTTCCACAGATAGTCGATCTCGCACAGCTCGCGGAAGATCGGCACCACGGGCGCGAGGACGCGCAACATCCACCACTGCATGCGGTCGATCTTGAACGAGCGCCCGACCGCCTTGGCGATCGCCGTGGTGAGCTCGCCGCCCGTCACGGCGTGGCCGGCGAAACCGAAATCCGCGAAGGCGGGCAGCGCCTCGCGCCGCTCGGCGAGGCGCACGAAGGTCGGTGCCAGATCGGGCAGATAGGCCCAGGGGTGAATCACGTCGAGCGGCCCCGGATAAGCGAGGCGGCCGTGGGTGATGTGATTCACCACCACCCGGTCGATCCAGCCGCCGGCATTGCCGCCGTAGAAGTCGCCGGCCCGGACCACGACCACGCGCATCCCGGCCTCGCTCTCGGCCCGCAGCCGCTGCTCGATGGCGACCCGCAGCGCGCCCTTGCGCGAGGTCGGCCGCATCGGCGTCGTCTCGTCGAGGACCTCCGGCATGCCGGTGCCGTAGCCGTAGACATTGCCGGGCATCATCAGCAGCGCGCCCGACGCGCGCGCCGTCGCGATGGCCGTCTCGGCGAGCCCGAAGGCCTCGGCCTGCCATTGCGAGAACGGGACGTTGAGGGCGTGCACCACCACGTCGGCGCCGCGCGCCGCCTCGACGACCGACTCGGTGTCGCGGGCGTCCAGCGTGATCACCTCGGTGCCGGGGGCGACCCGCGGCGTCGCGCTGCCGCGCACCAGGCTGGCGACCTGCCAGCCGGCATCGCGGAACGCCTCGGCGGCGACCCGGCCGAAGCGGCCGGCGGCGCCGAGCACGAGAACCCGGCCGCTCATGTGCCGCTCCCGCCCAGCGCCCGGTCGAGATCGGCATAGAGGTCTTCCGGATCCTCGAGCCCGACCGACAGGCGCAGCAGGTTGGTGGGGCAGGGCGAGCCCGGTCCCTCGATCGAGGCGCGGTGCTCGATCAGGCTCTCGACGCCGCCGAGCGAGGTCGCCCGCTTCCACAGCCGGACCCGCGCCGCGACCTCGATCGCCGTCCCCTCGCCGCCGTGCACCTGCACCGACATCATGGCGCCGTAGCCGGTCATCTGCCGGCTCGCGACGGCGTGGCCGGGATGGTGCGGCAGGCCCGGATAGAGCACCCGCTCGATGCCGCGATGGTGGCCCAGCCAGGTCGCCAGCAGGGCGGCGGCCTCCGACTGCGCCCGCACCCGGACGTCGAGGGTGCGCAGTCCGCGCAGCAGCAGCCAGGCCTCGAACGGTCCGAGGATCATGCCGTGGCGAGCCCGCAGCTCGCCGATCCGCGCCCACCACGGATCGTCCGGGGTGGCGGTGGCGAGCGCGCCGGCGATCACGTCGGAATGGCCGTTGAGGTACTTGGTGGCCGAATGCATCACCAGGTCGGCGCCGAGCGCCAGCGGCCGACTGAACACCGGCGTTGCGACCGTCGAGTCGACCGCGACGCGAGCCCCGGCCGCATGGGCGATCTGGGCGACGGCGGCGATGTCCGTGATGGTCCACAGCGGGTTGCCGGGGGTCTCGATCCACACCAGCCGGGTCTTGCCCGGCACCACGGCGTCCCGCACGGCGTCGAGATCGGTGGTGTCGACGATCTCGACCGTGTGCCCGAACCGCGGCGCCTCGCGCAGGAGCCAGTCGCGAAACCCCCAATACATCACCTGCGACGCGGCGATGTGCCCGGGCTCCGGCAGCGCCATCACGGCGGCGGTCGCGGCCGACATGCCGGAGCCGAGCAGCATCGCGGCGGCCGCGCCTTCGAGGGCGGCCAGCACGCCTTCCGCCTGGCGCACCGTGGCGTTGTCCGGCCGGCCGTAGACGTAGCCGGACGAATAGGCGTTGTCCGGGTCGCGCAGATAGGTGGTCGCCACGTGGACGGGCGGCACGATCCCCTTGGTCTGCGGCTCTATGTCGCCGAGGGCCTGGGCGGCCAGCGTGCGGGGTTTCGGAGGCGCGGGGGGCTTGGTCATGGGCGGTCCGGGCTGGAGAAGGCGGCGGTCCGTCGGAACCCGCGGCCGCCGCTTCGTATAGGCTCGAAAGGGCCGCGTTGCACAAGAGGGCAGGGCGGCGCGCCCGGTGTGCTATCCAGGCACGGGACGGGCGACGACGTCCGACGACACGGAAGGACCCACATGGCCCACGCGCTCAGCATGTACGCGGTTCCGGCGGCGATCGGAGCCGTCGCCGTGGTGCTCCTGCTCGGCCTCGCCAACATGCTGCGCGGCGGCTCGCCGTCGACCTCGCAAAAGCTGATGCGCTGGCGCGTCGTGCTTCAGCTCGTCGCCATCGTGGTCATCATGGCGACCATCTGGGCCATGGGGCGCTAGGGGCATCTCCGCCTCGCGGCCGTCCGCCGGGTGGATTTGCCTCCGGCGCGAAACCCACTAGGGTCCGGCACACCATCCACCCGCACCCGACTCGCGCTGCCCGGAGACCCCGCATGGTCGTGCTCAACCGCATCTACACCCGCACCGGCGACGACGGCACCACCGCCCTCGGCACCGGCGAGCGCCGCAAGAAGCACGACCTGCGCATCGCCGCCTACGGCACGGTCGACGAGGCCAATGCGGCGCTCGGGATGGTGCGCCTCTCCACGGCGGCCGAGCCGGTGCTCGACGCCATGCTGAAGCGCATCCAGAACGACCTGTTCGATCTCGGCGCCGACCTGTGCATGCCGTCCGGCGGCAAGGGCCCGGGCGGCGCGCGGCTCGCCGTGACCGAGGAGCAGGTCGCCCGGCTCGAGCGGGAGATCGACACGCTCAATGCCGACCTCGCGCCGCTGCGCTCCTTCGTGCTGCCCGGCGGCACCCCGGCGGCGGCCGCCCTGCACGTCGCCCGCACCGTCTGCCGGCGGGCCGAGCGGCTGATGTCGGAGCTCGCCGACACGGAAGGCGAGGCGGTCTCGGCGCCGGCGCTCAAATACGTCAACCGCCTGTCGGACTTCCTGTTCGTGGCGGCGCGCTGGTGCAACGACCGGGGCGCCGGCGACGTCTTGTGGCAGCCCGGCCAGAACCGCTGAGAGGCCGCCCGCCGGCGTCCCGGCGGACGACGAATTTCGTCACGCCTTGAAGGTTTTCCGGTCGGGCGGTCCGGTGTGCTGCGGCGCGGCGCAGGCGCGTTGACAGCCCCGGACCCCGGCCATAGTTTGCGCCGCCGCCGCGGGAGTTTTGCAGCATGAAGGTCCTTGTCACGGTCAAGCGGGTCGTCGACTACAACGTCAAGGTGCGGGTGAAGCCGGACGGCTCCGGCGTCGAGCTCGCCAACGTCAAGATGTCGATGAATCCCTTCGACGAAATCGCCGTCGAGGAAGCGATCCGGCTGAAGGAGGCCGGCAAGGCGACCGAGATCGTCGCGGTCTCGATCGGCGCCGCCCAGGCGGCCGAGACGATCCGCACCGCCCTCGCGATGGGCGCCGACCGCGGCATCCTGGTGAAGGTTGACGGCGTGGTCGAGCCGCTGGCGGTCGCCAAGATCCTCGCCAAGGTGGTGGCCGAGGAGGCCCCGGGCCTCGTCATCATGGGCAAGCAGGCGATCGACGACGACTGCAACCAGACCGGCCAGATGCTGGCCGCGCTGCTGGGCTGGCCGCAGGGCACCTTCGCGTCCAAGGTCGTGCTCGACGGCGACGGCGTCACGGTGACGCGGGAGGTCGACGGCGGACTGATGACCGTCGCCCTGAAGGGCCCGGCGATCGTCACCACGGATCTCCGGCTCAACGAGCCGCGCTACGCCTCGTTGCCCAACATCATGAAGGCGAAGAAGAAGCCGATCGTCGAGAAGGCGCCGGCGGACTACGGCGTCGACGTCGCGCCGCGGCTCGAGGTCTTGAAGACCGTCGAGCCGGCGGGCCGCAAGGGCGGCGTCAAGGTCGGGTCGGTGGCCGAGCTGGTCGGGAAGCTCAAGGACGAAGCCGGAGTGCTGTGAGATGGCGAACCTTCTGGTTGCGGAACACGACGGCGGAACCCTCAAGGACGCCACCGCCAAGGCCCTGACCGCGATGCGCGCGCTCGGCGGCGACGTCCATGTGCTGGTGGTCGGCCAGGGCGCGGCCGGAGCGGCCGAGGCCGCCGCCAAGCTCGACGGTGTCGCCAAGGTGCTGGTCGCCGACGACGCCCGCTACGCCCATCAGACGGCGGAGCCGGTGGCGGCGCTGCTGGTCTCGCTGGCCCCCGCCTACGACGCGATCGTCATGCCGGCGACCGCGATCGGCAAGGACGTCATGCCGCGCGTCGCCGCGCTCCTCGACGTCATGCAGATCTCCGAGATCATCAAGGTGCTCGGGCCCGACACGTTCGAGCGGCTGATCTATGCCGGCAGTGCCGTGCAGACGGTGCGCTCGCGCGATCCGAAGAAGGTGATCACGGTCCGCATCTCGTCGTTCCAGGCGACCGGGCAGGGCGCCGCCACGGCGCCGATCGAGCCGGTCGCGGCGGTCGACGACCCGGGCCTCTCGCGCTTCGTCGGCGAGGAGCTGTCGAAGTCCGAGCGGCCGGATTTGACCTCGGCCCGCATCGTCGTCTCGGGCGGCCGCGCCATGCAGAGCCGCGAGAACTTCGCCAAGTACATCGAGCCGGTCGCCGACAAGCTGGGCGCCGCGGTCGGCGCCTCGCGGGCCGCCGTCGACGCCGGCTACGCCCCCAACGACTGGCAGGTCGGCCAGACCGGCAAGGTCGTCGCCCCGGAGCTCTATGTCGCGGTCGGCATCTCGGGCGCCATCCAGCATCTCGCCGGCATGAAGGACTCCAAGGTCATAGTCGCCATCAACAAGGACGAGGAGGCGCCGATCTTCCAGGTCGCCGACTACGGCCTGGTGGGCGACCTGTTCAAGATCCTTCCGGAGCTCTCCGACGAGCTCGCCAAGATCGGCAAGTGACGTTCGGCCCCGCGATCGCGGGCCGTCGTGCCCGGTCCGTGCCGCCCGGCGCCGCCGCCGGGCGGCATCATCACGGACGTGGCGGGGGAGCGAGACTGGCAGTATAAGAGCATCCCGGTTCGCGGCCGCGTCCGTCGCTCCCGACGGATGGAATGCGGGCCGGGATACGGGTCGGGACACCTGGGACGTCGGCTCCGTCGGGAAGATCAGATGACGAACATCAACAAGGTCGGCGTGATCGGGGCCGGGCAGATGGGCACCGGCATCGCCCATGTCTGCGCCCTGGCCGGACTCGACGTCGTGCTCAACGACGTGTCCGAGGACCGCATCAAGGCGGGGCTGGCGACCATCAACGGCAACATGTCGCGGCAGGTGCGGCGGAACCGCATCACCGAGGAGCAGCGCCAGGGCGCGTTGGCCCGGATCGTTCCGGCCAAGAGCTACGACGGCTTCACGGACTGCGACCTCGTCATCGAGGCGGCGACCGAGAAGGAGGACGTCAAGCGCAAGATCTTCGTCCAGCTCTGCCCGCACCTCAAGCCGGACGCGATGGTCGGCTCCAACACGTCGTCGATCTCGATCACCCGGCTCGCCGCCGCGACCGACCGGCCGGAGCGCTTCATCGGCATCCATTTCATGAATCCGGTTCCCTTGATGGAGCTGGTCGAGCTGATCCGCGGCATCGCCACCGACGACGGCACCTACGAGTCGACCAAGGCGTTCTGCCAGCGGCTCGGCAAGATGGTCGCGGTGTCGGAGGACTTCCCGGCCTTCATCGTCAACCGCGTGCTGATGCCGATGATCAACGAGGCGATCTACACGCTGTACGAGGGCGTCGGCACGGTCGAGGCGATCGACGTCGCCATGCGGCTCGGCGCCAACCATCCGATGGGCCCGCTGCAGCTCGCCGACTTCATCGGCCTCGACATCTGCCTGTCGGTCATGCAGGTGCTGCACGAGGGGCTGGCCGACTCCAAGTACCGGCCCTGCCCGCTGCTGGTGAAGTACGTCGAGGCCGGCTGGCTCGGCCGCAAGACCCAGCGCGGCTTCTACGACTATCGCGGCGAGAAGCCCGTCCCGACCCGGTGACGCGGGTCGTCGATCCGTAGGGTGGGAAGGCGCGGAACGCGCCGGGCCCACGCGGTGACACGATCGGCATCGGGCAGCGGGGGGCACGCTTCGCTTCGCCCCCCTAGGAATTGTTCCGCCGTCCCCGCCACGCGACGAAAGCCCTCCAGATCCGCCCGTCGATCGCGAGCAGGCCGGCGGCGATGCCGAGCATGCCGGCGATCTGGTGCAGCTCCAGCCGCTCGTCCATCAGCACGGTGCCGAGCAGCATGGCGCTGACCGGGATCAGGAACGTCACCAGCAGCGTGTTGGTGGCGCCGGCCCGCGACAGCACGCGGAAGTACAGGACATAGGCCAGCGCCGTCGAGAAGGCGCCGAGCGCCAGCAGGGCCGCGATGGTCGCCCATGACGGCACTCCGAACGTCCACGGCTGGTCGAGCAGCAGCACGGGCGGCAGCATCAGCACGATGGCGGCGACGGCCTGGCCGCCGCCCATCACATTGGGCGAGAGGTGCTTGTAGCGCCGGGCGTAGATGGCGCCGACCGCGTACAGGAACGCCGCCAGCAGGCAGGCGAGCTCGCCGCCGATGTGGCCGCCGAAGCCGGCCATGGCGCCCGGCCCGATCATCACGGCGACGCCGATCAGGCCGAGCAGCAGCCCGACCGAGCGGGCCGGGGTGATGCGGTCGTCCCGCGTGGTGAGATGCGCCAGCACGATGGCGAACAGCGGCGTCGTCGCGTTGAGCACGGCGGCGAGCCCGCTGCCGATCCGGATCTGGCTCCACGAGATCAGCGCGAAGGCGGCCGCGTTGCTGAGGAAGCCCATCACCAGGAACGGCACCCAGTAGCGCGGCATCTGGCGCAGCTCGCCGGCCCGCCAGCACAGCGCCAGCATGATCGGCGCGGCGACCACCACCCGGACGAGCGAGATCGTCATCGGCGGGATCTCGGCCACCGCGACCTTGGCGAAATAGTAGGAGGCGCCCCACAACGTGGAGAGGGCGACGAGCATCGCCCAGTCGCCGGGCGACATGGTGAGGAGGGCCGGTTGGCGCATGCTTCCTTGTAGGGGGGAAGTCGGGCCGGCGCGACCGCGAATTCACGCCTTTTCGCACATGCTGGCGGCGACGCCCGGGCGGCGGCCGGGGGGACAAGGACTCGTTAACCGCCGCAGCGAGGAGGGCCGGGCGCGGGGCCCCGTCGTTCAGGACTCGTCAACTGGTCGCGGCCCGCAATGGCACGGACAGGTTGTGCGACCGGGAGACCGCCGCCATGGAGATCACCACGGGACTGACCGCCGCCTGGCTCGACGCCGTACGGCGCGCCCAGTCCGACATGACCCAGCGCTTCGCCAAGGTGGCGCCCGACACGGCGTCCTCCTACCAGGAGCGCACCCTGACCGACGTCATCGAGCGCGCCGTGAAGGCCGGCGGCGCCACCCCGCCGCCGGAGAGCAAGCCGCCCTCCGCCACGGCTCCGGCGGCGTCGGCGACCACCGTGCCGGCCGGTACGGTCGGGCGAGTGCTCGACATCAAGGTGTGAGGGTCGAGGTCCCGGACGCGGCGCGTCGTACCGCGTCCGAGAGCCATCAGGGGGATGGCGTTCGTTCGCCGCGTCGCCTCACTGCAGGCCGGCGATGTTGCGGGCTTCGCCCGTCACCTCGAGGATGTGCATGCCGGTGTTGGCGCGATCGACGACGTAGATGTAGCCGCGGTCGTCGGTCTCCACGTTGTTGCTCTGGATCGCCACCTTGCAGCGGTCCTCGCCGTTCACCTTGACGCAGCGCTTGTCGGTCGCCTCGGTGATCGACGGGATGAAGTAGCCCACCTCGCGCGGGTTGAACGGATCGCGGATGTCGAGCGCCCGGACGCCGGCGTTGAACCAGGTGATGAAGGCGAGCTTCCTGTTGAACACCGGGGCCGTGCTCTCGTTGGAGGAGTGCGAGCCGAAGCGGCCGCCGCGCGAGCAGAAGTCGCCGCTCGCCTCCTTCACGGTGTAGTTCGAGATCACCATGGGCCGGCGCTCGATGGTCACGTCGACGAACCACACCATCTGGCGCGCTTCGCCCTCGCCGCATTCGTTGATCAGCGACTCGTCGACCATCATGATGATGTCGCGGGTGGCGCCGAACTTGTCGTTCTTGAACTCGGCGATCGGCATCTTGAGAAGCGGATACACCGTGTGGGCGCCGTTGAGCGGCGTCTCCAGCCGGCCGACCTCGGGCAGCCTCAGGTTATCGGGCGTCGGCTCGGCCGGCCCTTCGAGCAGCTTCTGGCGGTCGACGATCTGGATGATGCCGCCCTTGTTGGTGCCGTAGCCGAAATAGACGCGGTTGCCGGCCTGGCCGGTCGAGATCGGACCGTGCAGCTCGGTCGGCACGTTGCCGGTCGAGCCCGGCTCCTGGCCGGGCAGGCCGAAGTCGCGGATCTTCCTCGGCGCCGCCGGATTGGAGAGGTCGTAGATCTGGGTCATGCGCCGGGTGCGCCAGCCGGGCGCGCCGGAGACCAGATAAGCGATGCCGGTGTCGCACTCCCAGAAGCTCTTGTGGGTGTCGCGCAGGCCGTCGAGCCGGCTGAGCAGCTTGGGATCGGCCGGATCGGTGACGTCGTAGATCTCGTGCGCCTGGCCGCCGAACACGCGCAGCAGATAGAACTTGTTGCGGTCGCCCTTGGGCAGCGCGGCGCCGGCGCACACTCGCGTCATCTGGCCGCCGCCGCCCTCGTAGAGGCCTTCGAGCCCCGGCAGGTGCTTCAGGTATTTCGGGTTCTTCGGATCCGTCACGTCGACGATCGAGGTGCCGTTGAACTCCGGCTGGCCGGTGGTCGGATTGACCGGCTTCGGAATCGCGTCGGTGCCGCCGTGGTGGCCCACATAGGCGATGTAGCGGTCGCCCTGCTTGGCGATGGTCGGCTGATAGGCGCTGCGCGCCTGCAGGTCGCTGTGTCCCACCAGCCGCATGTTCATGGCTTCCGGCGGGGCGCCGAGCTTCTGCATCTGCTCGGCGTTTGCTGCGCCGCACGCGAGCCCGAGCGGCAGCGCGAGCAGGCATACGGCGGACAGAGTCGTGGTGCTGGTTCTGATCATGGACGTCCTCCCTAGTCTTCTTCGATCGTTGTTCGTCGATGTTCGTTTTGCACGACGATACGCATCTCGATCCGCGGACGCAATCGATCGCGGTCGAGCCATGCGGCTACCGGGGAGGAGGGTCGTAAGTTTGCATATACAGGAGATCGACCACCGCGCGGGGCTCGACAGGAGCGATCGTGCAGGTGATCATGCCGGTTGGTCTCGCCAGGAGAACGCCCCGAGGAGGCGTTCCAGAGAACGCGCCGCGCCGCGCGCCACGGGAGCCCACATGAGATCGACGGGTCCATCGACGAGCGTCGCACGAGCAGCGGTCGTGCTCGGTATCGCGCTGCTGCTCGCGACGACGCTCGCGAGCGACGGTCCTGCTGCGCCGGGCCGCGCAGAGGCGCCTCGACACGGCGCCGCCGAACCGCGCTGGACCGAGACCGCGTGGCCTTTCCCGATGGACCAGTGGGGAACAGGCCGGGCGTTTCGCTGCGCGGCGGCGGACTGCGGCAGCGACATCGCCGTCTATGTCCGCCCCAAGATCGGCTTCTGCAACTGTACGACCGGCGTCGCCGACGACGAGGAGATGGACCGGGTCGGCGACGTCGATCTGCTCGCGCCGGCCTACGGCCCCGCCGAGTCGGGCCGTCCGCATCCGGTCGGCGACATGGTCGGCTGGAGCCGGGCCTATGCGCTCGGCGCGCGCCGCGATCCGGCCGGCATCGTGCTGGCCGTCGCCTTCTCGGCGCAGTGCAACGTGATGGTGGCGACGGCGGTCGGCGGCGACGGCATCACGCCGGCCGTGCGGGATCGCGTGCGGGCCTTCCTCGACGCCGCCCCGACGCTCGCTTGGGCGCGGCGCCTGCTGGGCTCGTGACCGCCGCGGGTCAGGCGAGCGCGCACCGCCGGGTCGAGGCGGGAGGCGACGTGTCGCCTGGGCGTTCGGCCTGCGGCGCGGCGGCGATCCCGGTCGGGACATCGGCCAGCACCGCGTCCCAGCGGGCGAAGAAGGCTCCGTTGGAGAACCGCTGCATATAGATGTCGCGGGTCAGCCCGCGCAGCGTCGCCCTGCGGGCATGGACATCCGCCATGGCCGCGGCGAAGTCGGCCGCCTCGTCGGCGCGCGCGATGGCGTCGCAGTGCAGCCCCGCCGGCAGGGCCCGCAACGCGTCCGACGTCGCCACCACGGGCCGTCCGGTCGCCAGGGCCTCGATCGCCTTGATCGAGATTCCGGTCCCGAACTTGGTCGGCAGGATCACCACGCCGGCCCGCTCGTAGATGGCGGTGACGGTCTCGACCTCGCCGACGAACCAGTGCGCCCAGCGGGCGAACAGCGCCGGCTGCATCGCGCTCAGATGCTGGCCGATGCGCCCGACGACGGCGACCCGCACGGACGGGTCGAGGCGCGGCGCCACCTCGTTCAAGAACCAGATCAGGCTGACCTCGTTGCCGGGATTGTTGTTGCCGACATAGACGAAGTCGTACGCCTCCGGGCCTGGGTCGCCGATCGCCAGCAGCTCGCGCTCGGCGGCGGGGGCGAGCGTCCCCAACACCAGATTGTGCCGGCCGGGAAGCCGTGCCGAGAAGTAGGCGAGATCGCGCTCCGACACATGCGTGAACATGTCGGCCGGCGTGGCGACGCGCAGCTCGTCGCGGGCGAGTGTCGCCCACTCGTCCGGCTGGCGACGAAACACGTTCTCGACCCGGCCCCGGGCGTAGAGGTCGGCCTGGACGTCGTGAGTCTCCAGCACCAGGCGCGGGCGCGGCAGGCCGCGGGCGGCGAGGCGGCGCAGCACGGTGGCCGCCATTCCCATCTGGAAGCAGTGATTGACCAGGAGGACGCGGGGCGGATGCGCGTCGAGGAACGCGTCGAGCTCCGGCGGCAGCGCGTTGGCGGCGCTGTAGCGCGCCATGACGGCGAGCTGGGAGTCGCGGCCGTTCGCCAGCCATTCGAAGAAGCTCCGCGACCGCCATGGCTTCATCCGGCCGGTGGCGGTGGCGCAACACATCAGGTCGAGATCGCCGCTCGCCATGGTGGCGCGGGCGTGCTCCCAGACGTGCGTGTACTTGCTTCGCTGGACGGCGAGATGCGGGCTCAGTAGCATCGCCGTCTTGTAGCCGCGGGAGGCGAAATAGCGGGCCTGGGCCGAAAAGATGTTGGCGCTGCCGGACCGGGGCCAGGGCGATGCGACGACGAGCGCGGAAGCGACCATGCAGGCAGTTTTTTTCCGCGCTTGCGCGCAACGGTTCTGAATTTTACAGAAACAAACTAACACGGAGCTTCACCGGTCGCCAATCACCTTCCGGTGGCCGAGGCGGGCCGGCCCCCTGCGGCCCAGGACCAATGCATGCAGCTTCCGCTTCCGCTGGTCAGCATCGTCGTCACCAACCACAATTACGGTCGGTTCCTGCCCGCGGCGGTCGGCTCGGTCCGGGCCCAGAGCTATCAGGCGACTGAGTGCATCGTGGTCGACGACGCGTCGACTGACGACAGCTCGGCCGTGCTGGCGGCGATCCAGGCCGAGTGGCCGGACCTCGTGGTGATCCGGCGCGACCAGAACGGCGGCCAGGGAGCGGCCTGCCGGGCCGGCTTCGAGGCGAGCCGCGGCCAGTACGTCGTCTTCATGGATGCCGACGACCTTCTGTCCGAGGATTTCGTCGCCACCCATGTCTATGTCCATCTGTCGGCCCGGAGCCATCCTGGGCTGTCGTCGAGCGACATCTATCAGGTCGTGGACGGCCGTCTGGTCGTTTGCACGGGGCAGGCCCTGAACGACCACGTGATGCGGGACACGGCCGGCCCGGCGGGCCGGTACCGGCCGGTGCCGCCGGCACCCGCCGGCCCGTGGACCCTCGACCGCCCCGGTCCCGACGTGCTCGACGGCTTGGTTCACGTCCCGGCGGGGCAGCTCGGCTGGTGCTGGTCACCCGGTACCGCGAACATGTTCCGGCGCGACGCCGTGGATCTGTTCGTGCGGTCTCCGGAGCTCGCCGGCCTGACGATCTGCGCCGATACGTTCTTCTGCATCGCCATCGGGCAGCGCTGCGGCGGCGTGCTGATCGACCGGCCGCTGTCGGTCTACAACCTGCACGGCGAGAACCGCGGCACGCGGCACGCCCAGCTCGCCAATGTGCGCGAGATGCGCACCGGGTCGGAGCTGTCTGATCAGATCGTACCCTCGCTGCTCGAGATGTACACGCGCGATGCGCCCGCCATGGTGGTGCGTTTCTGGTCTCTCGATACCTACTGGACCGTGCTGGAGCAGATCGACGCCTATCTTGCCGTGGGTGGCCGGCGTGGTACTCTGGATGCTGCCGTGGCTCGCAACCGGGATGCGCTGGCCACGGCCGTCGGTGATGCGGTGCTGTCGGCCTGGATGCGGCGGCGGCGGCTCCAGGGCTTCAAGCGGCGCTGGCTGAGGCGCAAGCGCCGCTGAGCGTGTCGGACGTGCGTTCGTCGGTGCCGGTGGCCAGGTTGCGAGCGGGAGAGCCGATGTTTCACTTTCTCAAGCGAGCGATGTCGCGTGACGAGCCGACCGGCGGTTTCGATGCGCGCATCGATCCGCCGCGGTTCCTGTTCCTGCTGATCAACAGCCGCTGCAATCTCAAATGCGAGCACTGCAGCTTCTGGCACACCGATGACGCCGACAAGGCGAACTATCTGGACCGTGCCGGCCGCCGCCGCGTGCTCTCCGAGTTCGCCGCCATGAATCCCGCCGGTGCCGTGGTGATCTGCGGCGGCGAGTCGATGCTCGATCTCGAGGACTATTTCGACGTCGCCGGCCATTGCCGCAGCGTCGGCCTGACCTGCCTGTCGGTGGTCAACGGCACGCGCATCCGCACCGACGCGATGGCGGAGCGGATGGTGACCGAAGGGCCGCACGAGATCTCGATCTCACTCAACAGCCACCGTCCCGATCTGCACGATCGCACCCGTGGCGTGCCCGGCGCCTTCGACAAGGCGTGCCGCGCCGTCCGGCTGCTGAAGGCGGCGCGCGACCGCACCGGCAGCACCAGCCGCATCTATGTGATGGGGCTGATCTTCGACGAGAACCATCGCGAGCTCGAGCCGTTCTACGACTTCGTGCTCAACGACCTGAAGGCCGACAAGCTGAAGCTCAATTTCCTGCAGCCGTCGTTCGGGGACACCGAGGTCGATCATTTCTTCGCCGCCCATCACAAGATGGATCCGGACGACCTCGTCGCCGAGATCCGCCGCTGCGACGAGCGCTTCGGGCTCGGCCTCAATCCGGTCTGGCTCGCCAATGTGCGCATGTATGTGGAGTCGATCGCGGCGGGGCAGCATTACGAGAAGGGCTGGGGCGCGCCGACCCGCACCCGCGCCCACATCTGCAACACCTACGAGCGCAACGTGATGGTCGACCATTACGGCACGGCGCGCCTGTGCTTCTCGACCGACTTCCGCGGCGTGCCGCTGCGCGCCGAAGGCGACCTGAGGAAGTTCTGGCTGTCCGCGAACGACATCCGCTGCGAGATGCGCAAGTGCAACCGGCTCTGCGGCATCAGCCACAGCGTCCGCCGCATCGGCAGCACCCTGTCGCCGGCCGCCTACAGCCTGCCGGTGCGCGCCCCCGCGGAGGCGTGACGCCGGTGCCGGACGGTCTCAGCGCACGGCGCTGAAGAAGCGCGACAGCCGCAGGCCCGCCGGCCACTCCCAGGCCGGGCCGCGCGTCACCGCCGGATTCCACGAGCCGACCACCGCATCGACGCGGCCGATCACGTCCGCGACCGGCAGCGCCCCGGCGCCGCCCTGGTCGACCGCGACCCGGCTGTCGGCCGAGTCGTCGCGGTTGTCGCCCATCACGAACAGATGGCCGGGCGGCACCGTGACGGCCGGCATGTCGTCGAGGGGCTGGCGGCCGGCGAGCTTCAGGATCGGATGCTCGCGCCCGTTCGGCAGCGTCTCGACATAGCGCTGCGCCGAAATGGTCGAGCCGTCGCCGTTCTCGATGGCGCTCTCGCCATCCGGCTGCAGGCGGACCGGGCGCCCGTCGATCCACAGCTGGCCGGCCCGCATCTCGATGCGCTCGCCCGGCAGGCCGACGACCCGCTTCACCCACACCTGAGAGCGGTCGCCGGACCAGCGGAACACGACGATGTCGCCGCGCTCCGGCACGGCGCCGAACAGCCGCTCGGTGCGCGGCAGCACGAGGCTCGCCGGCAGCGACGCCGAGCTGTAGCCGTAAGGATACTTGGTGGCGAGCAGCCCGTCGCCGATCAGCAGCGTCGGCTCCATCGAGCCGGACGGCACGTAATAAGGCTCGGCGATCGCCGCCTTGCCGACCGTGATCACCACGAGCGCGGCCGCGATCTCGCCGAGGCTGCGCAGCCAGGGGCGCAGCGGCCTGGATGACGACGGTCGATCCTGATGGGGCATGGGACGGGTCTCCGCAGATCACGCGATCCGGCTGGCTAGCACCGGATCGCGGCGAGATCGGGGACGCGAGCGGACCGCTCCGGCACGACGCCGCCCGACAGCACCGCGTCCCAGCGCGCGAAGAACGCGTCATTGGAGAACTGCGCGCGATAGAGCGCCCGCGACGCGCCCTGCAGCTCGGTGCGCCGACGCAGCGTCTCCGTCATGGCGCGGGCGAAGCCGATGCCGTCCTCGGCGCAGACGATGGAGGGCGGCCGCGCGTTCCCCCAAAGGCCGCGCAGCGCCGCTTCGGTGGCGACGATCGGGTGGCCGGCCGCCAGCGCCTCGATGGTCTTGATCGAGATGCCGGTGCCGAACCGGGTCGGAATGATCATCACGGCGGTCTGCTCGTAGACCGGGATCACGTCGGCGACCTGCCCGAGAAACCAGTCCCTGTGGCGGGCGAACAGGTCGGGACGCACCTCCGCGACACGAGGGCCGATGCGCCCCGCGATGGCGATGCGGCACGACGGATCGAGATGCGGGGCGACCTCGCTCAGGAACCAGACGAGACTCGCCTCGTTCCCCGGGTTCGTGTCGCCGACGAAGGCGAAGTCGTATCGTGGCTGCTCCGCCGCGCGCACCTCGAGCAGCCGGCGTTCGGTCGCCGGCGTCAGGGTCGCGTGGACCAGGTGATGGCGCCCGGGCAGGCGGGGCGCGAAATAGGCCATGTCGCCCTCGGTCACATGCGTATAGGCGTCGGCGCCGGCGGACAGCCGGAGCTCGTCCTGGTCGAGCCGGGCACGCGCGTCGGGACGTCTGGTGAAGACGTTGTCGATCCGGCCGTCGGCGTACAGCGCGGCCTGCACGTCGTGGGTCTCGAGCAGGACGAGCGGCCGCGGGCGGCCGGAACGCGCGAGCCGGTGCAGGATCCGCCGTGCCAGCCCCATCTGAAAGCAGTGATTGACGAGCACGACGCGCGGCGGATGGGCGTCCAGGAAGTCGCCGATCGTGTCGGGCGGGACGGCTGCGGCCGTGTAGCGGTCCATCACGGCGAGCTGCGAGTCGCGGCCGGCGGCGAGCCACTGGAAGTAGCTCAGCGAGCGCCCGCGTCGCATCCGCCGGTCGACTGCGGCCCGGGCGACGAGATCGACCCCGTCGTACCGCATCGCATCGAGAATCCCGTCCCAATAGCCGCGGTATTTCGCGCGATGGATCGGGAGATGCGGGCCGAGCAGCAGCGCGGTCCGGAATCCGCGGGTCGCGAGGTAGAGGCACTGCGCCGCGAAGATGTTCGCGCTGCCGCAGCGCGGCCACGGCGAAGCGATCACGAGCGCAGAATCGACCATGTCCGGCTCGGGCACGCGCGCCGCTCCGAAACGATTTCGAAGCATTCCGACTGCGCCCAGCAATACCATGGTCGGCGAGGGCAGCAAGCGCGGCCTGCGCCCGAACGACTCTTCGCGGCAGGATGGCGCGCGGCGCCGCTGCGTCAGCCGGTGCCGCCGACCGTGATGCGGTCCAGGCGCAGAGTCGGCTGGCCGACACCGACCGGCACGCCCTGGCCGTTCTTGCCGCAGGTGCCGATGCCGTGGTCGAGCGCCAGGTCGTTGCCGATCATGCTGATGCGATGGAGATCGGTCGGCCCGTTGCCGATCAGCATGGCGCCCTTCACGGGCGCGCCGACCTTGCCGTCCTCGATGCGGTACGCCTCGGTGCACTGGAAGACGTACTTGCCCGATGTGATGTCGACCTGACCGCCGCCGAAGCTCACCGCGTAGAGCCCGTTCTTCACCGAGGCGAGGATCTCCTCCGGGTCGCGGTCGCCGGCCGTCATCAGCGTGTTGGTCATGCGCGGCATCGGCACATGGGCGAAGCTTTCGCGCCGCCCGTTGCCGGTGGGCCGCATGCCCATCAGCCGGGCGTTCTGGCGGTCCTGCATGTAGCCGACGAGAATCCCGTCGTCGATCAGCACGGTCCGGTTGGTCGGCGTGCCTTCGTCGTCGATGGAGAGCGAGCCGCGGCGCGACCCCATGGTGCCGTCGTCGACCACGGTGACGCCCTTGGCGGCGACCTGCTGGCCCATCAGGCCGGCGAAGGCCGAGGTCTTCTTGCGGTTGAAGTCGCCTTCCAGCCCGTGGCCGACCGCCTCGTGCAGCATCACGCCGGGCCAGCCGGGGCCGAGCACCACGTCCATCTCGCCGGCCGGGGCCGGGACGGAGTCGAGGTTCACCAGCGCCTGGCGTACCGCGTCGTCGGCCGCGCCGCGCCACGCCGCCTCGCCGACGAACTGCTCCAGGGTGGCGCGTCCGCCATAGCCGTGGCTGCCGGTCTCCTGGCGGTCGCCGTCGCCGACCACGACCGAGACGTTGACCCGCACCATCGGCCGCACGTCGCGATAGCTCTCGCCGTCGGGGCGGACGATCTCGACCACCTGCCACGACGCCGCGACGCTGGCCGTCACCTGGCGCACCCGCGGATCCTTGGCCCGCGTGTAGGCGTCCATGGCCTCCAAGAGCTTCACCTTCTCGGCGAAGGCGATGCCGGCGAGCGGATTGGCATCGGTGTACAACTTGGCATTGGTGCGCGCCGGGGCGGCCGCCAGCGTGCCCGAGTAGCCGCCCTTGACGGCCTTGACGGCGTCGGCGGCCCGGCCGATCGCCTCCTCGGACATGTCGGAGGAATGGGCGTAGCCGACCGCCTCGTCCTTGACGGCGCGCAGCCCGAAGCCCTGCGTGGTGTCGTAGGTCGCCTGCTTGAGGCGCCCGTTGTCGAACATCAGCATCTCGGACTGGCGGTATTCGAGATAGAGCTCGCCGTCGTCGGCCCCCTCCAGCCCGCGCGAGATCAGGCGCGACACATGGGTCCGGTCGAGTCCGGCGCGGTCGATCAGGGAGGTCGTGGCGGTCATCGGGGCTCTTTCGGTGCGAGCGGCGTCGCCTGCAAGATAGTGGGTCCGGCGCGGCTGCGCGAGGGGGCGGGGGACGGCCTTCTGCCCCGTAGCCCGCATGAAGTGAAACGGAATGCGGGGCGGCGCTTGCGCCCGGGGGTCCCGCATTCCGCCCTGCGGGCTCCATGCGGGCTA
>NZ_NPEX01000089.1:9904-21747 GCF_003258865.1 Rhodoplanes roseus | reverse complement strand
GTCGCGGCCAGGCCCGACGTGTTCAACCACAATCTGGAGACGGTGCCCTCGCTCTATCTCACGGTGCGGCCGGGCGCCCGTTATTTCAACTCCATCCGGCTCCTGCAGCAGGTCAAGGAGATCGATCCGGAGATGTTCACCAAGTCCGGCATCATGGTCGGGCTCGGCGAGACCCGGAACGAGATCCTCCAGGTGATGGACGACCTGCGCGCCGCCGACGTCGATTTCCTCACGATCGGCCAGTACCTCCAGCCGACCCGCAAGCACCATCCGGTCGCCCGCTTCCTGCCGCCGGACGAGTTCAAGTCGCTGGAGACGATTGCCTACGCAAAAGGATTTCTGATGGTCTCGTCCTCGCCGCTGACCCGCTCCTCGCATCATGCCGGTGACGACTTCCGTCGCCTGCAGGCCGCCCGCGCCGGAAGGCGCTGACCGCGATGCCGCGCTTTCGCGCCCGCCGCCGCGTCGCTCACGCGGCCGAGGACATGTTCGACCTCGTCGCCGACATGGACCGCTATCCGGAGTTCGTGCCGCTGTGCACCGGCATGAAGGTGCGCGGCCGTACCCCGGCGGGCGAGGGGATCGAGGTCGCGATCGCCCGCATGACCGTGTCCTACAAGGTCTTCCAGGAGCACTTCACCACCCGGGTGACGATGAACCGGCCGGAGCTGTTCATCACGGTGGAGTATCTGGACGGGCCGCTGAAGGTCCTGTCCAACCGCTGGACGTTCAAGCCGGCCGGCGACGACAGTTGCGACGTCGAGTTCTTCATCGACTACGAGTTTCGCAGCCGCATGCTGAGCACCCTGATGGGCGCGGTGTTCGACGCGGCGTTCCGCCGCTTCGCGTCCGCCTTCGAGACGCGCGCCGACGTCGTCTACGGCAAGGGGCCGCGGCGCGCCGTCGCCTACGAGTGACGGATGTCGATCGGGCCGGGCACCACCGGAAAGATCACCTCGATCCGGGTTCCGTTGCCGCTCCGCTCGGCGCTGCCATAGGTCACCCGCCCGGCGAGCTGCTGGGCGAAGGCCTCGATCATCTTCAGGCCGAATCCGGCCTTGCGCGGCTGCGGCAGGCCGGCGCCGTCGTCCTCCACGAAGATGCGCGCCTCGCTGCCGTTGCTGGCCAGATCGAAGCCGACCCGGATGGTGCCGCCGTGCTCGCCGAAGGCGTATTTGAGCGCGTTGGTGACGAGCTCGTTGACCACCAGCGCGGCCGGCACGGCGCGGTCGAGCGGCAGCAGCGCGTCGGCCGCCGTCACCTGGATCGACACGCTGCCCTGGTCCGGATTGATGTTGGCGCACAAGGCCCGCAGATACTGGTCGAAACGGATGCCGGTCGCGTCCTTGCCCTTGGACAGGAGATCGTGCGCCACCGCGATCGTCTGCACCCGCGTCATCGCGGTGCCGAGCACGTCGTAGGTCTCCTCGGCCGTGGTCTCGCGGCGCTTCAGCGCCATGAACGAGACGATGAGCTGCAGGTTGTTCTTCACCCGGTGCTGGAACTCGCGCAGCACGATCTCGGCATGCGCCTGTGCCTGAACGACGCGGCTCTGCGCGGCGGAAACGTTCTGCTCCGCCGCGTGACGGGCGAGCGCGCAGCCGAGCGCATTGGCCATCGCGGTGAGGAAGTCGACGTCCCACTCGTCGAAGCGTCGCGGCATCTCGCTGTCGGCTTCGAGCACGCCCCAGGTCCGGCCGTCGATCATGATCGGCACGTTGACGAGGGAGACGATGCCGTGGTCGCGCAGCAGCCCGGACAGCCGGTACTCGCGGTCGTGCGGGAGATCGTCGATGACCACGGTGCCGCCGGTCTGGACGGCGCGGCCGGGCGGCGAGCTGATCTCCAGGCCGAGCGTGGCGTGGCCGACGACACCGTCCTTCCAGCCGACGCCGGCCTCGACCAGGAGATCGCCGTGCTCCGCGCGATAGCGCAGCACCTTGACGTGCCCGACGTCGGTGACGCGCGAGACCTGTGCCACCGCGTGCTGCATCAGCCGGTCCGGCGTGACCGTCTCGCTGGCGAAGCGGGTGAAACCCGTGATGGCGCGCAGATACTCGCGGCTGCGTTCGTCGTTCGGCAGCATGTCGCCCCTCTCGACGGCGAAACAGCGGCCGTCCGGACGACAACGCAGCCGATGGGCTGGCGTTCAACGCTTGGTGGAGGTCCCGGTCGCCATGGATTCGAGCATCGCCAGCGCCTCGAGCACCGAGGCGCACCGCACCGCGCGGCGACCCGGCGCGCCGAAGCGGCGCTCCCGGTGCAGCAGCAGCCGTCCACGCATCGCCGCGGCGAAATGGACGAGGCCGACCGGCTTGTCCGGCGAGCCGCCGCCCGGGCCGGCGATTCCCGTGACCGCCACGGCGAGGTCGACGGGCGCGTGCTCCAGCACGCCCAGCGCCATCGCCTCGGCGGTCTCGCGGCTCACCGCGCCGAACCGGACCAGGGTGTCGTGCGGCACCCCGAGCAGCCGCTCCTTGGCGGCATTGGAGTAGGTGACGTAGCCGGCCTCCACCACGTCGGAGGAGCCGGCGATCTCGGTCAGGGCACCGGCGACCAGGCCGCCCGTGCAGGACTCGGCCGTCGCCAGCGTGAGACGCCGCGCGCGGCAGGCGTCGAGGACGCGCTCCGCCGCCGCGGAGACGTCGCCGGGGAAGGCGAGGTCGGTCACGGCGTCGTCCAGGGCAGGCGGACCGTGGCGGTCGCCCAGGCGACCAGGCCCTCGCGGCGGCCGATGAAGCCCATCTTTTCGCTGGTGGTGGCCTGCAGGCCGACCCGGTCGACGGACAGGCCGAGGATCTCGGCGACCCGGGCCCGGATCGCCTCGCGATGCGGGCCGAGCCGCGGCGCCTCGGCCACCACGGTGAGGTCGACATGAGCGATCTGCCCGCCGCGCGCCTTCACCCGGTCGACCGCGAAGGCGAGGAAGCGGTCCGAGGAGGCACCGCGCCACTGCGGGTCGCTCGGCGGGAAATGGACTCCGATGTCGCCGTCGGCGAGTGCCCCGAGAATGGCGTCGACGAGCGCATGGAGCGCCACGTCGGCATCGGAATGGCCCACGACCCCGCGGTCGTGCGGGATCTTCACCCCGCCGAGCCAGACATGGTCGCCGGTCTCGTCGAAGGTGTGCACGTCGTAGCCGGTCCCGACCCGGACGTCGCCGAGCGCGGCGAGGAGATCGGCCTCGGCGCGGCGGAAGTCGTCGGAGGTGGTCAGCTTGACGTTGCCGGGCTCGCCGTCGAACACCGCGACGCTCATTCCGGCCCATTCGGCGAGCGCGGCGTCGTCGGTGAAGTCGTCGCGCCCGGCGGCCGCGGCCTTGCGGTGCGCCGCCAGCAGGGCCGGGTAGACGAAGGCCTGGGGGGTCTGTACCGTCCTCAACCGGGAGCGGTCGAGGGTCTCGACCACCCGGCCGGCCGGGTCGACCGCCTTCACGGTGTCGCTGACCAGGAGTCCCGGGATGGCCGCCCCGGTCCGGCCCGCCGCGATCGCCCGGTCGAGCAGGGCGGCGGACGCGAACGGCCGCGCGGCATCGTGCACCAGGACGATATCGGGAGCCCGGTCGGCCAGCGCCTCCAGGCCGGCATGGACGGAGGCCTGGCGGGTCGCCCCCCCGTGGGTGGGGGCCAGCACCGGCAGCCCCACCGCTGCGTCGGCGAACCGCCCCTCGTCGTCCGGATGGATGACCGTCTGCACGGCAGCGATGTCGGGATGGGCAGTGAACGCCATGAGTGTGCGACGAATGACCGCCATGCCGCCAATGCAGCGGTACTGCTTCGGAAGGGCGCCCCCCACTCGGGTGCCACGCCCCCCCGCCACCACGACGGCTGCCACGCCTCCAGTCATCTTTTCAGGCTCCTGACCTGCAATTCTTCACAGTTTGCTTTAATCCGCTCGCGCGCAAGCGCAACCGGCTTCCAGTGTGGGCGAGCCACGACGGCTGATAAACCGTGCTCGCGCGGAAGGCTTGATTTGGCGCACGGAATGGCTAAGGTCTATGCAAACGCCGTCTACGCCCAAAGTATAGGCATATATGCATCTCGGTAACCCCCGACCCTCGCGCGACCTCACGGTGGGTTCGGTAGCGCTGCCGAATCCCGTGTTCCTCGCCCCCATGTGCGGCATTACGGATGCACCGTTCCGACGCCTGGTGGCAAGGCTCGGCGCCGGTCTCGTCGTGTCCGAGATGACGGCCTGCGCCGCGCTCGCCGAGGGCAAGGCCCTGGCGCGCCTGCGGCTCGAGCGTCACGGCCTCGGCCTGCACGTCGTGCAGCTCGCCGGCCGCGAGGCCCGGTGGATGGCCGAAGGCGCCCGCATCGCCGCCGGCGCAGGCGCCGACATCATCGACATCAACATGGGCTGCCCGGCCCGCAACGTCACCAACGGCCAGGCCGGCTCGGCGCTGATGCGCGATCTCGACCACGCCGTCTCGCTGATCGCCGCGACCGTCGCCGCCGTCGACATCCCGGTCACGCTGAAGATGCGGCTCGGCTGGGACGATCGCTCGATCGTCGCGCCGGAGCTGGCGCGCCGCGCCGAGCAGGCTGGCGTCAGGCTGGTGACGATTCACGGCCGGACCCGGTGCCAGTTCTACACCGGCACGGCCGACTGGTCCGCGGTGCGCGCCGTCAAGGATGCGGTCGGCATCCCGGTGGTGGTCAACGGCGACGTTCTCGACGAGGACGACGCCGTGTCGGCGCTCCGAGCGTCCGGTGCCGACGCCGTGATGATCGGCCGAGGTGCTTGCGGAAAGCCGTGGCTGCCGGGACGCATCGCCCGCTATCTGGCGACCGGTCGCCGCGAAGGCGCACCCGCGCTCGACGACCAGCTCGTCCTCCTGCTTCAGCTCCACGACGAGATGCTGACCCTGTACGGCACGCAGCTCGGCGGACGGCAGGCGAGAAAGCACATCGGCTGGGCGCTCGACGCCGCAGCCGCCGAGACCCGCACCTCCGTCACCGACCTGAAGGCGTGGCGGGCGAGGGTGCTCACGATCGACGAGCCCGCCGAGGTCGCGGGCCGGCTGCGCGACGCATTCGACGCGTTCAAGTGGAAGGTAGCCGCATGAAGTCCGCCCCCTTCGAAGCCCGACCTCACTGGTCCGGTCAGGCCGCCCTCGGCATGTCGTCGGCCGAGGCCGTCCTCAACTCGCTCCCGCATTCGGTCGTCGTGGTCGGCCCCGACGGCGAGATCACCGACGCCAACACGGCGGCGGAGCATTTCTTCGACATCTCGGCGCCGCTGCTGCGGCGCTACAAGCTGCGCGATCTCGTGCCGTTCGGCAGCCCGGTGCTGGCCCTCGTCGAGCAGGTGCGCGGACGCGGCGCGGCGGTGAACGAGTACAAGGTCGACCTGGCGACGCCCCGCATGTCGGGCGAGCGCATCGTCGACCTCCATGTGGCGCCGGTGCCGGAGCAGCCGGGCCACGTCGTGGTGATGCTGCAGCTCCGCTCGATCGCCGACAAGATGGACCGCCAGCTCACCCACCGCGGCGCCGCCCGCTCGGTGACGGCGCTCGCCGCCATGCTGGCGCACGAGATCAAGAACCCGCTCTCGGGCATTCGCGGCGCCGCACAGCTGCTCGAGCAGTCGGCGAGCGACGACGACCGCACGCTGACACGCCTGATCTGCGACGAGGCCGACCGCATCGTGAAGCTGGTCGATCGCATGGAGGTGTTCGCCGACAAGCGGCCGGTGGATCGCGAGCCGGTGAACATCCATGTCGTGCTGGAGCACGTGAAGCGGCTCGCCCAGTCGGGCTTCGCCCGTCACATCCGCTTCGTCGAAGACTACGATCCTTCGCTTCCGGCGATTCTCGGAAACCGCGACCAGCTCATCCAGGTGTTCCTCAATCTCGTGAAGAACGCCGCCGAGGCGATCGGGCCGACCGCGACGGACGGCGAGATTCACCTCACCACGGCATTCCGGCCGGGCGTGCGCCTGTCGCTGCCGGGCAGCAAGACGCGGGTGTCGCTGCCGCTCGAGTTCTGCGTGAAGGACAACGGCCCGGGCGTGCCGGAGGATCTCCGGCCGCATCTGTTCGAGCCGTTCATGACCACCAAGCCGACCGGCTCCGGCCTCGGCCTGGCGCTGGTCGCGAAGATCATCGGGGACCACGGCGGCATCGTCGAGTGCGAGTCGCAGCCGCGCCGGACCTCGTTCAGCGTGTTGATGCCGATGTACACGGGCGACGACGCCGCCGATCGCGGCGGCGGCGCGCCTTCATGAGGATGACGATGCCCACCGGTCGAGTTCTGGTCGCCGACGACGACGCCGCGATCCGCACGGTGCTCAACCAGGCCCTGTCGCGGGCGGGCTACGAGGTCCGTTCGACGGGCAACGCCGCGACGCTGTGGCGCTGGGTGAGCCAGGGGGAGGGGGATCTGGTCATCACCGACGTGGTGATGCCGGACGAGAACGCCTTCGACTTCCTGCCGCGGATCAAGAAGCTCAGGCCCGATCTGCCCGTGATCGTGATGAGCGCCCAAAACACCTTCATGACCGCGATCCGCGCCTCGGAGCGGGGCGCCTACGAGTATCTGCCCAAGCCCTTCGACCTGAAGGAGCTGATCACCATCGTGGGCCGGGCCCTGGCGGAGCCCAAGGAGATCGCCTCCAAGGTCCCGCAGCCCGAGGAGATGGAGTCGATCCCGCTGGTCGGCCGCTCGCCGGCCATGCAGGAGATCTACCGGCTGCTGGCGCGGCTGATGCAGACCGACCTGACCGTCATGATCACGGGCGAGTCCGGCACCGGCAAGGAGCTGGTCGCGCGCGCCCTGCACGACTACGGCAAGCGGCGCTCCGGCACGTTCGTCGCCATCAACATGGCGGCGATCCCGCGCGACCTGATCGAGTCCGAGCTGTTCGGCCACGAGAAGGGGGCGTTCACGGGCGCCAATTCGCGCAGCGCCGGCCGCTTCGAGCAGGCCGAGGGCGGCACGCTGTTCCTCGACGAGATCGGCGACATGCCGATGGAGGCGCAGACGCGGCTCCTGCGCGTGCTGCAGCAGGGCGAGTACACGACCGTCGGCGGCCGCACCGCGATCAAGACGGACGTGCGCATCATCGCCGCCACCAACAAGGACCTGCGGATCCTGATCCAGCAGGGTCTGTTCCGCGAGGACCTGTTCTTCCGCCTCAACGTGGTGCCGCTGCGCCTGCCGCCGCTGCGCGAGCGGACCGAGGACATCCCGGACCTCATCCACCACTTCTTCGTCGTCGCGGAGCGTGAGGGGCTGCCGGCCAAGCAGATCGAGAAGGCCGCCCTCGACCGGCTCAAGCGATACCGCTGGCCCGGCAACGTCCGTGAGCTCGAGAACTTGGCCCGCCGTCTCGCCGCGCTCTATCCGCAGGAGACCATCACGGCCGCCGTCATCGACGGCGAGCTCGCGCAGCCGGCCGCCAACGCGCCGAGCGACGAACCGCGGGTGGACGAGAATCTCTCGGCGGCCGTGGAGCGGCACCTCACCCGCTATTTCGGCGGCTTCAACGACGGCCTGCCGCCGCCCGGACTCTACCATCGCGTGCTGCGCGAGGTGGAGCACCCGCTGCTGTCGGCGGCCCTGGTGGCGACCCGCGGAAATCAGATTCGGGCGGCCGAGCTTCTCGGCGTCAACCGCAACACCCTGCGCAAGAAGATCCGGGATCTCGACATCCGGGTGATCCGCACGAGCAGCTGAGCGGCTGCTGGACGGGTTTCACGGTGCGATCCAACCGATCGCGTCCTCGTGATGAGGGCGCCGCCGTTGATTCGTCTCAATTCGGCAACATTGTTGTACAAACGCCTCATCGTGGGAGGCAGATACGGCGCGTCCCGACAGGGACGCCGGCCGAGGGGGGACCATGGCAACGGTCGAGGAGGCAGCGACCGCCCAGCTCGCGGAAGCGGTAAAGCCGAGCAGCGGCGCCGGAACCCGGATCGTCGGGCCGATCGGCGTCGTCGCCGCGCTGCTGTCGGCGCTCGTCACCTTCCTGGTGCTGGCCGGCCTGACCCCCATCATTCCGACCCACAATGTCGTCGTCAGCCTGCTGATGGTGAACGGCGTCGCGGTCGCGTTCCTGCTCGGCGTCATCGGCCGCGAGGTTTGGCAGATCATTCAGGCGCGCCGGCGCGGCACCGCGGGCGCGCGGCTGCACGTGCGAATTGTCGGCCTGTTCTCGGTCATCGCCGCCGCTCCGGCCGTGCTGGTCGCCGTGGTCGCCAGCATCACGCTGGACCGCGGGCTGGACCGATTCTTCACCCAGCGGACCCGCGGCGTGATCGCGAACTCTCTGGTGGTCGCCGAGGCCTACCTGTCCGAGCACGCGCAATCGCTGCGCAGCGAGACCCAGGCGATGGCCTTCGACGTCGGGCGTGCCCGTCCGCTGTTCGACCAGGACCGTGACCGCTTCCGCCAGTTCTTCACGGCTCAGGCCCAGGTTCGCGGCCTGCCGGTCGCCACCTTGATCGGCAAGGACCAGACCGTCATCGAGAAAGCCGACATCAAGCTGCCGATCCAGATTCCGGGGCCGCCGTCGGCCCTGCTCGCTAGCGTCGGCGACGCGGAACCGCAGGTGATCCTCAACCCCGACGCCAACTACGTCGCCGGGGCGATCAAGCTGCGCGGCTACGACGACGTCGTCCTGTTCGTCGCCCGGCCGCTCAATCCGATCGTGGTCTCGCAGTTCCGTGACACGCAGACGACCGTCACCGAGTTCGCGGAGCTCGAGAAGCGCCGCCTCGGCGTGCAGATCGCCTTCGCCCTCATGTTCACCGTGATCGCGCTCACGGTGCTGCTCTCCGCCGTGTGGATCGGCTTCAACTTCGCCAACCGCTTGGTGGCGCCGATCCGGCGGCTCATCGGCGCCGCCAATGTGGTGTCGACCGGCAATCTCTATGTCCAGGTGCCGGTCCGCCGGTCGGAGGGCGACCTAGCCCAGTTGGGTGAGACCTTCAACAAGATGACTCACGAGCTGCGCACCCAACGCGACGATATCGTGCGGGCGCGCGACGTCATCGACAGCCGCCGCCGGTTCACCGAGGCCGTGCTGGCGGGCGCCAGCGCCGGCGTGATCGGCGTCGATGCCGAAGGGCGGATCAGCATTCTCAACCGCTCGGCCGAGAAGCTGATCGGAGCCGTCGAGGCGGTGGTCCTGGGAAAACCGCTGGCCGAGGTTGTGCCCGAGCTCGCCGAGATGTTTCTGGGCGCCCGGACCACCGGGCAACGCTTCGCCCAGGGCCAGGCGTCGATCAACCGGGCCGGGCGGGAGCGCACCGTATCGGTGCGACTGACCACCGAGCAGTCGGCCAATCCGGAGCACGGCTACGTCTTCACGCTCGACGACATCACCGATCTGGTCACGGCGCAGCGCACCTCCGCCTGGGCCGACGTCGCGCGGCGCATCGCGCACGAGATCAAGAACCCGCTCACCCCGATCCAGCTCTCGGCCGAGCGCCTGCGGCGCAAATACGGAAAGGTGATCGTCGAGGACAAGCAGATCTTCGAGCAGTGCACCGACACGATCGTGCGGCAGGTCGAGGACATCCGCCGCATGGTGGACGAGTTCTCCCGCTTCGCCCGCATGCCGAAGCCGGTGATGACGGCCGAGGACGTCGCCGACACGGTGCGCCAGGCCGTGTTTCTCATGCGGGTCGGCCACGCCGATGTCGAAATGTCCGCCGACATACCGGACGGACCGATGCCGGCACGATTCGACCGGCGTCTCATCTCCCAAGGCCTCACGAACATCATCAAGAATGCAGCCGAAGCGATCGCCGCGGTTCCGCCTGCCGAACTCGACCGCGGACACATCCACGTCGCGGCGGCGCGCGACGGGGAGGACATCGTGATCGACGTCATCGACAACGGAATAGGGCTACCGAAGGAGAACCGCCGGCGGCTGCTCGAGCCCTATGTGACGACCCGCGAGAAGGGGACCGGTCTCGGTCTCGCCATCGTCGGCAAGATTCTCGAGGAGCACGGCGGGCGCATCGAGCTTCACGACGCGGCCGAGCGCACACCGGGTGCACGTGGGGCATGGTTCCGGTTGCGTTTCGCCGCCGAGCCCACCACCGCCGAAGCAGACCATCAGCAGGACGAGCAACGACATGGCGTCTGACATCCTGATCGTCGACGACGAGGCCGACATCCGCGAGCTGGTGGCCGGCATCCTGGAGGACGAGGGCTACGGCACTCGTACGGCGCGCGACAGCGACGACGCGCTCAAGGCCATTCAGGCGCGGCGGCCCAGCCTGGTGTTCCTCGACATCTGGCTGCAGGGTTCGAAGTTGGACGGGTTGCAACTGCTGGCCACCATCAAGGCGGACCATCCGGAACTGCCCGTGGTGATGATCTCGGGCCACGGCAACATCGAGACCGCCGTCGCCGCCATCAAGCAGGGCGCCTACGACTTCATCGAGAAGCCTTTCAAGGCCGACCGCCTCGTGCTGGTCGCCGACCGGGCGCTGGAGACGTCGCGGCTCAAGCGCGAGGTGCGGGAGCTCAAGCAGATCGCTCCGTTCCCCACCACGCTGATCGGACGGTCCGCGGCGATCAATCACCTCCGCCAGACGATCGAGAAGGTCGCGCCGACCAACAGCCGAATCATGGTCGTCGGCCCCTCCGGCGCCGGCAAGGAGCTCACGGCCCGCACCGTGCACGCCCTGTCGGGCCGTGCCAGCGGTCCGTTCGTGGTGATCAACGCCGCCGCCATCACGCCGGAGCGGATGGAGATCGAGCTGTTCGGCACCGAGCAGATCAACGGCGTCGAGGCCCGCAAGGTCGGCGCGCTGGAGGAGGCGCACGGCGGCACGCTGTTCATCGACGAGATCGCCGACATGCCGCGGGAGACACAGAGCAAGATTCTGCGCGTGCTCGTCGATCAGCAGTTCCAGCGGGTCGGCGGCACCACCAAGGTGGCGGTCGACGTGCGCATCGTCTCCTCGACGGCGCGCAACCTGGAGGAGGAGATCGCCGCCGGCCGCTTCCGCGAGGATCTCTATCACCGCCTCTCGGTGGTGCCGATCCGGGTGCCGCCGCTGGCCGAGCGGCGCGACGACATCCCGGACCTCGTCGAGCACTTCCAGGAGCAGATCTCGCAGGCCACGGGGCTGCCGAAGCGGCGCATCGGCGACGACGCGCTCGCGGTGCTGCAGTCGCACGACTGGCCCGGCAATGTCCGCCAGCTCCGCAACAACGTCGAACGGCTGATGATCCTGGCCGGCGGCGATCCGGACGCCATCATCACGGCCTCGATGCTGCCGCCCGATGTCGGCTCGATGGTTCCGGCGATGCCGCGCGGCAACGGCGGCGAGCACCTGATGGGCATGCCACTGCGCGACGCCCGCGAGGCCTTCGAACGCGAGTATCTCCGGGCACAGATCAGCCGCTTCGGCGGCAACATCTCGCGCACTGCGGAATTCGTCGGGATGGAGCGCTCGGCGCTCCACCGCAAGCTCAAAGCGCTGGGAATGGACTGAGCCGTCGATGTCACGTGTGGTCTATGTCAACGGCCAGTGGCGGCCGCATCGCGCCGCCATGGTCCATGTCGAGGATCGCGGCTACCAGTTCGCCGACGGCGTCTACGAGGTCTGCGAGGTGAGGGGCGGGCGCCTCGTCGACGAGCGCCGCCACACGGAACGCCTGGTGCGTTCTCTGTCCGAGCTACGCATCACGCTGCCGCTGCCGCTCACGGCGCTCGGCGTGGTGCTGCGCGAGACGGTGCGGCGCAACCGGGTCAGGGACGGGATCCTGTATCTCCAGGTCACCCGCGGCGTCGCCCGGCGCGACCACGGCTTTCCGCCGGCCGGGACCAGGCCGAGCCTGATCGTGTCGGCCAAGTCGATCGACCCCGCCGTGGGCGAC
>NZ_NPEX01000089.1:3372-9894 GCF_003258865.1 Rhodoplanes roseus | reverse complement strand
CGCCGCCGCCCGCACCGGCATCGCCGTGGTGACGCTGCCCGAGACCCGGTGGGCCCGGGTCGACATCAAGTCCATCGCGCTGCTGCCGAACGTCCTCGCCAAGCAGGCGGCGCGGGAGCAGGGCGCCCGCGAGGCCTGGTTCGTCGACCGCGACGGCTATGTGACCGAAGGCGCGTCCTCGAACGCCTGGATCGTCACGGACCGGGACGAGGTGGTCACCCGACCGGTGGGGCCGGACATCCTGCGCGGCATCTCGCGCGAGGTCGTCAAGGAGGTGGTCGCCAGCAAGGGGCTGACCCTCGTCGAGCGGCCGTTCACGGTCGCCGAGGCCCATGCCGCCCGCGAATCCTTCGTGACGGCCGCGAGCCAGATCGTCATGCCGGTGGTCCGGATCGACGGGCGACCGGTCGGTACCGGTGCGCCTGGCGCTGTCGCGGCGGCGCTCCGGGCGTCCTTCCACGCCCATGCCGAAGTCACCTGAGCCGGGAACCTGCTGCCGATTCAGGCGGTAATCGGCCAGCTTGGACTTGCGCTCGTTTCCGCGGTGCAATCTAATACCGACTGCCCACGCCCGCGGGCGCCGCAACCGCGGTGCGCGCCGGGCGCGAAAAAGTCGCCACCTCGCGAAAGGGGACCGCGAGTACAACGGAAACAAACGGCCATGGCAGCCGATCGCTCACAAAATCTACAAGACACCTTCCTGAACTACGTCCGCAAGAACAAGACGCCGCTCACCATTTTTCTCGTGAACGGAGTCAAGCTCCAAGGCGTTGTTACCTGGTTCGACAACTTCTGCGTATTGCTGCGACGGGACGGGCATTCTCAACTCGTCTACAAGCACGCGATCTCGACCATCATGCCGGGTCATCCGATCCAGTTGTTCGAGGGAGCCGAAGAAGCAGCGGAAAAGGCCTGATTGGAGCCACGACATCGCGACGATCCGCAACGCATGACGCCGAGCCCGACGGGCGAGGGGATTGCGCGTTGCCTGGTCGTCGGACCCTATATCCGCATTGGTGAGGCACGGGCCGCTCTGGCCCGGGCCGATTTTTCCGCGCGCACTCCCGAGGCCCGCCTCGATGAGGCGACCGGGCTGGCCCGCGCCATCGACCTGGAGGTGGTTCATACCGGGGTCGTCATGCTGTCGACCGTCCGGCCCGCGACCTATCTGGGCAAGGGCAAGGTCGAGGAGCTCGCCGGACTGGTGAAGAGCCTGGAGATCGAGCTGGTCGTCATGGACTGCGCGCTCTCTCCGGTCCAACAACGCAATCTGGAGAAGGCCTGGGGCGCCAAGGTCCTGGATCGCACCGGCCTGATCCTGGAAATCTTCGGCCGGCGCGCCGCCACCCGCGAGGGAACGCTGCAGGTCGAGCTGGCCCATCTGACCTATCAGAAGAGCCGACTGGTGCGGTCCTGGACCCATCTGGAGCGCCAGCGCGGCGGCTTCGGCTTCCTGGGCGGCCCCGGCGAGACCCAGATCGAGACCGACCGGCGGCTCATTCAGGACCGCATCCGGCGCATCGAGCACGAGCTCGAAGGCGTCAAGCGCACCCGCAGCCTGCACCGCACCAGCCGCAAGCGCGTGCCGTATCCGATCGTCGCACTGGTCGGCTACACCAATGCCGGCAAGTCGACGCTGTTCAATCGGCTGACACGCTCCGGCGTGCTCGCCGCCGACATGCTGTTCGCGACCCTCGATCCGACGCTGCGCTCGGTCGACCTCCCGAACGGGCCGCGCGTGATCCTGTCCGACACGGTCGGCTTCATCTCCGACCTTCCGACCATGCTGGTCGCCGCCTTCCGTGCGACGCTCGAGGAGGTCATCGAAGCCGACCTGATCCTGCATGTGCGCGACGTCTCCCACGGCGATACGCAGGCGCAGTCGCGTGACGTCGACAAGGTTCTCGACGAGCTCGGCATCCCGCCCGAGGACGAGCGCATCCTGGAGGTCTGGAACAAGATCGACCAGCTCTCAGCGGAAGAGCGCGAGCGCCTGGAGAACCTGGCGGCGCGGCAGGCGGCGGAGCGCCGGCCGATGCTGGTGTCGGCCGTCAGCGGGGAGGGGCTCGACACCCTGGTGGCGACGATCTCGGAACGCGTCGCTCGCACCCGCGTGGCCTTGACGGTCGAGATCGACGCGTCGGACGGCGCGGCGTTGAGCTGGTTGCACCGTAACGGCGACGTGCTCGACACCGCGACGACCGAGGCCGGCGTCACGACGGTCCATCTGCGCGTCCATCCGAGCCGGGAAGGGCAGGTGCGGGCGAAGTTCGGCGAGCGCGTGCACGGCATGGCCGGCTGAGGCGGCGCCACGACGCCGCCGGTCGAAGACCTCCCTATCCGGTGCTCCCACGCTCGGCCGCCTTGGCGGCATCCCAGAGCCCATCCATCTCGTCGAGCGTCGACTCCGCCGGCGTCTTGCCGCGCTCGGCCAGCGCGCGCTCGATGAAGGCGAACCGGCGCTCGAACTTGAGATTCGTCTCCCGCAGCGTGCGCTCCGGGTCGGCGTCGAGGTGGCGCGCCAAGTTGACGATCGCGAACAGCAGATCGCCGACCTCGGCGCCCGCGTCGACCGTGTCGCCGGCGTCGAGCGCCGCTTCGATCTCGTCGGCTTCCTCGCGGATCTTCGCCAGCACGGCGCGCGGATCGTTCCAGTCGAAGCCGACCCGGCTCGCCTTCTGCTGAAGCTTCAGGGCGCGGGTGAGGGCGGGCAGGGTGGGTGGCACCCCGGCCAGGGCGCCCTGCTCCTCCCGCCGCGCACCGCCTCGCGCCGCCCGGTCGGCCTTCTCCTGCGCCTTGATCCGCTCCCACAGACCGGCCACGGCGTCCGGCGTGGAGCCTTCCTCGTCACCGAACACATGCGGGTGCCGACGCAGCATTTTCGACGTGATCGCGGTGACGACGTCACCGAAGTCGAAGGTGCCTTCTTCCTCCGCCATCCGGGCGTGGAAGACGACCTGGAGCAGGAGGTCGCCGAGTTCGTCCTTCAGGTCGTGGCGGTCGTCGCGCGCGATCGCGTCGGCGACCTCGTAGGCCTCCTCGATCGTGTAGGGCGCGATCGTCGCGAAGTTCTGGGCGAGGTCCCAGGCGCAGCCGCTGCCCGGCTTGCGGAGCGCCGCCATGATCTCCAGGAGCCGCCCGATGTCACGGGACGGGGTCATGGCGCCACGGTCCGGCAGCGCACGAGGACCATTCCGATCATGCTCATCACGACTTCGTCCCGCTGGTTCAGAACCTCGACGAAGGAGCGGACCAGGCCGCGGTCGGGCTTGGACCGCGACCGTTCTGCCGACACCGTGGTCACCCGGATTCGCAGCTCGTCGCCGGGGCGGACCGGCTTGATCCAGCGGAGCTCGTCGATCCCGGGGCTGGCCAGGCTCGCGACCGCGGTGAGCCAGCGCGTCGCGATCAGCCGCATCGCCAGGGCTGCCGTATGCCATCCGCTGGCGATCAGTCCGCCGAACACGCCGGCTGCCGCGGCCTGCGGGTCGGTGTGCATGGCCTGGGGATCGTAGCGGCGGGCGAACTCGACGACCTCGGCTTCGGTCACGGCCACAGTGCCGTACTCGTAGGTCACGCCCGGGACGTAGTCCTCGAAGTAGCGGTCCTCGATCGGGACCGCGAAATCCGGCTGGTTCATTCCGACTTGGCTCGTTCGACGGTTTCGCGCGGCGGCACCATAGACGTCATGGCCAGGGGATTCGACTCCGGTGAACCGGCAGCGGCCGCTCGATGTCGTGGCCGGCTCGAGCGGACGCCGCTGGGTCGGATCGGCGCGCAAGCCGGAGATGCGGCCGAGGGGAGACGGTCGAACCCATATCGGTGATTCGCATAAGACATATTATGGAATATAAAATCACAGCGCAGCCGGTCTCGATTGGATTGCGGTATCAATGCGTTGTCGGAGCTGTCTCGGATTTGGGTCGTCGATCCGCGCTCCGGTGGCGACCGTTGCGGCGCATCGGAACGACCAGCGCGGCTGCCGCGTTCTCGGGCTGCCCGCCATCCATCGGACCCGACCAAATGAGCGAGATCGAATTCACCGCCATCGACGAGGCTCTGGTTCGCCGCGCCGCCGAGGTGGTCGCGCGGGCCCACGAGCGCGGCCTGACCCTGGTGACGGCCGAATCGTGCACGGGCGGGCTTCTGGCGGCCGTGCTGTCCGAGGCACCCGGCGCCGGCACCCAGCTCCAGGGTGGCTTCACGGTCTACACCAAGGCGCAGAAGACGATCGCGCTGGGCGTGCCCGAGGACCTTCTGAGACGCCGCACGGCGGTCTGCGAGGACGTGGCGCGGGCCATGGTGGCGGGCGCGCTGAGGCAGTCCTGCGCCGACCTGGCGATCTCGGTCACGGGTGTGGCCGGGCCGGCCTGCGACGAGGACGACAATCCGGTCGGCCTCGTGCACCTGGCGGCCGGCCGCCGCGGTCACCCGCCGGCCCACCGCGTGTTCCGGTTCGGCGACATCGGTCGCGGCGCCATCCGTTACCGGACGGTCGTCGCGGCGTTGGTGCTGATCGACGAGGTTTTGTCGACCGCGACGGCGACCGAGGCCGGCGCCGCCTGACCGCGTCAGTCGGCGTCGTCCATCGTGAAGCCGACCTTGATGGTCACCTGGAAATGCCGAACCTCGCCGTCCTCGATATGGCCGCGAGTGCCGACCACCTCGAACCAGCGCATGTTTCGCAGCGTCTTGCCGGCGCGTGCGACGGCGTTCCGGATCGCGTCGTCGATGCTCGTCTCCGACGAGCCGACCAGCTCGGTGATCTTGTAGGTGTGGTCCGTCATGGCGTCTCGCTCCCCTGCCCTGGACACGTCCCCGGCGCGCCCGCGCCGAGGCCCGCGTCCGATGTTCCGCGTCACATGTTGAGGACGCGGCCGTAGGCGTCGAGCACCGCTTCCTTCATCATCTCGGAAAGCGTCGGATGCGGGAAGACGGTGTGCATCAGCTCTTCCTCGGTGGTCTCCAGGTTCATGGCGACGACATAGCCCTGGATCAGCTCCGTCACCTCCGCGCCGACCATGTGGGCGCCGAGAAGCTGGCCGGTCTTCTTGTCGAAGATCACCTTGATCATGCCCTGGTCCTCGCCCAGAGCAATCGCCTTGCCGTTGCCCGCGAACGGGAACTTTCCGACCCGGACGTCGATCTTCTTCTCCTTGGCGGCGGCCTCGGTGAGGCCGACGGAGGCGACCTGGGGCGAGCAGTAGGTGCAGCCCGGGATCTTCGACTTGTCGAGCGGATGCGGGTGCAGGCCCTTGATCGCCTCGACGCAGATGACGCCCTCGTGCTCGGCCTTGTGGGCCAGCATCGGCGGCCCGGCGACGTCGCCGATCGCGTAGACGCCCGGCACGTTGGTCTTGCCGAGCCCGTCCGTGACGACGATGCCGCGCTCGATCTTCACGCCGACCTTCTCGAGGCCGAGATTTTCCACGTTACCGACCACGCCGACAGCCGAGATCACCCGGTCCACGGTCAGCGTCTGGGTTCCGCCCTTGCCGTCGTCGATCGTCGCCGTGACGCTGTCGGCCTTCTTGTCGAGCTTGGTCACCTTGGCGCCCGTGAAGATCTTCAGTCCCTGCTTCTCGAGCTGCTTTCGCGCAAAGGCGGCGATCTCGGCATCCTCGACGGGGAGGATCTGCGGCAGCACCTCGACGACCGTCACGTCGGCCCCCATGGTGCGGTAGAACGAGGCGAACTCGATCCCGATCGCGCCGGAGCCGACGACCAGCAGCGACTTCGGCATCTTCTCCGGCACCATCGCCTCGAAATAGGTCCACACGAGCTTGCCGTCGGGCTCGAGGCCCGGCAGCACGCGCGGGCGCGCGCCGGTGGCGACGATGATGTGCTTGGCCTGGTAGCTGCCCGGCCCGAGCGTCCCCTTCGGCGCTTCGGTCTTGGAGGCCGCCACCGTGATCTTGCCGGGCGCGTCGAGCGTCGCCGCCCCCCAGATCACCGAGACCTTGTTCTTCTTCATCAGGAAGCCGACGCCGTCCGCGAGCCGCTTGGAGACGCCGCGCGAGCGCTTCACCACGGCGGCCGGATCGAACCTCACATTGTCGGCCTTCAGCCCGTAGGCGTCGGCGTGCTGCAGGTAGTGATAGATCTCGGCGGAGCGCAGCAGCGCCTTGGTCGGGATGCAGCCCCAGTTCAGGCAGATGCCGCCGAGATGCGTCTTCTCGACGATCGCGGTCTTGAAGCCGAGCTGCGCCGCCCGGATCGCCGTGACATAGCCGCCCGGGCCGGAGCCGATGATGATGACGTCGAAGGAGGTGTCGGACATTCTTGTTCTCTGATCGGCTGGTCCTCTCCGGCGGAGAGGACGCCCGTTCGAACAGACGGGCGTTCGGGGGGACGTCTCGTTTCAGATCACGAACGCGCTCACGCTGCGGCGGCGGCTCTCGGTCTCACCCCGAGGTGCCGCCGCAGGCGGCGTCTCGAAGGGTGTCGCCGCGGGCATCACACCACCATCATGACCGGGTTCTCGACGAAGCGTTTCACGGCACCCAGCAGCTCGGCGCCGAG
>NZ_NPEX01000089.1:0-3362 GCF_003258865.1 Rhodoplanes roseus | reverse complement strand
CGCGCCGTCGACGGCGCGGTGGTCGGTGGAAAGCGTGAGCTTCATCTGGGTGGCGATCTCGATCTTGCCGTTGGTCACCACCGGCACCTGCGTGCCGGCGCCGACCGCCAGGATGGTCGCGTGCGGCGGATTGATCACGGCCGCGAACTCGTCGATCCCGTACATGCCGAGGTTCGATACGGCGGTGGCGCCGCCCTGATACTCCTCCGGCTTCAGCCGGCGGGCGCGGGCCCGGGTGGCGAAATCCTTCATCTCGGCCGAGATCGCCGACAGCGATTTCGCGTCGGCGTTGCGCACCACCGGCGTGATCAGTCCGCCCGGGATCGCCACGGCGACGGCCACGTCGGACGACTTGTGCTTGAGCAGCCCGGCCTCGGTCCAGGTGACGTTGGCGTCCGGAATCGTCTTGAGGCCCATCGCCAGCGCCTTGATGACGAAGTCGTTGACCGAGATCTTCCAGGCCGGCTTGCCGTCCTTGTCCTTCGGAGCGGACGCGTTGACGGCCTCGCGCGCCGCCAGGAGCCCGTCGATCGTGCAGGTCACGGTCAGGTAGAAATGCGGGATCGTCTGCTTTGCGACCACGAGGCGTTGCGCGATGATGCGGCGCATCTGGTCGTGCGGGACGAACTCGTAGGAGCCCTCGGGATAGAGCGCCTTGATGGCCTCGTCGGACGGCGCCAGAGCCGGCGCCGGGGCGCTCGACGCCGCGGCAGCGCCGGCTGCGGCTGGGCGCAGGCCCTTGCCCTGCTGGGCTGCCTCGACGTCGCGAGCGACGACGCGGCCGTGCGGGCCCGAGCCTTCGATGCGGCCGATGTCGATGCCGGCGTCCTTGGCGAGCCGGCGCGCCAGCGGCGAGGCGAACTGACGTTCGCCGGCGCCGTTGCGGTGCGGCGCCTTCTCGGCCGGAGCGGCAGCGGGTTGCGGCTTCGGGGCCGCATCCGGGGCAGGCGACGGAGCCGGAGCCCCCTGCCCGGCGGTACTCGTCTCGGCCGGCTTCGGAGCCGCTTTCGGCGCGGGAGCGCCGGCCTTCGCCGAGGCGGCGACCGCCGTCGTGACCTCGCCCTCGACGGCCAGCACGGCGATCGGGGAGTTCACCGCAACATCGGCCGTGCCGGCCGGCACCAGGATCTTGGCGATCGTACCCTCGTCGACCGCCTCGTACTCCATCGTCGCCTTGTCGGTCTCGATCTCGGCGATGATGTCACCGGACCTCACCTTGTCGCCCTCCTTCTTGAGCCACTTGGCGAGGTTGCCCTTCTCCATCGTGGGCGAGAGCGCGGGCATGAGGATGTTGATGGGCATCGGAGGTCTTCCAGTTGGGCGCAGCGGTCGGCGTCGTCGCACGCAGTCGCTTTTTGATGCGGACGCGGCCGGGAGCGCCGGCCGGCGGATCTCGTGTCGCCGCTACCGCTTGCCGCGGGCTTTCGGCGCGGGCTTGCGCGGCGCCGCGGCGCGGCTGCCCGCGACGGCTCGCTTGGCCCGCATGTCCGCCGCGGCCTTCGGCTTGCCGGCCTTGGCAGCCTTGGATTTCACCGCCGGCGTCTTGCCGGGCGCGCCCGCCTTGCGCGGCGCCGCCTTTCCGGCACGCGCGGGCTTTTTCCGCACCGGCTTGGCTCCGAGGTCGGCCGCATAGGCCTCCTCGATCTCGGCCAGCGCCTCGGCCTCGGTGAAGTCGGTCTCCAGCGAGTAGATCTGCGCGAGACGCCGCGTGATGTCGGCCAGCACCTGGCCCCACGGTGCCGGATCCTTGAAGGCGTGCCGCGCCGTGACGAACAGCTCGTCGTCGATCAGGCCGGCGCGCAGGATCTCCAGCCCGCCATTGGCGAGCGCCTCGTCCATGATCGGGAGCGCGTGATAGATGGAGTCGTCGGGTGCGCGAGCCATGGCGTCACCGATAGGCGACGGCGCGGGCCGCCGCGACCACCTCGTCGACCGACGGCAGCGCGAGCTTCTCGAGATTGGCGGCGTAGGGCATCGGAACGTCCTTGCCGGATACCCGGGCCACCGGCGCATCGAGCCAGTCGAAGGCGTTCTCCATGATCCGGGCCGCGATCTCCGAGCCGATGCCGGACTGGGGCCAGCACTCCTCGACCACGACGCAGCGACCCGTCTTCTTCACCGACGCCACGATCGTCTCGGTGTCCATCGGGCGCAGCGTCCGCAGGTCGATCACCTCGGCCTCGATCCCCTGCTCCGCGAGCTGCTCGGCCGCCTTGAGGGCGTAGGTCATGCCCATCGACCAGGCGACGAGCGTCACATCCTTGCCGGGACGGGCGATGCGGGCCTTGCCGATCGGCACCAGATAGTCGTCGACCTTCGGCACCTGGAACGACTGGCCGTAGAGGATCTCGTTTTCCAGGAAGACCACCGGATTCGGGTTGCGGATCGCCGACTTCAGCAGCCCCTTGGCGTCGGCCGCCGTATAGGGCGCGACCACGGTGAGGCCCGGAATGTGGGAGTACCAGGCCGAGTAGTCCTGGCTGTGCTGGGCGCCGACGCGCGCGGCCGGACCGTTCGGCCCGCGGAACACGATCTGGCATCCCATCTGACCGCCCGACATGTAGAGGGTCTTGGCAGCGGAATTGATGATCTGGTCGATCGCCTGCATGGCGAAGTTGAAGGTCATGAACTCGACGATCGGCTTCAGGCCGGAGAGCGCCGCGCCGACGCCGAGACCGGCGAAGCCGTGCTCGGTGATCGGCGTGTCGACGACGCGTGGGGCGCCGAACTCCTGCAGCAGGCCCTGGGTCACCTTGTAGGCGCCTTGGTACTCCGCGACCTCCTCGCCCATGACGAAGATGTCCGGGTCGCGCCGCATTTCCTCCGCCATGGCGTCGCGCAACGCCTCGCGGACCGTCATGGTGACGAGCTCGGCGTCCGCGTGGGTCTCTTCGGCGAGCTCCGGCACCGGTTGGGCCGCGGGCTGCGGGGGATTGGCGACCGCCGACGGGGCCGCGGTCGGGGTCTCGGCCCTCTCGGGCGCGGCGGCGGGGGGCGCCGACTGGGCGGCCTTGTTCTGCTGGGCCGGGGTGGCGGCCGCGGAGGCGTCCTCGCCGTCCGCGACGATCACGGCGATCGGGGTGTTGACGGCGACGTCGGCCGTTCCGGCCGGCACCAGGATCTTGCCGAGCGTGCCCTCGTCGACGGCCTCGACTTCCATCGTCGCCTTGTCGGTCTCGATCTCGGCGATGACGTCGCCGGCCTTCACCTTCTCGCCCTCCTGCTTGACCCATTTGGAGAGGTTGCCCTTCTCCATGGTGGGCGAGAGAGCCGGCATCAGGACCTGGGTTGGCATGGGGGTTCGACCCTCGTTGTCCGCTGGCGCGCTGCGATCAGCGCAGAATGTCGGTGTAGAGCTCGGA
>NZ_NPEX01000898.1 GCF_003258865.1 Rhodoplanes roseus | reverse complement strand
CGAGCGGTCTCAAGCCATTGCCGTTGAAGCACGAGCTTGTCGAGATCGCCATCATCGATCCGCCGGCGGAACTGGGCGGTCTTGCGGTGACCGTCATGGACGGTGCTTTCTTCTCCTCCATGCCGTTTCCTGCGGCCAACGCCTATTCGCTCACCCATGTCCGCTACACCCCGCATTTCGGTTGGACTGACGACAACGCAGGAGAGGGCGCATATCAAATGGCCCAGCGGCTGCCACACGAGACGCGTTGGCGCCA
>NZ_NPEX01000897.1 GCF_003258865.1 Rhodoplanes roseus | reverse complement strand
CTCGTGGGCGGTTTCTCCTTCGACCAGAGCAAGTTCAATCGGGCGACGCAGGCCTATCGTCAGCCGGGCTCGTCCTTCAAACCGTTCGTCTATGCGACGGCTCTCGACAACGGCTACACGCCGTCTTCCGTGGTCATGGATGCCCCGATCGAGATCAAGGCCGGCGACAAGATCTGGCGGCCTCAGAATTACTCGAACAAATATTACGGCCCCTCGACGCTGCGCATCGGCATTGAGCATTCCCGCAACGTCATGAC
>NZ_NPEX01000896.1 GCF_003258865.1 Rhodoplanes roseus | reverse complement strand
TCTTAAAGATAGAGCCGGTCGTCATAACGCTGCCGACGGCGAGCGGGCTTCCTCACGACGTCTATCGCTGCCCGAACTGCCAGATTGCGTTGTGGAGCGATTACGGACGCCGCGGTGTTTTGAGCTTCCTGCGGGTCGGAACGCTCGACGCTCCGCATGTGTTCGTGCCGGACGTCCATATCTACACGCGCTCGAAAGTTCCGTGGCTCGAATTGCCGGCGAATGTCCCGGCTTTTGAGGAATATTACGATCTCGAG
>NZ_NPEX01000895.1 GCF_003258865.1 Rhodoplanes roseus | reverse complement strand
CCCGCTCGTCGGTGATGGAGTTCCTGCAAGCCCACCAGGCCGTCATCGCCCTCGCAATCCTGGGGATGATGTTCGTCTTCTTCATGTGGGAGCGTTTCTCTCCAGAAGTCGTCGCCACGCTCGGCGCGGGCGCTTTTCTTGCGCTCGGCATCCTCGACACGAACACGGTCTTGAGCGTTTTCGCCAACCCGGCTCCGATCACCATCGGCGCGATGTTCGTGCTTTCAGGAGCGCTCGTTCGCACCGGCGCGCTCGAT
>NZ_NPEX01000894.1 GCF_003258865.1 Rhodoplanes roseus | reverse complement strand
CGTCGAGCCGATGACCTCCGTCGCCGCCATGACGCTCAAGATGCGGGCCGACGAGATCACCGACGGGGCCAAGGCCGCCGACATCGTCGCCAACGCGCCTTTGAGCGAAGACAATTTCTTCCTGGTTCCCAAAGTCGTGGAATGAGCCGTGACGGCGGTTCTGGAACAGTCAGCGTCTATTGCTGCGGAGCATCCCGATCAGCCGGAGGTGCGTGAGCTCATCGCCGAGCTCAACGCCCATCTTCTGTCTTTCTACCT
>NZ_NPEX01000893.1 GCF_003258865.1 Rhodoplanes roseus | reverse complement strand
GAATAAAGGCGAGACCGACATTCTGGCCCTGGCCGCCGAAGCCGAACCCGACCTCCGTCATCACGCCGGCGACGTTGTCCGTCTCATCGTCGAGGAAGTAATCCTGCACCTGACGCATCACGCGCCACGTTCGCTCCTGGGTCGCGCCGGCAGGAAGCTGCACGCTGGCGATCAGGATGCCCTGATCCTCGTCTGGCAGGAAGGAGCTCGGCAGCTTTGTGAAGAGATATCCGGTCGCCCCCGCGATGACGAGGAAGA
>NZ_NPEX01000892.1 GCF_003258865.1 Rhodoplanes roseus | reverse complement strand
ATGGGCTGCTCAAATATCACACGGTCGCGGAGCCGGTTGCGAGGGGCTTCTTCCTCGACGGGCGCTATCCCCACGCGACCGCCGTCGTGACCGACACCCGGTCCAAGCAACGCTGGTCGATCGATTCCTGGCCCAACGCCAACGCCGAGCCGCCCGTGATCATGCCCCTCAAAGATTGGTTCGCCGAGCGATAAGGCCGGGCGGAGACCTCTCCCCAAACAAAAGCGCACAAACGAAAACCGCCGGCGAATTCTCGCC
>NZ_NPEX01000891.1 GCF_003258865.1 Rhodoplanes roseus | reverse complement strand
GGCTACTCGACGATCAAGCCCAGCTTCTTCATCATCAGCGGCACGACACACGGCAAGGTCTTTTATACACGCTTCCAGCGTGATCGGTTCGAGACTCGCGGCTTCTCGCTCGCCTGGACCCCGGAGGTCGACTCAGTATTCAGCCCGCTTGCTATCGCGATGTCGAACAGTCTGTCGGTCAGCGACACACGCATCACGAATAGCCCCCGAGCAAGCCCGGCACAGCCGGTAACATCCCCACGCATCGCGCCGAACACG
>NZ_NPEX01000890.1 GCF_003258865.1 Rhodoplanes roseus | reverse complement strand
TTCAAGCCCAATTTCTACCTCATCAAACAGGGTGATATGCGGTGTGCGCAGTGCCTGCTTCTGCAATCCGGTGGTGAGCATACGCCTGGAACCCAATCCGAGCTGCCGTAGCGGCATATCGCCATCATGCAAGGCCAGACCTGCCATCCGTACGTTTATGGCGTCCGTATCCAGATGAGCCTTGTAGGCGGCACCAACATTCACGCCAAGTGCGCGAGCGGTCGTCTCTGCCACGCCCGCAACTTCATCAAAGCCAGTC
>NZ_NPEX01000889.1 GCF_003258865.1 Rhodoplanes roseus | reverse complement strand
GCTCGACCGGCGCGAACTGGTCTTCGCCCGCCGCGCGCACGATCTCAAAGTCTATGGCGAGAGCCATATCAACGCCGCCTTCACCTATACGCGCCCGACGGGCAACCGCTTCAATTCCGGCGAGCGCGGCGCCTGGTACGCGGCCGACGATGTGGTGACGGCGACGGCGGAGGTCGGCTTCCACAGGACGCGTGAGCTCGCCTTCATCGGCATCTTCGACGACGAAGCGCATTATGTGGAGCTTCTCGCCGATTTCATC
>NZ_NPEX01000088.1:4910-21839 GCF_003258865.1 Rhodoplanes roseus | reverse complement strand
GACCCTCCCCCTCCAGGGGAGGGTGGGGGCAGATGCACAGCGCCGGAACTCTCTCCCGCCCGCGGAGAGAGCCGAGGATCGCGCCGAAGAGGTGACGTGAATGTTCGAACTCTTGGGCGTGCCGCCTCAGGCCCTGATGGGGCAGCTGTTGCTGGGGCTGATCAACGGGGCGTTCTATGCGCTGCTGTCGCTCGGGCTCGCCGTCATCTTCGGGCTGATGAACGTCATCAACTTCACCCACGGCGCCCAGTACATGATGGGCGCCTTCGTGGCCTGGATGCTGCTGCAGTACGGCGGCATCCCGTACTGGGGCGCGCTGGTGCTGGCGCCCTTGATCGTCGGCGCCACCGGCGTCGTCATCGAGCGGCTGCTGATCTCGCGCCTCTATCACCTCGACCATCTCTACGGCCTGCTGCTCACCTTCGGCCTCGCGCTGATCGTCGAGGGGCTGTTCCGCCAGCAATACGGCTCGTCCGGGCTGCCCTACAGCAACCCGATCCCGGGCGGCCAGAATCTCGGATTCATGTTCCTGCCCTGGTATCGCGGCTGGGTGGTGGCGTTCTCGCTCGCCGTCTGCCTGGTCACCTGGTTCACCATCGAGCGCACCAAGCTCGGCGCCTATCTGCGCGCCGCCACCGAGAGGCCGGAGCTGGTCCAGGCCTTCGGCGTCAACGTGCCGCGGATGATCACGCTGACCTACGGGGTCGGCGTCGGGCTCGCGGCGCTGGCCGGCGTGCTGGCCGCGCCGATCTACACGGTCAACCCGACCATGGGCTCGAACCTGATCATCGTGGTGTTCGCCGTCGTCGTCATCGGCGGCATGGGCTCGATCGCCGGCTCGATCGTCACCGGCTTCGGCCTCGGCGTCGTCGAGGGGCTGACGAAAGTCTTCTGGCCGGAGGCCTCGGCCACCGTCATCTTCGTCATCATGGCGATCGTGCTCATGGTGCGGCCGCAGGGCCTGTTCGGAACGCCGCGATGACCAGCCGCAAAGCCGCCAGCCGCGGCCGCAACGTCGACATGATCGTGTTCGCGGCCCTGATCGCCGCGCTGCTGGTCGCGCCGCTCGTCGTCTACCCGATCCTCCTGATGAAGGTCCTGTGCTTCGCGCTGTTCGCCTGCGCCTTCAATCTGCTCATCGGCTACGGCGGCCTGCTGTCGTTCGGGCACGCCATGTTCTTCGGCTTCGCCGCCTATGTGTCGGGCTACACGGTGAAGTCCTGGGGCTTTTCGACCGAGCTCGGGATCCTGTCGGGCGCGGCCGTCGCGGCCGGGCTCGGCCTCGTCGTCGGCCTGATCGCGATCCGCCGTCAGGGCATCTATTTCGCCATGGTGACGCTGGCGCTCGCCCAGATGGTGTTCTTCTTCTGCCTGCAGGCGCCGTTCACGGGCGGCGAGGACGGCATCCAGGCGATCCCGCGCCGGCCGCTGTTCGGCCTCGTCGACATCTCCAAGGACATCTCGTTTTACTACGTGGTGCTGGCGATCTTCGCGATCGGCTTCCTGATCATCTGGCGCACCATCCATTCGCCGTTCGGCCAGGTCCTCAAGGCGATCCGGGAGAACGAGGCGCGGGCGGTGTCGCTCGGCTACGCGGTCGACCGCTTCAAGCTGATCGCCTTCGTGCTGTCGGCGACGCTCGCCGGTCTCGCCGGCGCCACCAAGGCGATCGTCTTCCAGCTCGCCTCGCTCACCGACGTCACCTGGCAGATGTCCGGCGAGGTGGTGCTGATGACGCTGGTCGGCGGCATGGGCACGGTGTTCGGGCCGATCGTCGGCGCCGCCGTGATCGTCGTGATGCAGAACACCTTCACCGGCTTCGGCGAGTGGGTGCTGGTCGCCCAGGGCTGCATCTTCGTGCTCACCGTGCTGCTCTTCCGGCGTGGAATCGTCGGCGAGATCGTCGCCTTTGCGCGCCGCCGGGCCGCCCGCGGCGATGCGGTCGGCCGCGAGGCGCCGGCCGGCGGATAGGGCCGTCCGAGCCGCGGCCGAATTGGGCTAAGTGTCCGTATCTGTTCGATTTGCTGCGCTGCAAGAAACAAAATTGCAGAATCGCTTTGCATTGCGAAATAAACTGTTGCGCTGCGGGCCGAAGCACGTATCATCATACGGTCACAACCCGAGCAAGGAGACGCCCCGTGCTTCAGCGCAGCGATCTCGTCGCGTTCATGCCGAAATCCGACATGTGCGAATTCCTCGCGCGGGTCGCCCACGGACACGCCTCGTCGCTCCACGCCTGGGTGGTCGACGGCCTGCGCGATCACGGCCTGATCGACCGCCACGACCGGCTGACCGACCACGGCCACCGGCTGCTGGCGGGCGAATAGCGGGACCGGTCGGGCAGGCTGCGGGCGGAGGAGCCGGGCGTCGATCCGACGCCGGCTCCCGGAGGTCTCGGCCGCGCCGATCCTTCCGGCGCCCACCCTTCCAGCGTCAGTCCTTTCTGGCCCGCGGCCCGGGATGCTCGCCGCGCGAGGCGTCCTTGCCGCCGGTGCGCTCCGGGCGCCCTTCGCGCCGGTGCTCCAGCTCCAGCGTCACCAGGCGGGCCAGCAGGGTCGCCGGATAGAGCTGGCCGATGATCGTCTCCAAGTTGCACAGCGCCCGCGACACCGGATGGATCGGCGCGATGTCGCCGTAGCCGGTCGATGTCAGGGTGACGAAGCTGAAATAGATCAGGCTGCTGGCGAGGGCCGGGCTGTCGCGCACCTCGAGGCCCGAGAAGGCGTCCGGCAGCAGCAGGCCGGCGAAGGCGTAGATGGCGACGAAGGCGGCCGCGACCAGCAGATAGAGCAGCACGGCGCCGATGACGCGGTGGAAGTTCACCCGGCCCGGGCCGAACACCAGCCGCGCCACGACCGACCCGAGCACGACCGCGAGGATCAGCCAGCCGCCGGCGGCGAGCAGGATGTCGGTCCGCGACGGCGTGTGCAGCCGCAGCACCACGGCGGTCGCGTTCATCGCCAGGCCGACCAGCAGCAGGGCGAAGACGAGCGGGCTGCCGGACATCACGAGGGCTGTCCCCATGATGCCGATAAGCACCACGCCGCCCGCGATCTGGGCCGGCTCCGAGCCTGTCGCCTGCAGCGGCACCGCGACGAAGAACAGCAGCAGCATCAGGATCATCAGCACGGTCAGGAGCTGGTCGCTCCAGCGTTCCTGCATGCCTTTCAGGCGCGCCTTCAGGCCGCCCGGCGGCCGGTCGGACGGGTCACGCATGCCGGGCCTCCAGCAAGGTGTCCCGCGGCGCCGTCGGGGTGCGCGTCGCGGTGCCGCCGAGCGCCGCCCGGCGCTGGGCGATCAGCCGCTCGAGCCGGTAGGTCGCGAGTGTCAGGGCGGACGGCTCCGCGGCGTCGGCATCGCGCCGGGCGATCTTGTCGAGCTCGGCATGCAGGATGCGGTCGATCTGCCGCTCGAGATCGGCGATCTGCGGCTCGTCGGCGGCCGTCTCGATCGTCTCCGACAGGGCGCATAGTCGCGCCAGCGCCCGGTCGCCCGGATCCGGCTCCTTCGCCATGAACTTCCACGCCCCCGCGAACAGCGAGGTCAGCGAGCCGAGCAGCATCGAGCCGTAGAAGATCTGGTCGCCGTACTTGTCGAAGAAGGTCTTCACGTCGCCGTCGAAATAGGCTGCGGCGCCGGGATGAATCGGCACGAAAGCGTCCTTGTCGGTGCTGGGTGCGCTGATCTGGGCCAGAATCGGGTGCTCGGCGACGAGATCGCGCCGCGTGTCCATGATCGACTTGGCGAGCGCCGTCACGGCGTCGTCGTCCAGGGTCTTCTTGGCGAGCAGATAGACCGGCACGCGCAGGGTCGTCAGGTCGTCGTCCGGGATCGGCGGCGAGCCGCGCAGCGTGCCCTTCGGCAGGTCGTAGCTCTCGTAGGCCCGGAACACCGCGGCGATCGCGCCGGCCGCCTCGATCGGAACCAGGCCGAGCCCCTGCTTGCCGGCCGGCGGGAAGAGGCTGCGCAGCAGGCCCAGGTAGCGCTCGGTCACCGGCATCACCACCAGGAGGGCGGCGATCTGCTTGGCCGCGATGGCCTGCTTCGCCTCGAACGGCACCATCGGCCGGAACGCGACCTTCAGGTGATCGAGGTCGTACTCCTTCTTCAGCGCCTCGACGACCTGGCCGTTGACCGAGCCGCCGATCACGCCGATCGTCTTGCCCTTGAGGTCGGCCATCTCCTCGATCTTGCTGCCCGGCGGGGTGACGATCAGCACGACCGTGTTGGAGACGATCACGACGGCGCGCGCATCGGCGAGGTTGCCGACGTCGCCGCGCCCGACCACCAGGTCGACCTCGCCGGCCGCGAAGGCCTTCTCGGCGTCGATCACGGTGCCCTTGTCGACCACCTTGAGCCGCACCGGCGCGTTGATGGTGGCGAGGCGCGTCGCCATCGCCGAGACGGTCTTCGGCAGCTCGCCGTCGATCGAGCCGACCGCCACCGTGAGGGTGCGGGGGGTGGTGAAGAAGCGATAGCCGTAGAGCCCGACGCCGAGCGCGATCACGATGGCGGCCAGCACCACGGTGACGCGCAGCCAGCGCGGCAGGCGTCCGGTCGCGACGGCCGCCACCACGGCGACGGCCGCGGCGCCGATGGCGACCTTCTGAAGCTGCTCCTGTTCCATGCCCCCTCCGGCGTCGCGCGGTTCGGACCGCCCCGTGCCGAACCGGTATCGTCTGGTTCGTCCGGCCTGTCGAGGGGCGTTACGGCCGCTCCTACGCCGCGGGCGAGGGCGGGGCGGCTCGGCGGCGCCCGTCCCGCCGTCGGCGCGCCCGGTGCGGCGGCGACCCGCGTCCGCCCGCGTCGTGGGTGGGCACGACCCGCGGCATCCTCGGACCTTGGCGTTTCGGTGCGGGAAACGTCGCGCCGCCGCGCCGGAAAAAAAGAGGATCGCACGTCATCCTCCTGTCAGGCTAGTCCTCGACGTGATCAGATCCGTGGGCTTTCGCATCCGCAACGGCGCCGCAGTCCCTTGGCGGAACGTGCTCGCGCTCCGCCGCGCGGCGGTATGTGCGCTGCAGTCCCGTGCGTGAGACGTGATTAGTTCGCGCCCGTGTCTGAACAGTCATTCATCAGAAAAATCAGATATGATCCGAACCGCGTCGTGGGAGCGCGGTTCACCTCTCGGGGAAACGACCAGAGGAGAACCTCATGAGAATTGCTCTGCTCGCTTTGAGTGCGGCGACGGCGATCGGGCTGTCCGGAGTTGCGACCGCCCAGTCGCCGCAGGCGAAACCGCTGCGTCTCGCGCAAGCCTCGGGAAGTTCCGGCGGATCGGGCGGCGCCGCGATGTCGGGCTCCGGCGGCTCCAGTTCGGAGCAGGGGCGGACCACCGGATCGGCGCGTGGACAGACCGAGACGTCGGGCCGCGGCGGCATGAGCAGCGGTCGCGTCGAAGGCGGCGCGGGCGTGCGGGCCGGTCGTGAGGGCGGCATGGAGAGCCGCACCACGCGCACGCGGACTCGGACCTCGGTGACGACCCGCGGCGGCGGCAGCGACATCCATGTGCGCCGGCATCGCCGCGCCGTCGTGTCGTACGAGGACCGCTCGCCGTCCTACACGGTGGTGAAGAAGAGCAAGCGCTATGTGCGCGGCAAGAAGCGCACGCGCATCTATGCGAGCGAGCCGTCCTCTCGCACGACCGTCGTGCGGCGCCATCGGCCCGACGTCGTGGTGCGCTCGCGCAGCACGGTGAGCCGCACCGTCGACGGACCGCGCGCCTCCGTGCGGGTTCGCAGCGGATCGAGCGAGTCGACCACCCGCACCACGACGCGGTCGCGCACCACCACGGGCGAGAGCCGCTCGGGCGAGAGCCGCACGGGCGAGAGCCGGACCGGTGTGTCAGGACGCGGCTCGGGCTCGACGACGACGGGCAGCAGCGGCGCTGGCGCCTCGGTCGGCGGCAGCCGCTGACGTCTCGTCCAGACCCATCCAGCAATCTGATCAGAAGCTGAACCAAGGAGGCTAGAATGAAGCATCTCGTGATCGCGACCGGCATCCTCGTCGCGGCCAGCGGCATCGCCGCGGCGCAGACCACCGAGTACTACATCGTGCAGGACACGGCGACGAAGCGGTGCACGATCGTCGACAAGAAGCCCACCACACAGACGACCGTGGTGGTCGGCGACGGCAAGGTCTACACGTCCCGGAGCGAGGCCGAGACCGCCGTCAAGACCGTGAAGGTCTGCACGCAGTAGACCGACGAGCGACGGCACCTCGAACGCGGCGAGCCGCCGGCCCGACAGCCGGCTGCTCTTCGTCGTGCGCGGCAGACGGATCGACGCCTCACGGGATCAGCAGCGAGGCTCCGATCGTCTTGCCGGACTCGAGGTCGCGATGGGCGCTCGGCGCGTCGGAGAGCGCGTAGCGCTGGCCGATGCTCGGCTTGATCGCGCCGGCGCGGACGAGGTCGAACAGCTTCGTCGCCGAGGCCAGCATGTCGGGGCGGGCCGAGCAGTAGGTCGCGAGCGTCGGCCGGGTGAAATAGAGCGAGCCGCTCTTCTGCAGCAGCGCCGCCTCGACCGGCGGCGGAGCGCCCGTGGTGGTGCCGAACGAGACGAAGACGCCGCGCGGCGCCAGGCTCTTGATCGAGGTCTCGAAGGTCGCCTTGCCGATCGAGTCGTAGACCACCGGCACGCCGGCGCCGCCCGTGATCTCCTTGACGCGGGCCAGCACGTCCTCGCGCGTCCGGTCGATCACGAACGCGTAGCCGCTCTGTTTCGCCAGCCGGCACTTCTCCTCGCCCGCCGCGACCCCGATCATGCGGGCGCCGATGTGGCGGCCCCACTGGCCGGCGATCAGGCCGACGCCGCCGGACGCCGCGTAGAACAGCGCGAACTCGCCGGCCTTGAGCGGGTAGCAGCGGGTCAGCAGATATTCGGCCGTCATGCCCTTCATCAGGAGCGCGGCGGCGTCCTCCTCGGCGATGCCGTCCGGGATCGCGATCAGCCGGTCCGCCGGCATGTTGCGCAGGTCCGCATAGGATCCGGGTGCGCCGCTCGCATAGACGACGCGGTCGCCCGCCTCGAACTCGGTGACGCCGCTGCCGACCTGCTCCACCACGCCGGCCGCCTCGGTGCCGACCCCGGCCGGGGTCGGCGCGGGGTAATAGCCGGAGCGGAAATAGCAGTCCATGTAGTTGAGGCCGACGGCGTGCTGCCGGATCTGGACCTCGCCCGGACCGGGATCCGGCAGGTCGATCGTCTCCATGGCGAGCACCTCGGGCGCACCCGCGGTCGCGTATCGCACCACCCGTGCCTTGCTGGTCATGCTGCGTCTCCTCCGGACCGTTCTTTGGGAGCCGGCACCGCAGGCGGGACGGGAGGCGATGCCGATCTGACACCGGAGTCCTTATCAATCCGGCCGGACCGACGGAACGCACGGTCGCGTGGGACGTGCCATGTGAAAACGCGAGGCGTGGGACGGGGCCGACCCGGCCGGGCGCCGCCACTCCGGAGAGGCCGTCCGCGACGCCGCGCCGCGGGGGCCTCTCGGGCGACGGCGCGGAAAAACGGCCTGGACTGATCTTTGTCAAAGTCGCGCCTGCGAGTCCCTTCTACAAGGATCGTGTCGCGCCGCTTCACGGGGGTGAGTGGTGTGACGCAAACGGGGCGGTCCTCACGGGCCGCCCCTTTTTTCATGGGCCCGGAGGTCGGGTCAGCGCGCCGTGCCGACCGCGATCGAGGCGTGCTTGGTGGAGGTCCGGCCGGGCAGGGCGGGACTGCCGGCGGCCGCGACCGCGCGTCCGGTCGCCTCTGCACCCGTGTCCGACCCGTCGCCCGAGCTCACGCGTCGTGCGGACGAGCTCGCCCGCCGCGGCTTCGCGATGATCCGCAGGAACCGGGTCCCGATCTGGTCGCCGTTCAGCCAGGCCTTCTGGCAGCGCCGGTGCGCGGTGCCGAAATTGGAGAAGATGAGGAAGAACTCGTCGAGATTGAGCGTCTCGATGTCGCCCTCGACCTGCAGCTTGGCGCCGTTCTGCGAGACGTCGAGGATGAAGCAGCGCCGCTGCCACGTTCCGTCGATCCCGATCATCCGGGCCGCGTAGCCGTCCCGGAACTCCACGCGGTAGTCGGCTCGATTCTCGAAGCGCATGGAATCCGTCGATCGGGGCACGTACCGCGGGTTGCGGATCGAGAGTGTGGTCGATGGTCTGTAAATAATCCTTTACGGTAGGATAGGGCCGACGTCTCGGTCGGTCGGATAGGTCCGGTTAGCCGGCACGGCGGAGGAACCGGAGAGCCCACACGCGGCGCACGTGGACGAGTCCTGCGGGATGGCGGAAGGGGTGGGATTCGAACCCACGGTGGGCTTGCACCCACGCCGGTTTTCAAGACCGGTGCCTTAAACCACTCGGCCACCCTTCCGGCACGATGATCATCCGCCTAGCAGACGGGACGATCCGCCGGAAGCCCGATGTAGGGACGGCGGGTGGGTGTGGACACGGCGTCCGCGCCCGGCGCACTCGATCCGGCGCGTCGCGAGCGTCCATATCCAGGGCTTCCGAGATGACCCTAGCGGCCGATCGACCCGGAGGCGCCGCTAGCTTTCGGAACGGCCCCCGGTCGTGAAGGCTCCGGCTCGCCAGGCCCCGTCCACACCCGTTCATGCCGGTCGTTCGCCCGGATGCTGCCCCTGCGGCCCGGCGTTGCGTCGGCCCTAATCCGGCTTAGCTTGATTTCAACCCCTGACCTCGGGTGTGAGCCCGGACAACTTACGGCTTGGCGGCGGCGGAATGTGGCGATATCGTGGCGGCATCGGAATAATGCCTGACAACATAGGGGGATGAGGTGCGGTGGGGAGTGCTGGTTTTGGCCGTCGTGTTGGCCGGGTGTGCCACCAAGTCCGAAGATGTCGCGCCGAGCTATGTCTCGCCGTATCAGTTCGAAGCACTAACCTGCTCGCAGGTCGCCGAGGAAAGCCAGCGGATCGCTCAGCGGGCCAATGAGCTGGCCGGCGTCCAGGACAGCAAGCGCACCAAGGACACCGTGGCGACGACGGTCGCGGTCGTCGTGTTCTGGCCGGCCGCGTTCCTGGTCAGCGGCGACGATCGCAACACCGCCGAGCTGGCCCGCCTGCGGGGAGAGATGCAGGCCCTCGAGCAGGTGTCGATCCGCAAGCGCTGCGGCATCCAGTTCCAGCGACCGACGACCGGGTGACGGGCCGCCCTGGTGGCGCCGATCACCGGTTGTCACCGCTGCGTGCTGCATGGCCCCGAAACGAAAAAAGGGCGGCCCCTGAGGACCGCCCAATTCCGTTGCACCACTCACCCCCGTGAAGCGGCGCGAACGGTGTGTTTTTACGGGGTCGGCGTGGCCCGCGCTTTGATCCAGATCAGTGAGCTGCAGAATCCCGACCCGGCGCGGACAAAGTCGTGTCGGCGCGGCGGTCCGCCCGGGTCAGCGGCGGTTGAACCAGGCGCGAATCGCCTGCATGCGGTCCACCGAGGTGGTGTCGGAGCCGCCCTGCGGGTCGCACTGCGACACGCCCTTGTCACGGAACTCGCCGTTGCGATTGTCGAAGGAGAGTCGCTGGCACAGCTTCTGGGAATCGGGGGCGAGCCGGATCGTGCCCTCGCTGCCCGAGTGCGGACGGGCGGCCGATATCCGGTCGGGGATCATCGAGACGCCGGCCACCATCAGCCCGAGGCCGGCGATCGCGCCGGCCGCGAGGCGAAGATGGGACCGGGACAGCCCGGGGAAGCGGGAGCGCCGAACTCGCATGGACAATCCTTGTCGTGCGTCGGGGGAAACTTAGCCGCCCGGCGTTAACGGCCGCTTCCATTGCACGGTGCAATGCATGCGATCGCGCGCGGCCGGACTGCATCCCGGACAGACCTCGTGCGGCGGTGCCCGGGTTGTCTTGTTTCCGGCTCATTTACCTTGCCAGAGTCTTTCCGTTCCGCGTCGCGACGCGGGAGCGTATCGTTCGGCCCGAGCCGGTCGTGACCTCGTCGTCGCGCCGGCTCGATCGTGGACGACCGGCGCCTCGTTCGGGGGAACGCGGCGCGCCTTCGGCGTTCACGAGACCAGGGCAAGGCAGGAGGGGGGATCCTCGTCGGATGATCCGGGGGGAGAATCGGGGACGGCTGGCTCGGCTGGCGCGCGTCGGCGCCGCCGCGAGCGCGTGCGTCGTCCTGGCCCAATGCTCGGCCGGCAACGGCAAGCTGTTTCCGCAGATCGATCCACGCTACGGCGTCTCCGCCAGCCCGCGCGTCATCGACCCCGGCGACCCGGTGCCGAAAGGCGGCGGCGGCTATCGCATCGGCAAGCCCTATATGGTGGGCGGCCGCATGTACGTCCCCGAGGAGGACGTGAACTACCGGGCCGAAGGGCTCGCCTCCTGGTACGGCACCGATTTCCACGGCCGGCTGACAGCGAACGGCGAGGTGTTCGACATGCACAGCATGTCGGCCGCCCATCCGACCCTGCCGATGCCGAGCTACGTCCGGGTCACCAATCTGGGCAACAACCGCTCCATCGTGTTGCGCGTCAACGACCGCGGGCCGTTCCACCAGGGCCGGCTGATCGACGTGTCGAACAAGGCCGCCGACATGCTGGGCTTCCAGTCCAACGGCACGGCGCGGGTGCGGGTCGAGTATGTCGGCCGGGCGCCGCTGGAAGGCTCCGACGACGGACTCCTGATGGCGACCCTGCGCCAGGGCGAGCCGGCGCCGCCGCCCTCGCTGGTGATGGTCGCGGCGACGCGGCCCTTCGTGCCGAATCTGCGCCCGTCCGGGCCGCTGCCGCGCAGCGGCGTGCCGATGCCGCCGGAGCGGCCGTTCAGCCTCGGGCTCGAGGATCAGCCGGCCTCCGCGCCGACGCGGTCCGGCTCGGGCCGCACCTCGCAGCGTCAGCCGCTGCCGGCCGACAAGGCCCCGGTGATGGCGGCGGGCCGCGACCGCGACAGCCGGAAACCCGCGACCCCGACCCTGGCAGCGGTCGAATCGCGCCCCGCACGTGATCCTCTGCCGGCCGTGATGACCGGGCGGGGCCTCTACTAGGTCGCGAAGATCGCGACGCAGCCGTCGGTTTTCCCTCGATATTTCAGATTTGATCCGCGACCGCTGTTGTCCCGGCGGGCCGCCCGCGCCATTGTTCCGGCCAAGTCTTTTGGAACTCCAGGGCCATGATCACATTGTTTCGCCGCCTGCGGGCGGCTCGTGCGGGCGTGTCGGGTCGCGGCCGGCGGGCCGACCGGCTCTTCGGCGCGGGCGTGCTGCTGCTCGCCCTCGTGGTCGGCGCGGCCGCCGCCAACAACTCGGTCACGGGCGCCAAGAAGGAGGAGGGGTTCCAGACCGCGGCGCCCTACGCCATCCTGATCGACGCGGAGACCGGCACGGTTCTGTACGAGAAGGGTGCCGACGTCCCCAGCCCGCCGTCGAGCCTTCTCAAGCTGATGACCGCCGAGGTGGTCTTCAACGAGATCAAGTCCGGACGGATCACGGCCGACCAGGAGTTCATGGTCAGCGAGGACGCCTGGCGGCGCGGCGGCGCGCCGTCGCACACCTCGAGCATGTTCGCACCGATCCACAGCCGCGTGCGGGTGGAGGATCTGCTGCGCGGGCTGATCATCCAGTCGGGCAACGACGCGGCGATCGCGCTCGCCGAGGGGATCGGCGGCAACGAGCGCAGCTTCGCCCAGACGATGGTGAAGCGCGCCCGCGAGCTCGGCCTGACGCGCTCGACCTTCGGCAACGCCACCGGCCTGCCGGACCCGGCCAACCTGGTGACGATGCGGGAGCTCGCCAAGCTCGCCCAGCACATCATCAAGACCTATCCGGACTTCTATCCGATCTACGGCGAGCGCGAGTTCACCTGGAACAAGATCCGCCAGCTCAACCGCAATCCGCTGCTGCCGCTCAACATCGGCGCCGACGGCATGAAGACCGGCTTCACGGCGGACGGCGGCTACGGCCTGGTCGGCTCGGCCCAGCAGAACGGGCTGCGGCTGATCGTGGCGATCAACGGGCTGAAGACCGCCAAGGACCGCGCCGACGAGGGCAAGCGGCTGCTCGACTGGGGCTTCTCCGGCTTCGAGGCGCGGCCGCTGTTCGCCGACGGGCAGATCATCGGCGACGCCAAGGTGTTCGGCGGCGCCCAGGGCAGCGTGCCGCTGATCGCCGACAAGGCCGTGTCGGTGCTGGTGCCGAAGAACACCACCGACCGCATCTCGGCCCGGATCGTCTACACCGGGCCGGTGCGGGCACCGGTGGCCGAGGGCCAGGCGGTCGGCAAGCTGCGGGTGCTCCGCGGCGACAACGTCACGTTGGAGGTCCCGCTGAAGACGTCCGAGGCGGTCGAGGTGGGCAACCTGCCGCAGCGCGCCATGGACGTCGTCACCGAGGTGGTGATCGGCTGGATCAAGCAGGGGTTCGCGCGCATCTAGCGCCGCGGAGCGAGGACGCATGCGCGGCAAGTTCATCACCTTCGAAGGCGGGGAGGGGTCCGGCAAGTCGACCCAGGCCGCGCTCCTGGCCGGCCGGCTGCGCACCCTCGGAATCTCGGTCGTGCTGACCCGCGAGCCGGGCGGCTCGCCCGGCGCCGAGGCGGTGCGGCACGTCCTGCTCAGCGGCGCCGCCAAGCCGCTCGGGGCCGAGGCCGAGGCCATCCTGTTCGCCGCCGCCCGCGCCGACCACCTGGACCAGACCATCCGGCCGGCGCTGGAGCGCGGCGCCTGGGTGGTGTGCGACCGCTTCGTCGACTCGACCCGCGTCTACCAGGGCGCCGTCGGCAAGGTCGAGTCGACCGTCATCCGGGCGCTCGAGCGCGTCACGGTCGGCGATACGCTGCCGGACCTCACCATCGTGCTGGACCTGCCCGCCGAGACCGGTCTCGCCCGCGCCGCGGGCCGCCGCGAGGGCGGCGCCGTCGACCGCTTCGAGGGTGAGGCGCTGGCTTTTCACGCGGCGCTGCGCGACGCCTACCGGGTGATCGCCGCGGCCGAGCCGGAACGCTGCGCCGTCATCGACGCCGCCCCGCCTCCGCCGCGGATCGCCGACGAGGTGTGGACCGTGGTCTGCGCCCGGCTCGGCGCCGCCCAGGTCGAGACCGACAAGGTCGAGCCGGATCCGGAGCGCAGCCCGCCCGACGGCGAGCCGTCGGCCCGGCCCAGGGCCGCGCTCGACGCGGCCGTCTCGTGAGCCGCGCCCCGCGCGCCGCCCGCGAGGAGACGGCCGCCGTCCCGCATCCCCGCGAGACCCTCGACCTGGTCGGCCACGCGGCCGCCGAGGCGACGCTGCTCGGCGCCTACAAGTCCGGGCGGGTGCCGCACGCCTGGCTGATCGGCGGGCCCGGCGGGATCGGCAAGGCGACGCTGGCCTACCGGTTCGCCCGTTTCGTCCTGGCCCATCCGGAGCCCGCCGCGCCGGCCGTGCAAGCGGCCACCTCGCTGGCGCTGCCGCACGACCATCCGGTGGTGCGCCGCGTCTCCGCCGCCACCGAGGGGGCGCTCCTGGCGCTGGAGCGCACGCCGGGGGAGAAGACCGAGACGGTGCGCACCGTCATCACGGTCGACCAGGTCCGCGAGACGGTCGGCTTCTTCGGCGCCACGGCGACGGGCGGGGGCTGGCGCGTGTGCGTCGTCGATGCCGCCGAGGAACTGAAATATCCCGAAGGCGCCAATGCCTTGCTGAAGATTCTGGAGGAGCCACCGCAACGCGCGCTCCTCCTCCTGGTCAGCCATTCGCCCGGCCGGCTGCTGCCCACCATCCGGTCGCGCTGCCGCATGCTGACGCTGCGGCCGTTGAGCGTGCCCGAGGTCGTCGCGGCCGCCGCCGTGGCGCTCGGCCGCGATCCGGCCGATCCCGGCCTCGCCCAGGCGGCGGCCGCCGCCGACGGCTGCGTGTCGCGCGCCATCGCCCTTTCGGGCGGCCCTCTGCTGGCGTTGCGCGACAAGGTGACGGCGCTGCTCGCCCAGGTGCCGAGCCCGGACCCGCGCGCCCTGCATTCGCTCGGCGACACGTTGGAGCGCGCCGACCGCGAGCTGGTCGAGACCTTCGTCGAGACGGTGCGGGACTGGCTGTCGCGCGAGCTGCGCCGCGAGCCGCAGGCGGTGCGCCGCCTCGCCCCCTACGCCGAGGCCTGGACGAAGCTCGACACCGCCGCCCGCGACGTCCTCACCCTCAACCTCGACCGCCGCGCCCTGGTCTTCGCCGTGTTCGGCTGGCTTGCCGAGGCGGCACGGGGTTGATACCCAGGCGGCGACCTTCTCGAGGACCCCGTCATTCCGGGACGGCGCGACGCGCCGGACCCGGAATCCAGCCACGAATGCCGGGCTTGCTGGCTGGATTCCGGGTTCGCGGCTTCGCCGCGCCCCGGAATGACGGGGAACCCGTCACCCGATTGCCTGTGAGCTGCACATCATGGCCTCCAAGCGCTACTACCTCACCACTGCCATCGCCTACCCGAACGGGGCGCCGCACATCGGCCATGCCTACGAGGTGATCGCCACCGACGCGATCGCCCGCTTCATGCGGCTCGACGGCTACGACGTGCACTTCCTCACCGGCACCGACGAGCACGGCCAGAAGATGGTGCAGACGGCCGCCAAGGCGGGCCTCGGGCCGCGCGAGCTGGCCGACCGCAACGTCGCCCTGTTCCGCGCCATGGACGCGACGCTGAACATCTCGAACGACGACTTCATCCGCACCACCGAACCGCGCCATCACGCGTCGTCCAAGGCGATCTGGGAGCGCATGGCCGCCAACGGCGACGTGTACCTGTCGAAATACGCGGGCTGGTACTCGGTGCGCGACGAGGCGTTCTACACCGAGAGCGAGACCACGGTCGGCGACGACAAGGTGCGGCGCGGCCCGTCCGGCACGCCGGTCGAATGGGTCGAGGAGGAGAGCTGGTTCTTCAAGCTCTCCGCCTACCAGCAGAAGCTGCTCGACCTCTACGAGCGGGTGCCCGACTTCGTGCTGCCCAAGGAGCGCATGAACGAGGTGGCGAGCTTCGTCCGCGGCGGGCTGCAGGATCTGTCGATCTCGCGCACCACCTTCGACTGGGGCATCCCGGTCCCGGGCGACGAGAAGCACATCATGTATGTGTGGATCGACGCGCTGACCAACTACATCACCGGCGTCGGCTTCCCCGACACCGACAGCGCCATGTTCCAAAAGTACTGGCCGGCCGACTTGCACGTCATCGGCAAGGACATCCTGCGGTTTCACGCCGTCTACTGGCCGGCCTTCCTGATGTCGGCCGGCGTCGACGTGCCGCGGCGCGTCTTTTCGCACGGATTTCTGTTCAACCGGGGCGAGAAGATGTCGAAGTCGGTCGGCAACGTCATCGACCCGGTCGGGCTCGCCGACCTCTACGGCGTCGATCCGCTGCGCTACTTCTTCCTGCGCGAGGTGCCGTTCGGCCAGGACGGCAGCTACTCGCACGAGGCGATCGTCAACCGCATCAACGCGGATCTCGCCAACGACCTCGGCAACCTGGCCCAGCGCTCGCTGTCGATGCTCGGCAAGGCTTTTGGGGGCGTGCTGCCGACACCCGGCGCGTTCTCCGACAACGACAGGACGATCCTGGCCGCCGCCGATGTGCTGATCGACAAGGCGCGCGAGGCGATGGCGACCCAGCAGATCCACCAGATGCTCAACGCCGTGTGGGCCGTGGTGGCGGACGCCAACCGGTACTTCGCCGGCGAGGCGCCTTGGGCGCTCGCCAAGACCGATCCGGCCCGCCAGGGCACCGTGCTGTACGTGACGGCCGAAGTCCTGCGGCAGGTCGCCATCCTGGCCCAGCCGGTGATGCCGACCGCGTGCGGCAAGCTGCTCGACATCCTGGCCGTGCCGGCCGACGCCCGCGACTTCACCCGGCTCGGCGGAGCGACCCGCATCGCGCCCGGCACCACGCTGCCGCCGCCCGCGCCGGTGTTCCCCCGCTGGATCGAGCCGGCGGCGGAGTGAGAAACATGGTGCTTGGTCATTCCGGGGCGCTGCGCAGCAGCGAACCCGGAATCCAGCCACGAACTCGGAGCCTTCGGCTGGATTCCGGGTTCGCGCCTACGGCGCGCCCCGGAATGACTGCGGAGTAGGTCCATGCTCGTCGACAGCCACTGCCATCTCGACTTTCCCGACTTCGCCGAGGATCTCGACGGGATCGTCGCCCGGGCCAGGGCGGCCGGGATCGGCCGCATGGTGTCGATCTCGACGCGGGTGCGCCGACACGATGCGCTGCTCGCCATTGCCGAGCGCTACGACGACGTGGTGTGCTCCGTCGGCACCCACCCGCATCACGTCGCCGAGGAGACGGACGTGACGCTCGACGAGCTTTTGGCGCGGGCGGCACACCCGAAGGTGGTGGCGATCGGCGAGGCCGGGCTCGACTACTTCTACGACTACGGTCCGCGCGACCTGCAGGCGGCGAGCTTCCTGATCCACGTCGACGCCGCGCGAAAATCCGGGCTGCCGCTGGTGATCCATACCCGCGAGGCCGATGCCGACATGCAGCGCATGCTGGAGGAGGAGGCCGCCAAGGGGCCGTTCGTCGCCGTGCTGCACTGCTACACGGGCGGCCGCGAGCTGGCGCTGCGCGCCGTCGAGCTCGGTCACTCCATCGGCTTCACCGGCATCGTGACGTTCAAGAAGTCCGACGCGCTGCGGGCGCTCGCCGCCGAGCTCCCGGCCGACCGGATTCTCGTCGAGACCGACGCCCCGTATCTGGCGCCCGGGAAATTCCGCGGCAAGCGCAACGAGCCGGCCTATGTGGTCGAGACGGCGCGAGTGCTGGCCGAGACCCGCGGCGTGACGCCAGAGGCGTTCGCGGCGCAGACGACGGAAAACTTCTTCCGCCTGTTCTCCAAGACGCCGCGGCCCGTGGAGGCGGCGGCGTGATATGAGTTTCCGCTCTTCTCCGGTCATTCCGGGGCGCCGCGCAGCGGCGAACCCGGAATCCAGCGGAGAGCGCGGAGCGAGTGGCT
>NZ_NPEX01000088.1:0-4900 GCF_003258865.1 Rhodoplanes roseus | reverse complement strand
GCCTTCGGCGCGCCCCGGAATGACGACATTGCGGTTTTCGGAGGTGCCATGACGCTCACGGTCACGATCCTCGGCTGCGGCTCGTCCGGCGGGGTGCCGCGGCCGGCGCTGGGCTGGGGCGTGTGCGACCCGAGCAATCCGAAGAACCGGCGGCGGCGCTGCTCCATCCTGGTCGACCGCGAAGGCGCGGCCGGCCGCACCCGCGTGCTGGTCGACACCGGGCCGGATCTGCGCGATCAGCTCCTCGACGCCGACGTCGACTGGCTCGACGGCGTCCTCTACACGCACGAGCACGCCGACCACACGCACGGGATCGACGACCTGCGCGGCCTGTTCATGCACCGGCGCCGCCGTCTCGACGTGTATCTCGACGAGCCGACCTGGCGCGTGATGCTCGCGCGGTTCGGCTACTGCTTCGTCACGCCGCCCGGCAGCGCCTATCCGCCGATCGCCAACGAGCACCGCCTGGTGCCCGGGCAGCCCGTCACGGTGGTCGGGCAGGGCGGGCCGGTCACGGCGCTGCCGTTCCTTCAGGACCACGGGGACATCCCCTCGCTCGGCTTCCGGTTCGGCGACCTCGCCTATTCGAGCGACCTCGTCGACCTGCCGGCCGAGAGCGTCGCGATGCTGCACGGCCTCGACCTGTGGATCATCGATGCGCTGCGCGACAAGCCGCATCCGAGCCACTTCTCGGTCGCCCAGGCGCTCGACTGGATTGCCCGCCTGAAGCCCAAGCGCGCCATCCTCACCAATCTCCACAGCGACCTCGACTACGAGGAGCTGAAGGGCCGCCTCCCCGACAACGTCGAGCCCGCCTACGACGGCATGCGAGTGCGGCTGAGCGACGGCGACGTGGTGGTCGAGTGCGGGGCCGATGCCGCCGCGCCCGAGAGCCGGCGGTGACGCGGACGCCGACGGCGAGGCGCATGCGACTGAATCAGGGCGTCGTAACGGCGTTTTAACTTGCTTGGCGAAATCATGGTCCCGTCGTGCATCGACGAGGGCCGCATGTTCTTCAAGCGAACGAGCAAGACGTCCGCCGCCGTGATCGATGCGTACCATGCCGCCGGGCCGGGGCTTCTGGGGCCCGAGGATGCACTGGCCCACGCCGCCTACATGCACTTCGCCCAGGACGCCTACCGGCGCCACCGGGTCGGCGATCATCGCGACCTGCCGCGGCGGGTGATGCGCGACCTCGCGCTGGTGCTGGTGCTGGTGCAGGACGATCGGCCGTCCTTCGACCGCATGCTGGTGATGGCCGGCATCTCGTTCGACGACATCCTGGACCTTCGCCGGCGCGCCGCGCGGCGGCCCGAGCTGGTCGAGGAGGTCCGCCACGCGATGCGCACCGCGCTCGTCGAGGCCCGCGACGCCCGCCGGGCGATGCGGAGCGCGGCCCTCGCCGCGACCGCCGCCGCCGCGGCGACGCCGCTCCATGATCCGCTGGAAGAGTTTTTGCTCGCCCCCGAGGCGGCGCGACTCGCCGCCTGAGATCCGCCCGTCTCCGGCGGCCTCCCGTCGGAAAAAGTCAGCGCTTCGTCCAAAACCCGTCGTGCAGCGCCGCGGCCTCGTCCTCGAGCAGCGGGCCCGTCACGGCGACGCTGCGCTGGCCCGCCGCGAACACGGTGCGGCAGGGCAGGTCGAGGGTCGGGTTCTCCGGATGGTCGCCGGTCTGCTGCTTGAGATGGCGCTCGCTCTGGCCGTAGACGACGCGGCCGATGCCGGCCCAGTAGATCGCGCCGGCGCACATGGCGCAGGGCTCGGCCGACGAATAGAGCGTGCAGGTCGCCAGCACGGCCGGTGCGAAGGCGCGGGCGGCGCGGCTGGCCAGGATGCGCTCGGCATGGGCGGTCGCGTCGTGGCCCTCCGCCGTGTAGCCGTTGCCTTGCTCCATCAGCACGGTGCCGTCGGCGCCGACCAGGATCGCGCCGAACGGGTGATCGCCGCCGGCACGGGCGCGGCGGGCGACGTCGAAGGCGCGGCGCAGCAGCGTCGCGTCGTCGAGGGCGGACGAGGCGTCGGTCATCGGCGGCTCATCGTTCCGACTTGGGCAGCGACCACGGCACCAGCCGCTTCTGCACCAGGCCCACCAGCCGGAACAGCAGGAGGCTGATCGCCACCAGCAGCACCAGCCCGGCGAAGGCGGCCGGGATCTTGAAGAACGAGGTCGAGAACAGGATGAAGAATCCGAGGCCGCGCTCGGCGGCGACGAACTCGGCGACGACGGCGCCGATCACGGCGAGCGTGGTCGAGATCTTCAGCGCCGAGAACAGGTGTGGCAGCGCATAGGGAAGGCGGATGTGGAGGATCTCGCGGGTCCGGCCGGCGCGCAGCGAGCGCGACAGCTCGATCAGCTCCTCCGGGGTGGAGAGCAGGCCCGTGACGGTCGAGACGACGATCGGGAAGAAGGTGATCAGGAACGTGATGACGATGCGGGGCAGGTCGGAAGCCCCGAGCGTCACCACGATGATCGGCGCGATCGCCACGATCGGGGTCGACTGCACCACCACCAGCAGCGGATAGAGGGTCCGCGACAGCAGTCGCGACGAGGCGAGCGCGACGGCGAGCGGCACCGACACCAGGATGGCGAGCCCGTAGCCCATCAGCGCGACCCGCAGCGTCGCCCAGACATGGCCGAGCCAGACCTCGAGCGGGGTCGCCAAGGCCGCCGTCACCACGGCGCTCGGCGCCGGCAGCAGGAAGCTCGGGATGGCGAACAGCCGTGTCGCGCCCTCCCAGGCCGCCAGCACGGCCAGGAACGCGACCGCCGGCGCCGAGCGGTCGAGCCACACCGACAGCGGGGCCCGGGCGTCCGGCGGTGCCGTTTCCGTCGCGGCCTCAGGCTGCGGCGGGACGGGAGAAGAGACTGCCACGGATGTGATCGGCGAGGGCATGGAATGTCGGATCCGTCAGGGTGGCCATGGAGCGGGGACGCGGGAGCGGCACGTCGAGGATCTCGCGCACCCGGCCCGGACGCGGCGTCATCACCACGATGCGGTCGGCGAGCAGCACGGCCTCCGGAATCGAATGCGTGATGAACAGCACGGTCTTCGGCCGGTCCGACCAGATGCGCAGCAGCTCGAAGCTCATCTCGTCGCGGGTCAGCGCGTCGAGCGCCGAGAACGGCTCGTCCATCAGCAGGATGTCGGGATCGAGCAGCAGCGCACGGGCGATCGCGACCCGCTGCTGCATGCCGCCGGAGAGCTCGTCGATGCGCTTGTCGGCGAAATCGGCGAGGTCGACCAGCGCCAGCAGGTCGCGCGCCCGCGCCCGCTCCACCTCGGTGACGCGGCCGTATTTGTGGCGCATCGGGAACGTGACGTTGCCGAGCACGTCGAACCACGGCAGCAGGGTCGGGCGCTGGAACACGATGCCGATCTCGTCGCGCGGCTCGGTGACCCGCATCCCGTAGATCTCGACGGCGCCGCGGGTCGGCGCGATCAGGCCGGCGATCAGCCGGAGCAGGGTGGACTTGCCGCAACCCGACGGACCGAGCACGGCGACGAACTCGTGCCGGCCGATGTCGAAGCTGACGCGGTCGAGCGCCGTGACGGCGCGGCCGGCCTCGGTCCGGAAGACCTGGCCGAGATCGTCGAAGCGGATCACCGGGGGTGTCATGATCGCTACTTTCGGACTCGATGTGCACGGCCGCGCGTTGCGCGCGACCTCGCTCCGTCCTCGTCCTGAGGAGCCGCCGGAGGCGGCGTCTCGAAGGACGGGGGCGGCCGCGCCGGTGGCCTCATGGTTCGAGACGCGGCCGGCGGCCGCTCCTCACCATGAGGGGCTGGCTGTTGCGACGGCGCTCTGATCTGGGCGTCGTCACTTGGCGACGCTGCGGTCGACCACGGTCTCCGGATCGAGCTTGCCGATCGGCAGGTTCTGGGCCTTGGCGACCCACTGCCAGGTCGTCGCCAGCAGCTTGGGCTCGAAGGCGCCGTCGCCGTCACGCTTGGAGATGTCGTTGACGATCAGCGGGATCGACGAGACGAACTGCTTCTCGGCGGTGGCGACGTCGATCTCCGGCACCATCGCCTTCAACGCGTCGGCCGCCGCCTTCGGGTCGGCGATCGCCATCCTGGTGGCCTCCGCATAGGCTTTCACGAACTTCTTCACCGTCGCCGGCCGCTCCTTGAGCATCCGCTCGGAGACGAACAGCGACAGGCCGTAGCCGTCGTAGCCGTAGTCCGACCACTGCAGGACCTTCAGGGTCTTCTTGGCCTCGGCGAGCGGGCCCTCGAACGCGGCCGCGACCGTGATCCAGTTGATCGTGGCGACGATCTGGCCGGCCGCCAGCATCGGGGCCAGGGCGCCCGGATCGACCTTCAGGAGCTGCACGCTGGCCGGGTCGATGCCGTTGGCGGTCAGCACCAGCGGCCACGACACGTTCGACGACGAGAAGGTGGCGGTCGCGACCTTCTTGCCGGCGACGTCCTTCAGGCTGGTGATGCCCGAGCCCTCGGTGGTGAAGATCGCGTCGGCCTGCTTGGTGTAGATCGAGTACACGGCCTTCACGGGCACGCCGGTCTCGGCCTTCGCCTGCAGCAGCGCGGCGAGGCCGCCCGTGCCGATGTCGGCGGCGCCGGTGCCGAGCTTGGTCACGACGTCGCTCGAGCCGCGGCCGCTCTGGATGGTGACGTCGAGGCCTTCGGCGGCGAACAGGCCCTTCTTCACGGCCAGGTAGGGCACGGCCTTGTCGCCGGCCGGGAGCCAGTCGATCATGAAGGTGATCTTCTCGGCGGCCTGCGCCGGGGCGCCGATCAGCATCAGCGCGAGCGCCAGCGTGGTGATCCGGGACAACGTGCCTGTCATCGAGTCCTCTCTCGGTGGGAAGGTGGGTCGATAGAAGTCGGGCGGTCGAACGTCATGGCTCACCTCTCCGCCGCGCCGGCAGATCGGAAGA
>NZ_NPEX01000888.1 GCF_003258865.1 Rhodoplanes roseus | reverse complement strand
TTCCAGAGCCCAAGAGGCCCGAACCGTTGCCGCCTCCACCCGCGGAAGCGTTTAACGCGTCCGGCGAGCTGGTTGATGAGGCGGTAGCAATCGCAATTGCGTCTCACGAGAAGCTTGTTCAGGAATACCAAAAGGCCCGAGATCGCTACGAAACGGCTTTGTCTGGAGAAACGTCGCGAAGCTATTTTAGAGGTTTTCTTTTATCGGCCGGCAAGGAAGGAATGGCTGTAAAAATTCTCGAAGACTCGTGGCTGGCTTT
>NZ_NPEX01000887.1 GCF_003258865.1 Rhodoplanes roseus | reverse complement strand
GTTCCTCGAACGTCTCGCCGACGCCGATGGCGATCTCTTCGAGCGTCTCCAGGCAGTCGGAGACGAAGCCCGGATTCATGATGGCGAGCGATTTCACGCCTTCGCTCGCAAGCCTGGCCGTCGTCTCGTCGGTGTAGGGCTGCAGCCATTCCTCCGGGCCGAAGCGCGACTGGAAGGTGGTCAGAAGGCGGTCTTTCGGCCAGCCGAGACGCTCCGCTAGGAGGCGCGTCGTCTTGTGGCAATGGCAGTGATAGGGATC
>NZ_NPEX01000886.1 GCF_003258865.1 Rhodoplanes roseus | reverse complement strand
CCGCAAGCGTCATCCCTTCACCACCGACATGCTCTTTGGTGACGGGGGAATAGGTCACGAGGTCCTTTTCCTCGAAGATGATGCGACGCTCGAGATCTTCCTCGCCCATATCGACCTTCGCCAGCACGGCGCCGCAGGCGAGCAGCTTGAAGGTGCTGCACATGGGGAAACGCTCGTCCGCGCGCTGGGCCCATTCGCGACCCGTCTCGATGTCGAGGACATAGGCGCCGAGACGCGCATTCAGGCGCTGCTCCACCTC
>NZ_NPEX01000885.1 GCF_003258865.1 Rhodoplanes roseus | reverse complement strand
GCGGTAAGTTTCGGAGAATTCGAGAAGACGCTGCGGAGCCCCGATTTCGGGAACGGGCAGATAACGGCATCGGTCGCAGCCGCGATGCCGCAGGTGCTTTCGGCGAAGGCAATCTGGTTGGTGCCGACGACGTCGCCCGGAAAATGCAGGTCGAGGATCTGACGGCGACCATCGGGGGTGTGGATGAAGGTGTAGACCCAGCCAGAATCCAGCACGAAAAGGCGGTTCGTCTCGCCTTCGTCCACAAGTGTCTCATGCC
>NZ_NPEX01000884.1 GCF_003258865.1 Rhodoplanes roseus | reverse complement strand
GCATGGTGCAGTTTCGCTTTGCTTCCTCCGCCAGGAAATCTCCGATGCTCTCGGGAGGCAGCGGATAGCTGACGAGGAAACCCTGCGCCGCCGTGCAACCGGAGGCCATGATCCGCCGCCATTGTTCCTGCGATTCCACACCTTCTGCAAGAGTCATCATGCCGAGGCTTCGCCCGAGCGCTGCAATTGCGCTGACGATTGCGGTGCAGTTCGAGTCGTGTGGGTCGGCGCGGACGAAAGACTGGTCGATCTTGATCTTG
>NZ_NPEX01000883.1 GCF_003258865.1 Rhodoplanes roseus | reverse complement strand
GACGCCCTGGCGCCAGGTGATGTCGGCCGGGTTCTCGCCGAGATTGACGAGCGCATTGGCAAAGCGCGCCCCGTCCATGTGCACGGGAAGGCCGCGCTCATGGGCGATGGCGGTCAGCGCCTCGACCTCCTGGCGCGTATAGATGGTGCCGACCTCGCTCGCCTGCGTCAGCGACAGCGCCATCGGCTGGCCGGCATGGACGAAATTGGGCGCAAAGCGTGACACGGCATCCTTGAACTCGCCCGGATCGATCTTGCCGA
>NZ_NPEX01000882.1 GCF_003258865.1 Rhodoplanes roseus | reverse complement strand
AGCCGACGCGGCTGCCGGCATCGCCGGATGGCTGGCTGGTGTAATCGTCGGCGCCGGCATGGATCATCAGCGCTGAGCCGTCGTCATCCATCAGCGGCGCGTCGCCTTCGTTGAAGCGCACGCGGGTGTTGAAGACGTCGATATTGGTCGCCTGCCCGTCGACGACCTCGAAGTTTGGCATATCGCCGGCATGCATGCCGCCCTCGGTCATGATCCCGTGCTTGGCGTCGGTCGGATTGTAATGGCCGCCGGACTTCTTGA
>NZ_NPEX01000881.1 GCF_003258865.1 Rhodoplanes roseus | reverse complement strand
CATCGTCCCGGCGGCCTCGAGCTCCAGCGAGTTCAGTGGTGCCACCCGTATTTATTGGACGCTCAAGCTCGCAGGCCTCGAACATCTTGCCATCTTGAATGGCGGGTACCGCGTCTGGAATGCCGATCCGAGCACGACGCTTGCGACGGATAAGCCCGAAATCGTTGCGGCCGATTTCAAGGCGCAATTGCGGCCCGGACTCCTCGTCTCGAGCGATGACGTCCGTTCGCATCTCGATGACGGTTCCACCGTTCTCCTCGA
>NZ_NPEX01000880.1 GCF_003258865.1 Rhodoplanes roseus | reverse complement strand
CGCGCGATGCGAGAGAGGCCTTCATCCCGGCGTGTCCCATGGCGATCCCATCGGTCACGGTAATGGTGGTGAATTCGCGCGGCGTACCTTTGGCCGATGCAACGCCCTTCTTGACGACCTGCGCCTGTCGAGACAGCGCAATGTTGCACGGAGCGGCCTCGTTCCAGCAGGTCGCCACACCCACTAACGGCTGATGGATTTCCTCAGTCCCGAGACCCATCGCATAGTAATAGGAGCGGTGCGGCGCACGCGACGGACCCT
>NZ_NPEX01000879.1 GCF_003258865.1 Rhodoplanes roseus | reverse complement strand
CTGTCGGCCTTCGTCGTCCTCGCCCATATGGCGATCAAATCCTACGACCTCGTCATCGCGCTCACCAATGGCGGGCCGGGGCGTGCGACGGAGCTGCCTGCGACGTTCATGTATTCCTACACCTTCACGCGCAGCCAGATGGCCATCGGTGCGGCCTCCGCGGTGGTGATGCTGATGATGGTCGCGTCCATCATCGTGCCTTATCTCTACAGCGAGCTGTCGACGGAGCGAGAGCAATGAGCACGGCAACCGAAGGCCCGC
>NZ_NPEX01000087.1 GCF_003258865.1 Rhodoplanes roseus | reverse complement strand
GAAGCGCCGCTTCCGCGGCCGCCTCGCGCTGTGACCGGAGCCCCTCGCCGCAGCGCGACGTTGGGGCTCTCGGCGACTACGGCGACACCTCTTCCAGGATCCGGCCCTTGGTCTCGATCGCGAAGGTGCCGACCACGACGGCGGCGAGCAGCGCGACGAGGCCGAAGGTGAGGAACACCGAGCCGAGGCCGTAGGCGATCATGGTTCCGACGATGGTCGGCCCCGCCATCGAAGCGAGCCGCAGCCAGGCGGTTGCGGTGCTGACGCCGATCGCCCGCACGCGGGTCGGATAGAGCTCCGGCGTGTAGAGATAGACGCCGATCGCCGCCGACGTCGCGAAGAAGTAGGCGCCGCTGCCGTAGATCAGCACGTCCTGCGGAGTGGTGGCACCGTTGAGCCAGAGGATGCCGAGGAACACGGCCGAGCCGGCGAGCGCCAGCGCGAACCAGGCGCGGCGGCCGACATGGTCGATCGTCAGCGCGCACAGGGTCGCGCCGACGAAGCCGATCGCGTTGCTTATCAGGCCGTAGCGCAGCGACTGCTCGAGCGGCAGGTGGAATACGGTGCGGTAGAGCGTCGGCAGCCAGGTGCCGATGCCGTAATAGACGATGTAGCTGCCGAACCAGATGAACCACACCACGATGGTGCGGCGCAGATAGAGCGGACCGAACAGATCGCGCCACGACGGCTTCTGCGGCGCCTTGCTCTCCGTCACCACGGCCGGCGGCAGCGGCTGGCCGGTCGCGGTGCGGGTCGCCTCCTCGATCCCGGCGAGCGTCGCGTCCGCCTCGGCGAGGCGCCCGTGGCTGGCGAGCCAGCGCGGCGATTCGGGCACGTGGCGCAGCAGGAACCAGATCAGCACCAGCGGGCTCGCGCCGAGCAGGAACATGGCCTGCCAGCCGAGCGTCGGCACCAGCCAGTAGCCCAGCACGCCGGCCGCGACCACGCCGACCGAGAAGATCAGCTCGTAGAGCAGCACGAAGCGGCCACGCCCCTTGGCCCGGGTGATCTCGCTGATATAGACGGCCGCGATCGGCACCTCGCCGCCCAGCCCGAAGCCCTGGATGGTGCGGAAGACCAAGAGCGATTCGTAGTCCCAGGCGAGCGCGCAGGCGATGCTCATGCTGCCGAAGGTGGCGATGCACAGGGCGATCGCCCGCACCCGGCCGATCCGCTCGGCCAGCCAGCCGAAGAACAGCGCGCCGAGGAGCTGACCCAGATAGCCGACCGAGATGAGAAAGCCGATCTGCGCACCCGACAGCTTCCACATCGGTGCCAGCACGGGCAGAACCTGGGCGATGGTCAGCGCGTCGAAGGCGTCGAAGAAGGTGGCGACGCCGATGACCAGGCGCACCTTGACGTGCCACGAGCAGATCGGCAGCCGCTCGATGCGGCTCGCGATCTCGGCAGCCGTGGCGCTGCTGCTCTGCGCCACGGACGGCGCGAACGTTCGACTGGGCAACACATCCGACGACATGACGTCCTCCGCGACCGCCGTTCGGGCGCGATGCGCCGCTGTCACGTCCCCGCCGACGGCCGACTCGCGGACGTGTTTCCTCGTTCGGCGCCGGGGGCCGGCGCCGTTCGGAGCCGCCGGCGGGGCCGGCGGTCGCGTGATGTCACGGGGGTGATCGATCGCGCGGGCGCGCGCTCGATACGACGGGATCAGAAGACCCCGGAGCGGACCTGGAACTTGCTCGGCTTGTCGTAGAGGGGCTTGCCGCTCTTCACCCAGTCGGCGACCCAGCGCACCTGGGTGCGCACCGGAACGACCGGATTGCCGAGCAGGTCGGCGGCGGCCTCGCAGTTCACCAGCAGGCAGTCGGTCTGCTCGCTGCCGGTGAACACCGGCTCGATGCCGAGCAGCTCGCCGAACTCGAGCGCGAGCCGCCGCACGCTGACCGTCTCGGGACCGCCGATGTTGATCGGCGAAGACGGCACCTCGCAGTGGCGCAGCAGGCGGATGATCTGGGCCGTCGCGTCGCCCTGCCAGATGATGTTGGCGTGGCCGGTGTCGAGCGGGATCGGCGTGCGCGACATCACCCAGGAGGCGATCTCCTGCAGGACGCCGTAGCGCATGTCGATGGCGTAGACGAGGCGGGCGATGCGGCCCGGCGTGCCGAAGCGGCGCGAATAATACTGGAACGTCCGCTCCCGCCCGACCACCGAGTTGGCGTATTCGCCGGGGCGCGCGAAAGGCGGCGTCGTCTCGCCGGTGCCGCCATGCAGCGGGTTCGACCACGGATAGACGTGGATGGTCGAGAAGGCGACGATGCGGCTGCCGGCGAAGGCTTTCGCCACGATCCCGGGCGCGATGGTGTTCATCGCCCACAAGAGATCTTCGCGGCCCTTGTAGTCGAACTTCATGCCGGCCATGTAGATGACGTTGGCGACCTTGGGCAGCGCGTTCACGGCGGCCTCGTCGAGCAGGTCGCAACGGATCGTCTCGACGCCCCAGGACTGCAGATGCGCCTCGAGTCCCGCCTCGGAGAAGCGCGAGACGCCGATCACGCGCTTCTCGGGCGCGGCCCGCTTGATCATGCGGGCGAGGCAGACCCCGACCTTGCCGGCGACGCCGAGCACCGCGACGTCGCCCTCGAGGTTCGCCAGATCCTCGACGACCGCGAGGGTCGGCATCGACATGAAGTCTTCGAGATGATCGACGTCGCGGAAGACATCCGGAAACATCTCCGGTCCCGACAGCACGTCGCTGGACTTGCCCTTGAGCATCACACGCTCCACCCCTTTGATCCGCTCACGCTGCGAGCGGAATGGTCTTGCCCTGGTTCGACAGCCAGCGGTCGAGATTGGCCCGCACGAAGGCGTCGTCGTTCATGTCCGGATACTGCGCGTAGACGCGCGCGATCTCGTCGGCCTGCCCCTCGCTCAGCGTCTCGGCCGGATCGAGGCACCAGGTGCCGCGCAAAAGCCCCTGGCGCTGCAGCACCGCGAGACAGCCCGGAATGCAGCCGGCGAGATCGTGGGCGGCGTCGTAGATGGCGCCGTTGCAGTCGGTGACCATCGAATCGAGCGCCAGGAGGTCGGCCGGCACGGCGGCGCCGTCCGGCACCGCGTGGATGCGGGCCAGCATCTCCACGGCCCTGCGGGTCCACACGCTCCAGTGCCCGAGCAATCCGCCCTTGATGCGCACGCGCGTCTCGTGCCGCCCGTCGGCCGAGCGCACGGCGAACGGCGCCAGCAGATCGAGCACCACATGGTCGTCGTTGCCGGTGTAGAGGGTGACGCGGCCGGCCGCGCCGGCATCGACCACGGCGCGGACGATCTCGACCGTGCGATAGCGGTCGAACGGCGCCATCTTGACGGCGATCACGTTCTCGATGTCGGCGAAGGCGCGCCAGAAGCCGTAGCTCAGATGCATGCCGCCGACGCCGGGCAGCAGCGCGAAGCCGATCAGCGGAATCTCGCGCGCGACCCGCCGGCAGTGGTCGAGGATCTCGGCCTCGGCGGCGCCGCGAAAGGTCGCGACATTCAGAAGCGCCGCGTGATAGCCGAGCGCGCGCGCGGTCTCGGCCTCGCGCACCGCCTGCTCGGTCCGCCCGGTGACGCCGGCGACCAGCAGCCGCGGCCCGTCGGCCCAGTCGGCCACCGTCTCGGCGGCGAGCCGCAGCACCGGCTCGTAGAGCCCGACGGTGCGGATCGCGAACTGCGTCGTATGCACGCCGACCGCGAGGCCGCCGGCCCCGGCATCCAGATAGTATCGCGTCACGGCACGCTGGCGCACCGGATCGAGCCTGCGCTCGTGGTCGAGCGCGAGCGGGTGGGCCGGCAGCACCGTGCCGGCACGCAGCGACGTGAGAAGAGCAGGCGGAAGCTCGGACCAGTGGAGCGGCATGATCGGTTCCTCAGCCGGCGAGCGCCAGCGTGGCGGGCGACGCCTCGAACAGGGCCGGATCCATGACAGGAAGCGGATCCGCGACGGCGAGCGGAGCATAATCCATGCGGTCGAGGACGTGAGCCCGCACGTCGACGCCGGGCGCGATCTCGGTCAGCACCAGGCCGTCGGGCGTCACCTCGAACACGGCCCGCTCGGTGACCACCAGCGCGGTCTGGCCGCGATCCCGCACGCCGTCCCGCACCCGGTACGTGATGCTCTCGGCGGTCTCGACGAACTTCGAGATCTTGCCGTCGCGCACGATGCGCAGGCGGCCGCTCTCGCAGGCGCAATCGAAGCCGCCGGTCGTGAACGTGCCGGTGAACACCAGCCGCTCGGCGTTCTCGGCGATGTCGATGAAGCCGCCGGCGCCCGGATTGGCGGCCCCGAAGCGCGACACGTTGACGATGCCCGCGGCGTCGAACTGCGCGAAGGCGAGCGCCGCGAACCGGCACAGGCCGCCGTCGATCACGTCGAACTGGCTGACACCGTCCATGATGGCGTCGGGATTGACGTTGGCGGAGAACTGCCAGTCCGACATCACGACGCCGCCATAGGATCCGTGCTCGGTCGTGAACCACCAGTCGGCGAGGCCGCCATTCTCGAACAGCCCCTGCTCCGCCATCACCAGCGGAATGTCGGCGGCGGCGCCGAAGCCGAAGATGGAGAGCTCGCGGCGGCGCACCTCGCGGGCGGCCCGGCGGGCGATCACCTTGTCCGGCCCCATCACGGGCCGCGGCAGCCGGTCGAGCGGCATGCGGGGGTCCGACAGATAGGCCGGCTCGAACGGCGTGCGCGTCGTCATCATCATCTCGGGAGCGACCACCACGGCGTCGACGAACACGCCCGGGATGCGCACCGCGGTGGCGGCGCGAGCCTCGCGCTCGACGATGCGGCGCACCTGCGCGATCACCCGGCCGCCCGAGGCCTTCGCGGCCAGCACCAGCGCCATGCTGGACGACACCAGCGCCTCGTCCTCCCACGACAGGTTGCCGTCGGCGTCGGCCGAGGAGGCGCGCACGATGGCGACGTCGATCGGCCAGGTCGGGTAGAACAGATAGTCCTCGCCGTCGATGGCGACGCGGCGGATCAGATCCTGCTCGGCGCGCGCCGTGAAGCGGCCGCCGCCGTGCAGCGGATCCACATAGGTGCCGAGCCCGACCCGGGTGAGATAGCCGGGGCTCTTGCGCGCCACCTCGCGCAGCCACTGCATCGAGGCGCCGAGCGGCCACGAATAGGCCTCGACCTTGTTCTCGCGCACCAGCCGCATCAGCTCCGGCCGCTTGCCCGTCACCGGATCGACCGGGTTGATGTAGGACCCGGAGACGATGCGCTTCATCAGGCCGTCCTGGGCGACGTGGTCCATGCCCTTGATGCCCTGCGCATCGCCGGTGCCGCACGGGAAATAGAAGGTCAAATCCCGCGGCGCGCCGGTGGCGCGGAAGCGATCGCCGAGCGCGGCCAGCACGGCGTCCGGCGTGATCCAGCCGATGACGCCGACCGACGCCACCGTCGCCCGGTCCGGAATGCTCGCGACGGCCGCGGCCGCGTCGACGATCTTGCTCATGCTCTCACCGTGAAGCGCGCCAGGGTCGCGGCGGCGGCCGGCCCCCGGCAGTCGTGGGCGAACGCCCTGGATGCGGCCGCATCGAGCCGCTCGGCATCGGATGCGGCGAACGGCTCGAAGAAGCGCTTGGTGCTGGTCACCGACTCGGCCGGAAGCGCCGCGAGCGCCGCCGCGTAAGCAGCCGCGCGGTCGAGTGCGCCGCCCGGCGGGGTCAGCAGGTCGGCGACGCCCAGCCGGTGCGCCTCGGTGCCGTCGATCGCCTCGACGCCCCACACCAGCATGCGGGCCCGCACCGCGCCGACGCGGGCGAGCAGCGCCGTCAGCCCCCAGGGCGGCAACCAGCCGTTCGCCACCTCGGGTAGCCGCCATTTGGCGTCCGCCGCCGTGACGACGACGTCGCACGACACCGCGAGGATGAACCCGCCGCCGAGCGCGTAGCCCTCCACGGCCGCCACCACGGGCTTGGACAGCAGCGCGATTTGTCGCGCGACGGCGGCCGTGACGGCTTCGTGCGCGCACATGTCGGGAATCGAGAGGCCGCCGAGCTCCTTCAGGTCGCTGCCGGCGCAGAAGGCGGGCGGCGCCCCGGTGAGCACGATCGCGCGGACCGCGTCGTCGCGGTCCGCGGTGGCGAGCGCGCGGTCGAGCGCCTGGATGCCGTCGGTGCCGAGCGCGTTGCGGCGCTCCGGACGATCGAGGGTCAGGCGCAGCACGGCGCCGTCGCGAGCCGACGTGATCACGACGGCCTCCCGTCGAGACCGGCGCCGTCGCGGTTCAGCACGAGCCGGAGATCCCGGCCGGCGATGTGTCGCGGCGCGATCTTGTCTTTCACCGTGATCGCGGCGGCGTGGCCGATGGCATGACCATAGGCGAAGCACTGCGCGGTGACGCGGGCCGAGGCGACCGCCTCGTGCTCGGCCGACAGGCAGCGCCCGGCGGCGAGCAGCTTCTCGCCCCGCACCGGGACGAAGCAGCCGTAGGGCACCTCGTAATAGTCGTCGAGCAGCCAGGCGACCTTCGGCTTCTCGCCGGCATGCAGCTCGATCGGCCAGGGCGAACGGGCGATCCCGTCCGCCGTCTTGGTCCCCGCGACGACATCGGCGTTGGCGAGCCGCGCGACGCCCTGCATCTGCCGGGTCTGCCGCACGCCGACCTGCACGCCGGTGTCGTCGACGAAAGCGCTGTCGCAGCCGGCCAGGTGATCGCGGAAGAAGCGCGCGTAGTCGCGCACCTGCCGCCTGCCCTCCTGCTCGGCCTCGGTGAAGTCGCGCCAGAACAGCGGATTGAGCTCGCGGCCGTCGCGCCCCACCACGCGGGTGCAGTTGCACAGGAGCTCGCCCGGCCGCGGCGTGGTGAACAGCCAGATCTTGCTGCGCGGCAGGTCGTAGCGGCCGGTGGCCCGCGCCGCCTCGATCGTCTCGGCGACCTCCGGCGGCATGATGGTGTCGTGGCCATAGGCGGCCTGGAACGCCACCGTGTCGACCCCGAGCAGGCGGAAGATCATGGTCGGGTTCTGCACCCGCCCGTTGTCGCCGACGAAGCTCGGCAGCCCGGCCATGGCGACCAGATCGGCGTCACCCGAGGCGTCGATGGTGACGGCGGCCCGCACCGTCACGCGGCCCTGCTTGGTCCACAGCACGACACCGTCGATCGCCTCGCCGTCGGTGAGCACGTCGATCGCCACAGCGTGGAAGATCACCTGCACGCCGGCGTCGCGCAGCAGCGCGTCGGCCGTCTCGCGCCATCTCAGCGGATCGTGCACGCGCGTGAAGGTCTTGCCGTACTTGACCGGCGCGGTGAGGCCGCCGGCCGCGTCGAGCTTTTGCACGAACTCCTCGGCGAAGCCGTGCACCACCTGCTCGGGCGCCGCACCGGCGCGATCGGTCGCCGCGTAGAGGCCGCACACTGTGCCGGACAGCCCCGCCACCGCGCCGCCGCCGCAGAAGCCGTATCGCTCGACCAGCGTCACGGCGAGGCCCTGCCGGGCCGCCGTCACCGCGGCCGCCACGCCGGCCGTACCGCCGCCGACCACCAGGACGTCGGTGGCGAGCGCTTCGTGCTCCCTGCAGTCGGTCGGACGCGTTTCCATGCGGCAGCTTCCTCGGGGGTGCAGCCTTCTTGTCGGCAACTGACATATCAGTTGTCGATAAGGCCGTCAACCTCTATGGTGTCGGCCTGAGACGAGAGGCGACCGCACCGCATGGCGCACCACGGCAGCACCGACACCATCGCCGAGACGGCGTATCGCCGGATCGAGGACATGATCGTGCGGCGCGAGCTGCCGCCCGGCTCGATGATCTCGGAGAACCAGCTCGCCGACGAGCTCGGCTGCGGCCGCACACCGATCCGCGAGGCGCTGCAGCGACTGCGCCTGGAGGGCTTCGTCGAGATCCATCCGCGGCGGGGCGTGCTGGTGTCGCCGATCGACGTGCGCCGGCAGCTCGAGCTCCTGGAGGTGCGGCGCGCGCTCGATACCCGGGTGGCGTCGCTCGCCGCGGCGCGGGCCACCGGAGCCGAGCGGACCGAGATGCGCCGCCTCGCCGCCGAGATGAAGGACGCGGCCCGTCACCGCGACACGATCCGCTATCTCGCCGCCAACCGCGCCGTCCACGGCATCAAGGCGGCGGCGACCCGCAACGGCGTGATGGAGACCATGCTGGCGGCCATCAACGGGCTGTCACGGCGGTTCTGGTACTCCTATGTCGAGGACACCGACGCGTTCCGCGAGGCCGCCGAGCTGCACTCCGCCATCCTGATCGCCATCGCGGACGGCGACGCCGCCGCCGCCGTCCTGGCCGCCGATGCGCTGCTGGATTTCCTGGAACGCCTCACCCGCGCCGCCATCGAGCCGAAAGGCTGAGGGGCAGCTCCCGCAGGTCCCGGCCGATCTCGAGCGCCACGTCTGTCTCGGAGCCCGGCGTCGGCGCAACGGCCACGTCCGCGCTTGGCGGTGGCGTTCCCGCAGCGCAAGCGCATCGTGCCGCGGGGGCGGGCCGCGGCCGACGCCGTCACGGTCAGCCGGCCGCGAGGCGACGGTCAACTCGTGGGGCGCGTTCACTCTCGCTTTCGACGGCGGGCGGTCAGGCCGGCGGGGCACTCCGGCGACCCGCGCCGGCCAGCGCGTCGTCCAGCAGCGTGTCGACGTCGTGATTCGCCTTCAATCTCTCGATCGCCTGGTTCAAACGCGCGACGAGCGCGTGCCGACTCTTCTCGACGGCGACGCCGAAGGGCTTCGGGTCGAACATGCCGCCGATATCGATGATCCTGTAGCGCTCGGGATGCTCCGCCCGTCGCTGCATGAAGGTCAGATTGATCATGTCGTTCGAGGCCGCATCCGCCTCGCCTTTCGCGACGGCTTCGAGATTCCCGGCACTCAACGGGGTGACGACCAGGGTCGCGCCCGGGAGCGAAGGGAGCGCCGCCTGCATCCGGCGGATCGACACCGACCCGGCCGTCACGGCGATCCGCTTTCCCTTCAGATCCTCGAATCGCTCGATCGTGCTGTCCGCGGGGACCAGGATCGCCTCTCCGGTGACGCAGTACGGAACGGAGAACAGCACCTGCTCCGCACGGTCCGGTGTGATCGTCAGCTGAGAGATCACCATGTCCACGACGCCGTCCTGCAGGGCCTGGATGCGGCCCGCGTCGTGCACCTGATGGAAGTCCACACGGTCGGGCGCGCCGAAGATGTCGGTGGCGATCGCCCGGGCGAGATCGGGCTCGAACCCCTCGATCGCACCGGTTCGCGGGTCCTTGTAGCCCATGCCGGGAATGTCGAAGGAGACACCGGCGATCAATCGCCCCCGCGATTGGAACTGGTCCATGCTGCTTCCCAACTCTTCGGATTGCGTCGGCTGCGAGTCGGCGTGACGGGCGTCCGAGATCGTGCGTCACCACCGGCGGACGCCGGCGACGCCGAGCTTGAACTGCCAGATCCGCTTGTCGCAGCAGGTGAACAGAACGTCGTGGTCGGGGCCGCCGAAGGTGAAGTTGGCGACGCCGGGGCTCGCGATCTCGCCGATCAGGTCACCGTCCGGCGTGAACACCTGCACGCCCGTCGTCGACGAGGTGTAGACCCGGCCCTGCACGTCGAGCTTGATCCCGTCCGGCCAGCCCGGACTGACGACCGCGAACAGGCGCTCGTTGCGCAAATGCCGCCCGTCGTGGACGTCGAAGGCGCGGACATGATGGGGGCGGCCGACGAAGTAGGTGCCGGGCGCCTGGATGACTCCCGAATCGGTAATATAGATCACTGTTTCGTCCGGCGAGAACGCAATTCCGTTCGGCTTGTCGAAGCCGTCGGCGACCACCGCGGTCTCGCCCGTGGCGGGATCGTGTCGATAGACATAGGCGCCGATCTCCGGCGGCCCCTTGAAGCGCTGCACCTCACCGTAGTTCGGATCCGTGAACCACACGGTCCGGTCGCTCTTCACCACCACGTCGTTGGGTGAGTTGAAGCGCAGCCCGCGCCAGCGATCGACCAGGGTCTCGACTGTCCGCGTGCCGAGATCCATGCGGCTGATGCGCGCCCCGGCCTCCCGCGTGCCCTGCTCGCAGATCACCAGCGCGCCGTCGCGGTCGAGCGTCATGCCGTTGGCCATGTTCGAGGGATACTGGACGACCTCGAGGGCCTCAGCCCTGAACGGAAACGCGTCACCGCTCAGCCGTAGGCGCATGATGGCGATGTTCGCGGGCCCCGGCTCGGGCACCGTGGTGAAGTACAGCGCGTGCTCGGCCGCGACATAGACGGGCCCCTCGTGGGCGTTCGTCTCGATCAGCACCCGTCTCTGGAAGTGCGACCCCAGCACAGCGCGGAAATCGTCCCGGTGGACCGTGAAGGGGGCGCCATCGCCCTGATCGGAGGACTGCTCCATGGCCTTCAGCCGTTCACCGGCTCGGCCGAGGCGAAAGGCCGGCGGCCCGGACGGCGCCGCGTGACCGGCAGCGGCGCGGCCGACCGTGGCCGGCCGGATCGCGGCTCTCCAGCGTGCACGTCGAAGCGGGCAAGTCGAACGTCGAGGTCAACGTCGCGGTCTCTGGTGCTGCCGTCGCGCTGCCGAATATCGCAGCGTGACTTTGATACCCGGTTCGGGGAACATACACCAATTCACAGGTTGATGAGGGCGTCCCGTTCGGGAGAGGGAATCTGCAATGAACTGGCTGATCAGCGACGGTCTGCCCCTGTTGGCGCGAGTCTTCATCGTCTGGATCTTCCCGTTCAGCTTCCTCGACAAGGTCATCAACTGGAACAGCGCATTGAAGCAGGCGCGATCGGGCGTCCTGCCCGGCGGGCCGGTTCTCCTGGTGCTCGCGATGATCTGCGAGCTGGTGACGCCGCCCATGATCGTGCTCGGGATCTACGACGGGATCGCCGCCTTCGTGCTCGCCGGCTACTGCGCCGTCACCGGCCTCGTCTATCACGCCTTCTGGACCTATCCGCGCTTCTGGTCGCCGCAGAGCGAGGGCTACCCCCACATCTGGGACTTCTTCAAGAATTTCGGCCTGGTCGGCGGGCTGATCCTGGTGATGTACACGAGCGGCTTCATCCTGGACGTGGGCCGCGTGTTCGCGCGTCTCTCGACGCCGATCTGACGCGACCGTGACCTCCGGCGAAGCGCACATGATGGCAGGCCTCCCGCTCCCGGCGCCCCGCGGCCCATCGCGCCGCGCCCCGGCCACGACGGCCGCTCGAGCCGGCCGGCTTCGCGTTCGGGTGTCGCGCCTGTGCCCGCGCGTGCGCCGTCGCGTGACGCCATGACCGTCACTCGGCTCGTCGGAATCAGCATCACGGCCGCGGATCCGGCGATCGCGGCGTTCTATCGGGATCGACTCGGGCTCGTGGTCGGGCCCGAGCAGGCGGTTGCCGACCCGGCCTGGGCGAGCCTGCTCGGGCTCGCGCCGGGGACCACGGCGCGCTCCGCCGAGGTCGCGATCGGCCGGCAGATCGTCGAGCTCGTCGCCTTCGACCCGCCGGGCGCCTCCTATCCGGCGGAGCGCGCGTCGAACGATCCCTGGTTCCAGCACATCGCCCTGGTGTGCGGCGACATCGCCAAGGTGTGGCGGCGGCTCCAAGGGGGATCGCCCGGGACGATCACGACGGGGGCGCCCGTGCTCCTGCCCCCCGGCACCGGCAGCGTGACGGCCTTCAAGTTCCGCGACCCGGAGGGGCACCCACTCGAGCTGATCGCGTTTCCGGAGGGCGTCGGCGCACCGGTCTGGCACCGGACGAGGGACTCCGGCATCCTCGGCTTCGACCACACGGCGATCTGCGTCACGGATGTCGATCGCAGCATCGCTTTCTATACCGAGCGGCTCGGCTTCAGGCTCGGCGGCCGCTCGCTGAACCGCGGCCCGGAGCAGGATCGCCTCGACGGTTTGACCGGCTGCGACGTGGACGTGGTGACGCTCGAACCCGCGGCGGAGCCCACGCCCCATGTGGAGCTGCTGCATTACCGGTCTCCGCCCGGCCGGGTCCCGACCGCCCGGGTGCGGTCGGGCGACGTGGCGTCCGTCCGCCAGGTTCACGCCGTCGACGACCTCGACGCATTGGTGCGGCGCTTGGAGCGGCACGACGTGCCGTTCGTGTCTCCGGGCGTGGTGACCTGGAGAACCGGCCGGAGAGCCGCCGCCATTCGCGACCCGGACGGCCATGTGGTCGTCCTGGTCGCAGAGGACGGAGCCGGGAGCGGGAGTGCGATTCGGCGATGATCTCGACCATCCTCAACGCCATGCTGCCGATCGTCGTCACGCTGGTGCTCGGCATGGTGGCGGCGTGGCACCAGGACTTCGACGCGAACGGCGCGCGCGTCCTCAACCGCATGGTGATGATCTACGCGCTGCCGCTGGTGCTGTTCACCGGCATCGTGTCGACGCCGCGATCCCAGCTGGTCGGGCATACGGCGTTGACCGTGGTGCTCGTCGTCGCGCTGCTCGCCAGCTACGTGATCCCCTTCCTGATCGCGCGCTATGCGGTCGGTCGCGACCTGATGAGCGCGGCGCTGCAGGCGCTCGCCATCGGGTGCCCGAATGTCGGGTTCGTCGGGCTGCCGGTTCTCGGCTATCTATTCGGCCCGTCCGTCGCCTCGATCTCGGTGGCGGTCAGCTCCCTGGTCCTGGTGGTGTTTCACATCCCGGTCACCGTGATGCTGCTGACCGCCGGGGCGGCGCAGCGCGGCGATGCGAGCGGGCCGCCGCTCGGCCTCCCGGCCCAGATCGCCGCCGCGCTGAAGGAGCCGATGGTGTGGGGGCCGCTCCTCGGCTTCGTCATGGTGCTGCTCGACATTCCGCTTCCGTCGCCGCTGATGAAGTCGTTCGACCTCTTGGGCGCCGCCACCGCCGGCGTCGCACTGTTCTCGTCCGGGATCACGCTGTACAGCCAGCGTGTGATGTTCAACCTGCCGATCGCCGTGTCGACGCTGTCCCGCAATGTCCTGGTTCCGGCGGTCGTCTGGGCCGCGGTCATGCCCCTGGGGGTGATCTCGGACGCTCAGGTGAAGGAGGCCGTGATCGCCCTCGCCATCCCGAGCGCCGTCGTCTGCGTGATCCTCGCCGTGCAGTTCAGGGCGGCGGAGCGCGAGATCGCCTCGACCATCTTCTGGAGCACCATCCTGTCGTTGCCGACGGTGGGCCTGTTCATCTGGCTGCTCGGCGCATGAGCGGCAGGCGCGCCCGCTCGATGCCGCCCCGCCGCCCCGCCCGCGCGAGGAGGGCCGCAGTCGTGGGGCTGTCACGGGCAGGCGTTACGCTGGCGAGCGGGTGCTCCGAGACGATCGCGTCGGTCCCCGGACAGAGGCGTCGGAGACAGTGCGTAAATCCGCCCCGGGGCTCGCGAATCCGTTACTTTACTACCCCTGTCCGACATGGTCGGGTGCCGCGAGCCGCAATCCCGATGCTTCGCACCACAGCAGGCGCCGAGGCGCCGTTCTCCCGACACGGGCGGAGTCCGTCGCCGAGCGCGGCACCGACTCCGAACGCGATACCCGAATTCGAGGTGGCCGGACCGTCTTCCGGCCCCGGATCTGCGATCACGACGAGACGGGCGAGCCACACGACTCAGTTCACAGTGGAGGAACAATGGATGATCTGTCGCGCCGGACGGTGTTGGCCATGAGTGCGGTCGGCGGTGCTGTCCTTGCGTCCAGCGATGCGGGAGCCGCGTCGTTCGGTAATCCCGACGAGCCCGCGCAAGGCGCGATCAACTCGACCCCGGCGGCGACATCCACACCGGGTCCGCAGAACCCGACGCTCGCCGCGCAGCTGCCGTCCTTCCAGAGCCCGCCGCCCACCGACGTCGGCACCATGCCGATGCTGTGGTCGTCCTTCAACATCATGCCCAAGCGCATCCAGGCGGGTGGCTGGGGCCGCCAGGTCACGATCACCGAGTTTCCCGCCTCCAAGGACGTGTCCGGCGTCGACATGCGGCTCGGACCGGGCGGCATCCGCGAGCTGCACTGGCACCTCGCCAACGAGTGGGGCATCGTCACCAGCGGCCGCTGCCGGGTCACGCTGCTCGACCAGGAGGGCCGCGCGTATGTCCAGGACGTGGGGGTGGGCGACCTGTGGTTCTTCCCCGCCGGCTGTCCGCACGCCCTGCAGGGCATCGGCGCGGAGGGGTGCGAATTCCTCCTCGTCTTCGACGACGCCCAACAGTCCGAGTTCAGCACCTTGCTGCTGACCGACTGGATCGCCCACACGCCGCCCGAGATCCTGGCCCAGAACTTCGGCGTGCCGGCCGACACGTTCAAGAACATCCCGCTGCACGATCTGTGGATCTTCCAGGGCAAGGAGGCCAGGCCGCTCGCCGCCGCACAGGCGTCGGTGGCGTCGGGCGGGACGCCGCCGGAGCCCTTCACCTTCTCTCTCACCGGGACCAAGCCGGTGAAGCAGAACGCGGGCGGCACGATCTATCTCGCCGACAGCCGCACCTTCAAGGCGTCGAAGACCATCACGGCGGCGCTGGAGACCTTCAAGCCGGGGGCGTTGCGGCGCATGCACTGGCATCCCAACGCGGACGAGTGGCAGTACTGGATCAAGGGCAAGGGCCGGATGACCGTGTTCGACGCCGGCCCGCGGGCGCGCACCTTCGACTTCCAGCCGGGTGACGTCGGCGTGGTGCCGAAGAACCAGGGGCACTACATCCAGAACACAGGAACCGAGGATCTCCAGGTGCTGATCATCTTCAAGGCGCCCGAGTATCAGGAGGTCGACCTGTCGAACTGGCTGACCCACACGCCGCCGGAGCTGGTCGCGCAGCATCTCAACATCGATCCGGCCGTCCTGGCCCGCTTCCCGAAGGATCAGGTCGGCATCCAGCCGGGCTGATCGACGCGGCCGAGACATCGTGACGACACCGCGCGAGACGACACGGCGCGAAAGGAGATCGGATTGGACTTCGACCCGGTATTTCTGTCGCGCATCCAGTTCGCCTTCGTCGTCACGTTCCACATCATCTTCCCGTCCTACACGATCGGGCTCGCGGCCTGGCTCGCGACGCTCGAGGGGATGGCGCTCGCGACCGGGAAGCCCGTCTATCGACGGGTGTTCGACTTCTGGCTGCGGGTCTTCGCCGTGTCGTTCGGCATGGGCGTCGTCTCCGGCATCGTCATGGCCTTCCAGTTCGGGACGAACTGGAGCGCGATGGCCGAGAGGACGGGGCCGATTCAGGGCCCGCTGCTCGCCTACGAGTCGTTCACGGCGTTCCTCCTGGAGGCGAGCTTCCTCGGCGTCGTGCTGCTCGGCCGCGCCCGGGTGCCGCCGGCCCTGTATCTGTTCGCCTGCTGCATGGTGGCTCTCGGGACGATGGCATCGTCGTTCTGGATCATGTGCAACAACAGCTGGATGCAGGTTCCGCTCGGCCACACCATCGTCGACGGAAAGGTGATCCCGGCCGACTGGTGGACCATCACCACAGGCCCGGTGGTGCGCTGGCGCTGGCCGCACATGCTGCTCGGGGCGTTCCTCACCACCGCCATGACCGTGGTCGCGACCGGCGCCTGGTACACGCTACGCGGCATGCATCGCGCCGAGGCGCGCGTCATGCTGAGCTGGGGCCTGGCGCTCGCCGCGGTCCTGATCCCGGTGCAGATCGCGGTCGGGCACTTCACCGGCGACGTGGTGCACACCTATCAGCCGGCGAAGTTCGCCGCCATCGAGGCCCGCTGGAAAACGCAGCAGCCGGCCTCCGAGGTGATCATCGGGATTCCCGACGAAAGCGCCGGACGTAACCTGTTCGCGCTGGAGGTGCCGCGCCTCGGCAGCTTCATCGCCTCGGGCACCTGGGATTCGCGCGAGATCGGCCTCGACAGCATCCCGGCGCAGGACCGGCCGCCGGTGCTCGTCCCGTTCTTCGGGTTCCGCATCATGGTCGGCATGGGGCTCGCCATGCTGGCGGTGTCCTGGCTCGGCCTGGTGCTGCGCTGGCGTGGCACCCTGGAGACGGCGCGCTGGTTCCTCTGGGCAGCCTTCCTGTCGTTCCCCACCGGCTTCGTCGCCGTGATCGCCGGCTGGTACACGGCCGAGGTCGGCCGCCAGCCCTGGATCGTCTACGGCCTGCTGCGCACCCGCGACGGGGTGACGCCGTCGCTGACGACCGAGACCGTGCTGATGTCGTTCGCCGTTTACGTGACCGTCTACCTGATCGTCTTCGGTTTCGGGGCGCACTACATCTATCGGCTACTGCGCGACGGGCCGACGCCCGGCGATCCGGTCCCGCGCGTCACCGCGGGCAGCCGCCCGATGGCGTTCGCCGGCTCGGCGGCGAGCACCACCGGCGGCGACGTGAAGGCCCGCGAGTGACCGCCATGGAAGCCTCGCCCCTCGTCCTGTTCTTCGTCGGCGTCGTCGCCGTCTCGGTCCTGATCTACGTGATCCTCGACGGCGCCGATCTCGGCGTCGGGATCCTCTTCGGCACCACCCGCGACGAGCACGAGCGGGACCAGATGATCGCTGCGATCGCACCGTTCTGGGACGGCAACGAGACGTGGCTGATCGTCGTCGGCACCGTGCTGTTCGCGGCCTTCCCGGCCGTCTACGCCGTGTTCCTGTCGGCGTTCTACCTGCCCGTCGTGCTCCTCCTGGTCGGCCTGATCTTCCGCGGCGTCGCGTTCGAGTTCCGCGGTCGCAGCGATCGGCTGCGACCGCTGTGGGACCGCGGGTTCTGGCTCGGCTCCACGGCGGTGGCCTTCGTGCAGGGTGCCGCGGTCGGCGCGATGATCCAGGGCATCCCGGTGGTGAATGGCCAGTATTCCGGCGGCGCCTTCGCCTGGCTGGCGCCGTTCCCGGTGCTGTGCGGCATCGGGCTCGTGATCGGCTATGCCTTGCTGGGCGCGTCGTGGCTGGTCCTCAAGAGCGAGGACGGATTGCGCGAGCGGGCCTATCGGCTGATCCCGTGGCTGGCCGGCGCCATGGTGGTCGTGCTGGCGGTCGCCACCGGGGCGACGCTCGTCGTCGCCGAGCGCGTCGCCAGCCACCTCGCGGGGCGGAGCTGGGGGCTCGTGCTCCCGCTCGTCGGCGTCGTCGCGGTGCTCGGCATCGTGCTCGGTGCTCGCCGGCGGCGCGACGGCATGCCGTTCGCCATGGCGGCACTGTTCTTCCTGATGGCCTTTCTCACCCTCGCGGTCCTGTTCTGGCCCTACATGATCCCCTACGCGCTGACGATCACCGACACGGCGGCGCCCGAGCCCTCGCTCGACTTCCTGTTCTGGGGCACGGTCGTCATCCTGCCGGTGATCTTCGCCTACACGATCGCCGTGTACTGGATCTTCCGCGGCAAGCTGCAGCGGGGCTACCGGTGACATCACGCTCTATGTCGACGGCGGCATGACCTGTTACCCTGGCTTCGCCATCGGCGGCTGAACCGGGGGACCGGACGCGCCGCATCCATTCCGGTCGAGCCGGGCTGCCAGAGGAGATCACGAGATGCAGGATCGCTACGACGTCATCGTGGTCGGCAGCGGGGCGGGTGGCGGCGCCGCTGCCTACGCGCTGGTCAAGGCCGGCAAGCGCGTGCTGATGCTCGAGAAGGGCGGTCGGCTGCCGCGCGACGGGATGACCCTCTCGACCATGGTGGTGTTCCGCGAGGGCCGGTTCTCCAACAAGACGGAATGGCAGGACGGCCACGGCAAGCCGTTCGTGCCGAGCGCCGAGCACTACAATCTCGGCGGCAAGACGAAGTGGTACGGCGCCGCGCTCCTGCGCTTCTCGGCGCACGAGTTCGAGCCCGACCCCGCCTTCCAGTGCCTCGGCTGGCCGTTCGGGCTCGACACGCTCGAGCCCTACTACGACGAGGCCGAGCGCATGCTGCACGTCAATCGGTTCGCCAACGAGCCGGAGCTGCAGTCGGTGATCGACAAGATCGTCGAGGACGATCCGGCCTGGCGTCCGGAGCCGCTGCCGCTGGGGCTGAAGCCGGAGATCGTGAACGATCCGCAGGAGGCCAAGCACTTCGACGGCTACGCCTCCGTCGCCGGCTACAAGGGCGACTCCGAGCTGTGCTTCGTCCTGCCGATCGAGAACGAGGCGAACTTCCGCCTCGTCCTCGACAAGGAGGTGACGGGCTTCCTGCATGCGAGCGACCGGCCCGACGTGGTCGAAGGCGTGGTCTGCGCCGACGGCAGCTACTTCTTCGCCGACACCGTCGTGCTCGCCTGCGGTGCCATGTCGTCTCCGCGCCTGCTGCAGGACTATTTCGCCGTCACCGGCCTCGACCGGACACTTCCCTGCGCCGCATCGGTCGGCCGCAACTTCCGCATGCACATCAACAGCGCCGTGATCGTCTTCTCGCCGTTCCGCGACTACGACGTCCTGCGCAAGACGGCGATCTTCTTTAACGAAAGACACCCGCACACGACCGTGCAGTGCCTCGGCTGGCTGGACGGCCAGCTGCTCGCGACCCAACTCCCGGCGGCGACGCCGGAGTTCTTCAGCGACATGATCGGGGCGCGGGCGCTCGGCTTCTTCGTCACCACGGAGGACGGATCGAGTCCCGACAACCGCGTGGTGTCCAATCGCGGCCACCGGCCGGTCCTCGACTACGAGCTCGACCGCATCGCCCCGTCGCGCGACGAGCACGCGGCCTGCATCCACGACTTCGAGCGCGCGTTGCGGCACGCCGGCTTCGCCGGCACCAGCCGCTGGACCGGGCTCGCCGGCACCTCGCACGCGGTCGGAACGCTGGTGACCGGCGCCGATCCCGAGTCGAGCGTGGTCGATCCCGACGGCCGCGTGCACGGCATGCGCGGGCTCTATGTCGGCGACGGCAGCGTGTTGCCGCGCACCAGCCGGGTCAATCCGTCGCTGACCATCTACGCCTGGGGGCTACGGCTCGGCCGCCGCCTCGCCGCCGGCTGATCGGCGCCGTATCGCGGCGGCATCGAGTTCGTCCAGCACTCCTTGGGCACTTTGGTTCTATTCGGCACCGCGGAGGCGATTCGTCTTCTGCAACGAGAGCACCGGCGAACCGCTTGCAGCGTGTAGGCGATGATGGCGTGTCGAACGGCGGGGAGACTTGGGCTGGAAACGACCGGCCCCGCGGCGTGATCGGCGCCGACACGCTGGCCAGGTGGCTGCGCGAAGCGCAGCCCTCGAAGGCCACGGCCGCAACGTCGGGCGCCGAGGACCGTCACTTCGGGAAGGACCGCGACGGCGATGTCGTCGTCCCATCGATTGCCGACGGGGCGGGAGGACGTGGTCGGGAGCGCCGCGACATCGCCGGCCGCCCTTACTTCACCTTGTCGAAGGCGAGGCCGAAGCCGAGGAGCGGAACCGTCAGGTCGATCGCCTTCTTGCTGCCGTCGACGAACGAGAGCTTCAGCTCGGTCCCGGTCCGCATCGCGGCCAGCAGGCGGTCCGGAACGGAGAGACCGACGAAGCATCCCGCCGCCGTGCAGGTCTGCACGGCCTGGCGCTCGGGCTGACCGGCATCGACCTTGATCTGCATCGGGTCGGTGAGGCTGATCCCCAACGGGACCTGGATCATCATGACAGCCGCCTTGGCGTCGCGCGGCTGGCGCACCAGGATCGACAGCACGAGCTGGCGGGTCTCGCGATTGAACAATTGCTGGACGGCGCGGCAGTCCAGCACCTTGCCGTCGCCCGTGCACTCGACCCGCCAGGCGGCAGCGTTGTCGGGCGTTTGAGCCGACGCACCGCCGAGCAGCGGCGCACCGGCCCCGAACAGGGCGGCCGCGATGGTCACGGCCGCTCGCCAGACGCGACGGCGAAGTCCCTTTGCCTCCCGATCCGCGCCTACCATGTGCCCTTGAACCCCACCGAGCCGGAATAGAGGCTGGAACGGTCGGAGAACTCGCCGTCGAAAGCGAGGTAGAACGCGCCCCAGGAGTTGACCTTCACCTTGGTGCCGGCGCTGACCGTGACGGCGTCGGCCGCGGCCCGCACGCCGTCGATCACGAAGCCGAAGCCGGGCGCCACCTGGAACGACGCGTCGATCGACCGACGATCGGCGAACTCGTGCCGCCAGGCCGTCCGCACCCAAGCGGTCGTCTCCAGCGGCGCGAAGGTGAGCCGCGTGTCGACCTGCACACCGACGAAGGAGGGCAGCGACCAGATGTCCCGATCGGCGAAGCTCAGCCCGAGCTGGGTGCCACCGACGCCCGCGTTGGTCTCGCGGTAGGCCCCGAGGCTCAGGCGGTCAACTGCAGCGCGACAAAGGGCGAGACATCGAAGACGTCGTAGCGGAATTTTCGTCCGACCTCGAAGCGCCCGCTGATCGACTGGCTGCTGAAGTCGCCGCCCAGCATCTCCAGGATGGTCGGCACCGGAACGATCGGCTCGTTGGTCCCCGGCACGAGCGCGGTGCGGGTGGTCTTGTTGTTGTAGAAGCCGCCGGCCAGCATGGCGTTGGTGTAGTACGCGCCCCAGCGCGACGCCTGGTAGGCGCCGATCTGCAGGCCCGTCACCGAGCCGGACGTGGCCCGGTCCGGCACCTGGAAGCGCTGCTCGCTGGTACCGATGGCAATGCCGACGATCGCATCCGGCGACAGCTGGCGATCGATGCCGGCCGCCGCCGAGACGCCGTCATAGGAGAGACGCCCCGCACCCGGCGGATTCTGCGCATCGACCGACGCGGTGTGGGCCGACCCCGTCGCCCAGCTCCGCCAAACCGGCGTCCAGGTCGACGGCGCGAGCGCACGAGGAAAGTCGGTCGCGCCGGTGCTCGCATAGGCGTTGTGCGCGGGCAGGTCGTAGGCGGCGAGCACGCCGCCGCCCGGCGACGTCGTCGAGCGCCACAGGTCGATCTGATTCCACACCGCGCCGATGAAGCGGTCGTCCGCCGTGAAGGTCGCCTGCTGGACGCCGCTGGTGCCTTCGCCCGACAGCGAGTCGTAGACCTTGCCCAGCCCCGCCACGGTCGGCTGGTAGAACAGCGCGGCCGCGATCGGCTCGAAGCCCGGCGACACGCCGGCGGTCTGGATGGCGTTGACGGCGTTGCCGACCGAATGCTGGTTGACGGTCAGCCCGCCGGGCGAGAAGTCGATCGTGTAGCTCAGCAGGATGGTGTTGAGGTCCGGGTAGACCAGGCCGTACTGGGCGACCGCGGTCGGCACGGCGTCGAGGCCGAGCGTGTCGCGCGTCGTGCCGGTGCCGAGCGCGGCCGACACGATCGTCACCTCGCGGGTGCCCGGCTTGGCGAGCCCCGGGCGCATGATGTTGAGGTCGACGACGCCCGAAAGGTCGGCGCTGCCGGTCAGGTTGGTACGGTCCGCCGTGTGATCGAGGAAGCTGAGGTCGAGCCCGTAGATGCCGGACGCGGTCTGGACCTCGTTGCCCGTGATGTTGGTGGTCAGCACCCGCAGATAGGCGCCGGGCGAGAACAGACCCTCGTTGGTGAGCGTGTTGCCGGCGCCCAGATACACGGTGGTGCCGGCGTTGAAGATGCCGGCGGCCTTGTTCTCGAAGGCGTTGGCGCCGCCGGCGAGATCGACCGAGCCGATCGTCAGGCCGGTGTTGACGATGCGCTCGCCGCCGGCCTCGCCCTTCAGGGTCATGCCGTCGATGCCCAGCACGGTCGTCACGATGCCGGCATTGGTGAGCAGGTTGGCGGCGCCACCGCTGAACCACACCGCGTGGCCGTTGCCGCCGCCGCCCGCCAGGGTGCCGGCCGTGTGCTCGATCGTGATGTCCTGGCCGAGGCCGCCGGCCCGGATCGACTGGGCGAAGATCGCGGTCGAGTCGAGACCGGTCGTGATCACGTCGGCATTGTTGGTCACCCGCACCGTCCCGGCGGTTCCGGCGCCGCCGACGCTGCCGGCGAACGATCCGGAGCCCGGAGTCGTCGCGAAGCTGCCGCCGCCGACCAGGCCGCCGCCGCCGCCGATGCTCTGGGCGACGATGCCGTGCGCCCCGAATCCGGTGGTGCCGATCGCCGCATTGTTGGTGACCGTCACGGCGGCTCCGTTGCCACCGGCACCGCCGGCGCCCGCCGTCACCGGCAGGAGATCGGAAGAGCAC
>NZ_NPEX01000878.1 GCF_003258865.1 Rhodoplanes roseus | reverse complement strand
GCTACTGGCTGCGCCGATCACTCGGCGGCGCGGACGATCGCCAGGAGATCGGGGCCGTAGTGCTCGAGCTTCTTGTCGCCGATGCCGGGGATGCCGCGCAGCGCGTCGAGGGTCGTCGGGCGGGCGGCGGCGATGCCTTCCATGGTGGCGTCGTGCAGCACCACATAGGCCGGCACGCCGCGGCCGCGCGCCACCTCCGATCGCCACGCCTTGAGTCGCGCCAGGAGCGTTTCGCCGGCCGCGTCGATGGGCGTGCCGGGCG
>NZ_NPEX01000877.1 GCF_003258865.1 Rhodoplanes roseus | reverse complement strand
GCTGGTCATGGTGTTTTCGGAGATGTCGACAGACCGACGTCGCGGCACGGCGATGGGCTGGCTCATCGGATCGACGTCCGTCGGGTATGCCTTCTCACTCGCTCTGACGGGGGTCGCGCTCTCGCTCGGCGGCTGGCAGGTCGCCTTCATCGTCTGCGGCGCGACGCCGGCGATCGGCGCCGTCCTCATTCTCCTGCTTCTCAGAGAAACGTCGAACACCATCCACAAACGGCCGAAGGGCGAAGGCCTCTTCGATGCCATC
>NZ_NPEX01000876.1 GCF_003258865.1 Rhodoplanes roseus | reverse complement strand
TCGATCCGGAGCGCAACGACCTTCTCTTCGAGCGCTTCGTGTCGCGCGACCGCGGCGAGCCCCCCGACATCGACGTCGATTTCGAGCATGAGCGGCGCGAGGAGGTGATCCAGTGGATCTACGAAACCTATGGGCGGCACCGCTCCGCCCTCTGCGCCACCGTCATCCGCTACCGCTCCAAGGGTGCCGTGCGCGAGGTCGGCAAGGCGCTCGGCCTCACCGAGGACGTGACCGCCGCCCTTTCCTCGCAGATCTGGGGCTG
>NZ_NPEX01000875.1 GCF_003258865.1 Rhodoplanes roseus | reverse complement strand
CGGGCGTGATGGCGACGAAGGGCATTCCGGACGAGCGGGCGCGGCTTGCGACGATCCTCACCGTGCCGTTCATGAACTGCCTGGCGAAGATCCCGCTCTATACGCTCCTCATCAACATCTACTTCGTCGAGGCGAAGGGGCTCGTTCTCTTCTATCTGTCGACGATCACGATCTTTGCCGCGCTCCTTGTCGCCAAGCTTCTTTCCGTCTCCGTGCTGCGCCACAAGGAGACGGCGCCCTTCGTGATGGAGCTGCCGCATTA
>NZ_NPEX01000874.1 GCF_003258865.1 Rhodoplanes roseus | reverse complement strand
GCGGATCGAGAAGAATGCCAGCTTCGCCGGGATCGAGAACGGGATAGCCGGCGGTGCTCAGGAGCTCGCCGGTTGCCGTCATCTGCAGACGACCGTCGCGCGTGTAGACGGTGCCGTCTGGGGTCGAAAGCGCCAGCCAACCATCTCCTTGTACCGCAACGTCGAGAGAGTTGCCCGTGTAGGAGACGGAGCCGGGATTGCGTGAAATATAGGTGTCGCCGGGTGACGAGAAGGCGACCTTGTCGGTGCCTGCCCGCGTCATC
>NZ_NPEX01000873.1 GCF_003258865.1 Rhodoplanes roseus | reverse complement strand
TCGAACGGGGCCATGAACGAGGCCATCAACGGGGCTGTGAGAACGGGTGTGCGACGGCGCCGCGCAGAGTTTCTTCGCCGCCCCCTTCCCTTGGCGACGCTCCTCGGCTAAGCGGTGCCGCAGAGGTGAGGAATCGCAAGCCCGGGCGCCAGGATATGGCCCGCCGGCGCTTGAAATCTCCGGCGCGGAACACTAGGGTCCGCACCGCCTCGCCAGGACATGCGAACGTAGCTCAGTTGGTTAGAGCGTCGGATTGTGGCTCC
>NZ_NPEX01000872.1 GCF_003258865.1 Rhodoplanes roseus | reverse complement strand
AAGCGAGGAGGGCGAAGAGTGCCGTTCCGCCTAGGATGTTGCCTATTAATACGGGCACAGTGAAGTCCCATATCATCGTGAAGATGCTGATATCGCCATGCGCGACGAGCAGGAATGCCTCCACGCTGCCGGCAATAATGTGGGTGAACTCGGCGATCGCGATAATATAGGTGAAGAGCACGATGACGAGGAATTCGCTGCCGGAAGCGCTCGGCAAAATCCACACGATCGCCGCGATGAGAAAGCCGGCACCGATGGCGCGC
>NZ_NPEX01000871.1 GCF_003258865.1 Rhodoplanes roseus | reverse complement strand
AGAGAAGCATGGCGATGCGCCCTTCGTTCTCATGTGCGAGAACCAGAAGCGGTTTGCCGTCCTCGCCTTTGAGGGCGACATCGCCGGCCGTCACGACCGTATCGATGAGGCGGAACCAGCGGCTCCAGCTTGGCGGCGAGGTATCCCCGCCGGGCAGGTCACGGGTGACGGGATGCTTGCGTCCGAGCTCGGTGATCTCCGCCCGGTAAGGCGCCTCTGTCACATTGCCGGTCGGGGCCGCCGGCAAAATGCCGCCGAGGGGC
>NZ_NPEX01000870.1 GCF_003258865.1 Rhodoplanes roseus | reverse complement strand
CATCGCCCGCCAGTTCGGGCTGCCGAACTGGAATGTCCTATCGGCGAAAATCGACGATGACGAGGCCGTGCGTTCCGAGGGGATTTCCCTCGAACAGGCGGTGCCCATCGTCCGCATATTTGATGTCGAGAAGGCGAACGAGTTCTATCTCGGATTTCTCGGTTTCACCGTCGATTGGGAACACCGCTACGGCGACAACTTCCCGCTCTACATGCAGATCTCGCGATCAGGGCTCAGGCTGCACCTGTCGGAACATGCTGGCG
>NZ_NPEX01000869.1 GCF_003258865.1 Rhodoplanes roseus | reverse complement strand
ATATCCGCTACCTGCTCTTCGAGACGTCCTATCCGGGCTGGCTGTGGAACACGATGCTCGTTGCCTTCGCTTCCACCTTCCTGTCGCTGTTTGCCTCCGTGCTCGCCGCCTATGCGATCGAGCGCATCCGCTTCACCGGCGCGCGCACCACCGGGCTCCTCATCTTCCTCGCCTATCTGGTGCCGCCGTCGATCCTCTTCATTCCGCTCGCCTTCATCGTCTTTCAGGTCGGCATCTTCGATTCCCGCCTGGCGCTCATCCTC
>NZ_NPEX01000086.1 GCF_003258865.1 Rhodoplanes roseus | reverse complement strand
CCGCCGAGCTTCGCTCGGCACCCTCTCCCGCGAGGGGAGAGGGAAGGGGGCCCCAAAACCCTCTCACTCGCCGCCCAGGAACTCCCGCAGCAGCGGCAGCGCCAGATCCGGGCGCTCCAGCACCGAGGCGTGGCGGGTGCCGGGGATGACGTCGGCGCGGGCGTTCGGGATGGTGGCGGCGAGCCAGTGGGCGGCCTCGACGAAGGCGGCGCGGTCGTCGCTGCCGCACAGCACCAGGGTCGGCGCCGCGATGCGGGGCGCCTCGGCCAGGAGGTCGGCGGCGGCGAGCGCCTCGCAGGCCAGCGCATAGCCCTCCGCGGGCGTGCGGGTGAGGGCGGCGCGCAGATAGCGGACGCCGGCGATGTCGGCGGCGATCGCGGCATCGGAGAACCAGATCGGCAAAAGGCCTTCGACCAGGGCGGCCACCCCGTGCTGCCGCGCCGCCGCGGCCCGCTCGGTCCACAGGGTCCGCATCTCGGCGGTGTAGCGCGGGATCGTGTCGATCAGCACGAGCCGGTCGACCAGGGCGGGGAAATGCGCGGCGAAATGTTGCGCGACCAGCCCGCCGAGCGAGATGCCGGCCACATGGGCGCGGCCGATGTGCTGAGCCCGGAACAGATCGGCGAGCTGCTGGGACAGATCCTCGACGCCGTAGGGCTCGGCCGGCACCGGCGTCGTGCCGTGGCCCGGCAGGTCGTAGAAGACGACGCGGAACGCGTCGCCCAGCGGCGCCGCGAAGTCCCAGAATCCGTGGTCGCAGCCGAGCCCGTGCAGCAGCACGAGCGGCGGTCCGTAGCCGGTGGCGTGCAGGACGAGCGGGCCGATCGGAAGGTCGGTCATGGGCGGGACCACCGGCAGGGCGGGCGCAACGCCCGCGGGGACGGCGGCCCGGATCGGGCTCGCCTCGGAAACAGAAATCTGCTTCCTTGCTACCACAGCCCTCCTGCTCCCGTCATCGCGTGCGCGTCATGTCCGTTCCCCCCCTCGCCGGTGTCCGTGTCCTCGAACTCGCCCGCATCCTGGCCGGGCCATGGGCCGGCCAGCTTCTCGCCGATCTCGGTGCCGAGGTGATCAAGGTGGAGCGGCCGGAGGTCGGCGACGACACCCGGACCTGGGGGCCGCCCTTCGTGCCGGAGCGCGATGGCGGCGCCGGCGCGGCGGCCTATTATCACTCCACCAATCGCGGCAAGCGCTCGGTCGAGGCCGACTTCGAGACGCCGGAGGGGCGCGAGCTGGTCCTGGCGCTCGCCCGCGAGGCCGACGTGCTGATCGAGAACTTCAAGCTCGGCGGGCTGAAGCGCCACGGCCTCGACTACGACAGCCTGAAGGCGATCAATCCGCGGCTGATCTACTGCTCGATCACCGGCTTCGGCCAGACCGGCCCCTACGCGTCGCGGGCCGGGTACGACTACCTGATTCAGGCGATGGGCGGGATCATGCATCTCACCGGTGCGCCGGACGGCGAGCCGATGAAGATCGGCGTCGCCTTCGCGGACATCTTCACCGGCCTCTACGCGACGGTCGCCATCCAGGCCGCGCTGGCGGAGCGCGAGCGCTCCGGCCTCGGCCAGCACATCGACATGGCGCTGCTCGATTCGATGGTCGGCGTGCTCGCCAACCAGGCCCTCAACTACCTGGTGTCGGGCCGCTCGCCGGTGCGGATGGGGAATGCCCACCCCAACATCGTCCCGTATCAGGTCTTTCCGGCCCAGGACGGGCATCTGGTGATCGCGGTCGGCAACGACGGGCAGTTCCGCCGGCTGTGCGAGGTTCTCGATGCCGGCGATCTCGCCGGCGATCCGCGCTGGGCCTCCAATGCCGGCCGGGTCGCCGGGCGGGACGAGCTCGCCGCGGCCCTCACGGCCCGCACGACGGCGCGGCGGCGCGACGATCTGCTCGCGGCGCTGGAACGGGTCGGCGTCCCGGCCGGGCCGATCCACGACGTCGCCGAGGTATTCGCCGACCTGCAGGTGGTGGCGCGCGGCATGCGGCTCGACCTGCCGGCGCCGGCGACCGCGGCCGGCGCCGTGCCGGGCGTGCGCACGCCGATCCTGCTGTCGCGCACGCCGCTGGTCTACGCTGCGGCCTCGCCGGCGCTCGGCGCCGACACCGACGAGGTGCTTTCACGCCGCGCGGCGGGGCGGCCGCTGTTCCGCAGCTCGGCCGGGTAGGACGGGCCGCCCCGGGCGGCGGCCCCGGGTGGGACGGGCCGCGATGTGGGCCGCTGCGCATAGCCGCCGCGCCCGTAAAAACGGAAAAAAAGCGAAAGTGCAATCGACAGCGCCGCCCTGCTCGTGGCAAGAACGGACAGTCGTGCGCAAGTGGTTCGGCGATTCGCCGGCTCGCCGTCCGACACCGAGCACTTTCGGTCGCTGGATCCCGACGGCCTGACAGTTTTATCACAATGCGTAATACTCGCCGCTCCTTCCTCTACCACGACGTTGCCACCGCGTTGCGCAGCCGGATCGCCCGCGGGACCTATCCGCCGGGAGAGCGGCTGCCCAGCCTCAGCGAGCTGATGGAGGAGTTCGAGGTCAGCGCCATCACGGTGCGACGCGCGCTCACCGAGCTCACCTACGAGGGGCTGATCCGCGGCCACCAGGGCCTCGGCGTGTTCGTCAAGGAGAAGCCGCGCATCCACCGGGTGCTGGCCGGCGATCCCGACCGCTCCATCGGCGACGAGATCGCCCGCGCCGGCTTCACGCCGCGGCTGGAGGAGGTCGGCTTCAACGAGCTCGAGGCCGACGACGACGTCGCGGCGCGCCTGCGGGTGCCGCGCGGCTCGCGCCTGTTCATGCACCAGAAGCTCACCTTCGCGAACGACGAGCCGGTGGCGCTGCACTCGTGGTGGTTCCGGCCGCGGCTCGCCAAGCAGCTCCGCACCGACCTGTCGGAGCAGTTCATCTTCCCGCTCCTGAAGAAGCGCAAGATCGACGTCGAGAACCTGCGCTGCGAGTTCTCGTCGACCGCGTTGCGCGAGGAGCATGCCGCACATTTCGGCCAACCGGCCGGCTCGCCGATGATGCGGATCGACTACACGATGACGACCAAGGCCGGCGCCCCGGTGATCATCGGCCAGACCGTCGCCCGCGCCGACCGCTTCACCTTCGAGGTGAACCTGTCGCAGCGCCGCGGGCGGCGCTGATCGCGTTCGACGTCGGCCCGGTCGCGTCTCCTCGGGGGCCCTTCGTGTCCCGGGCGCGGCGCTCTGCGGCCCGACGCCCCTCGTCCGCGGCCTTGACGTCCTCCCGGTCCGCCTGCGAGCCTCCCGGCCACACAACAATCCGACGGGAGAGAACGCATGGCCCTGACCCTCTACAACGCGCCGCAATCGACCTGCAGCCAGCGGGTGCGGTTCGTGCTGAACGCCAAGGGCCTGCCCTTCGAGGAGCACCGGCTCGACCTGTTCGCCGGCGACCAGCTCAAGCCCGACTATCTCGCGATCAATCCGAACGGCGTGGTGCCGACGCTCGTCCACGACGGCGCCGTGGTGATCGATTCCTCGGTGATCATGGAGTATCTGGACGAGGTCTTTTCCGAAGGCCCGCGCTTCGTGCCGGCCGATCCGGTGGCGCGGGCGAGGATGCGCTCGCTGATGCGCTTCATCGACGAGGTGCCGGCGCCGGCGATCCGGGTGCCGAGCTACAACCTCGCCTTCCTGCCGCACTTCCAGGCGATGAGCGAGGAGGCGTTCCGGGCGATGGCGGAGTCGAAGCCGCTGCGTCGCGAGTTCCTGCTGTCGATGGGCCGCACTGGCTTTCCCGAAGCCGAGATGACGCTGGCGATGAAGAAGCTCGAGCAGACGGTGGTGCGCATGGACGAGGCGATCGCGGCGAGCGGCGGGCCGTTCCTGCAGGGCGGGGCGCCGACGCTGGCCGACATCTCGGTGATGCCCGTGATCGTCCGCATGGACGACATCCGCGTCTCGCATCTGTGGGCGACCCGTCCGGCGGTCGGCGCGTGGCTCGATGCCGTCCGGGCCCAGCCGGCCTTCCGCCCGACCTACTATTCGGGCTCGCTGCTCACCGAGAAATATCCGCATCTGCGCGAGCAGCTCGCGGCGGCGTGCTGAGCAAGTCGTCATTCCGGGGCGCTGTGAAGCAGCGAACCCGGAATCCATAACTCCCGGTCCTGGTGGCTCACGACAGGCCGGGGATATGGGTCCCGGGCTCGCGCCTTACGGTGCGCCCCGGGACGACGGAGATGCGCCGCATCGTCCTGCTCACATCCGCGCGTCGCGGCGCCAGGCGGCCGGGGTGGTGCCGACGATGCGCCGGAAGACGCGAGTGAGATGGGCCTGGTCGGCGAAGCCGGCGGTGGCGGCGATCTCGGTCAGCGGTAGGCCGGAGCGGGCCAGCATGTCCTGCACCTTCCGGATCCGCGCCTGCATGTGCCACTGGTAGGGCGGCACGCCGGTCGCCGCCTTGAAGGCGTGGCTGAAATAGGACTGCGACAGACCGGTGAGCGCGGCCAGATCCTGCAGCCGGATCCCGCGAAGGCAGTTCTCCTCGATATACGCGGTGGCGCGGTCGAGCTGGCGCGGCGACAGCGCCGAGCGGCGGCGGGCGGCCGGCGGGCCGACCCGCATCAGATCGATGAACAGCGCCGTGACCAGGCTGTCGCCGTAGAGGTCGTGGCGTACGCCCTGCGTGCTGCACTCCTCGGCGATCAGCCGGGCCAGGCCGAGCAGACGCGGGTCGGTGAACTGCAGCCGCGGCGTCGCCAGCGCGACCCGGTCGGGCTCCTCGCCGAGCCGCTCGGCGATCGTCGCGACGTCGAAATGGATGTCGAGATGGCGGATGCGCATCGGCGCGTCGACGCGCGACCAGATCGGCATGCCGGCCGGGATGTAGCTCATCGGATTCGTCACGCGCGGGGTCGGCATGTCGGCCGCCCCCGGGCCCAGCCGCAGCGCCGTGTCGCCACCCTCGCGGTCCAGCACCACGAACAGCCGCGGACTTTCCGAGACGTACTCGCCGCGCGCCCCCGCCGCGCAGGCGGCGTGCCACACGTCGGCGATGGCGCCGGGCCAGCGGCGGTAGCGAAGGTCTTCCAGGACCGCGATACCGTCGATCCGCGATGTCATGTTGGGGCTGAAGGTCATCGCCGGGGGCCTGGCTGCATCGAAGCGGTCTGCTGAAGTGGTCCGCACACGTTGTCTGGAACAGTTCTGTCCTGTTTCGTGCAGAACACAGGTCTGCATCAGCTTTACCGGAGGAGCCAGGACTGTTCAACGACGAACAAGGATAGACAATCCGCCTGCTGTTGCTGTTGGTATGACAAGTCTCGACGGGGATCGGTCTCGCAAGGTTAGAATTAGAACAATTCGTATCTTGTGGATGCCGGGAAGATGGATCGGCGGGGTATCATGTCCAGGAGCAACACGATCAGGAACCGGCTGGCGGGTGGGGCGGCGCTGGCCTGTCTTTTTCCCGCGGCGCTCGCGGCCCAGACGGCGACCGAGCTCTCCACGATCGCGGTCGAGGCCGACCGCGATCAGGAATCGCCGAAGGGCCCGGTGCGCGGCTTCGTCGCCACCCGCACCGAGACCGGATCCAAGACCGACACGCCGATCCGCGAGATCCCGCAGGCGATCTCGGTCGTCACCCGCGATCAGCTCGACCAGCGCGCCGTCACCAATATCGGTGAAGCCTTGACCTATTCGGCCGGCGTGGTGGCCGAGCCGTTCGGCTTCGACCCGCGCTTCGATGCGCCGATCATCCGGGGTTTCTCGTCGGCTGACAGCTTCTACCTCAACAGCCTCAAGCTGATGCGCAGCCAGGGCGCGCCGTCGATCGAGCCGTGGGGCCTGGAGCGCATCGAGGTGCTGCGCGGTCCGTCCTCGGTGCTGTACGGGCAGGGTAACCCGGGCGGGCTGATCAACCTGGTCAGCAAGCGGCCGCAGTGGACGAACTTCGGCACCGCGATGGTGGAGGGCGCCACCTTCGACCGCTACACCGGTGCCTTCGACTTCGGCGGCCCGGTGCCAGGCACTTCGGAGTTCGCCTACCGGCTCACCGGCCTCGCCCGCCAGGGCGAGACCCAGGTCGATGGCACCAAGGATGACCGCTACTACATCGCGCCCGCCGTCACCTGGAAGCCGAACGCCGACACGACGCTCACCGTGCTGGCCAACCTGCAGCACGACCGCGCCAGCACGCCGGTCGGACTGCCGAACGAGTATACGCTGTACGCCAACCGCAACGGCATCACGCTGCCGCGCAGCCGCAATCTCGGCGATCCCAACTTCGACGACTCCAAGCGCACGCTGGCCAGCATTGGCTACGAGCTCGAGCACCGCTTCGACAACAACCTGATCTTCCGCCAGAACGCCCGCTACCTGTCCCTGACCTGGGATTATCAGAATCTGTACTACACCAATCTTCTCACACCCGACACGGCGGGTCGCGGCGCCTCCTACAACGACGAGAAGTACGGCACCTTTACGATCGACAACCAGGTCCAGGCGAAGTTCGACACCGGGTTCCTGTCGCACACCGTGCTGCTCGGTCTCGACGTGCGCCGCCACTCGGTCGACACGCTCACCGAATTCGGCACCGCGCCGAGCGTCAACGTCTTCGTCCCGGTGTACGGCGTCGCGATCCCGAAGGACGTCACCTACGCCAGCAAGGTCGACGGCACGCTGGTCCAGACCGGACTCTACCTCCAGGATCAGGTGAAGCTCGACAAGTGGCTGCTGACGCTCGGCATCCGGCACGACTGGGCGTCGGTCGATTCGAGTACCTACGTCGAGTCGATCTACGGCCCGCCAGGGACGACCTTGCAGAACCAGAACGACCGCGCCTTCACGGGCCGGGTCGGCCTCTCCTATCTGTTCGACAACGGCCTCGCCCCCTACATCAGCTACGCCACCTCGTTCGAGCCGGTGATCGGCAGCGATCCGCAGGGCAACACGTTCAAGCCCAGCGAAGGCGAGCAGTACGAGGCCGGGGTGAAATACCAGCCGACCTGGTTCAAGGGCTTCTTCACGGCCGCCGTCTACGACCTCACCCAGACCAACGTGCTGACCACGGCGGCGGGCAGCTTCCTGCAGACGCAGATCGGCGAGGTGCATTCGAAAGGCGTCGAGCTCTCGGCGCTGGCCAACCTGACCGAAGGCCTCGATCTGATCGCCAACTACACCTACACGGATGCCGAGATCGTCGGCGGCCAGTACAACGGCAACCAGCCGGCCAACGTGCCGCGGAACGCCGCCAATCTGTGGCTGTTCCAGAACATCAAGACCGGCCCGCTCGCCGGAGTCGGGTTCGGCGGCGGCATCCGCTATGTCGGCAGCCGCTGGGACCTCGACGCCAATCTCTACGAGCTGCCGTCCAACATCCTGTTCGACGCGGCTGCGAGCTACACCACCGGGCATTACAAGCTCTCGCTCAACGTCAACAATATCGCCGACGAGAAATACGTCTCCGGCTGCGGCTATTTCGGCTGCTTCTGGGGCAACGGTCGCACCGTCACGGGCCGCATCGCCTACAACTGGTGAGGCGCATGCGGGCCGTTACAGTCCCGCACCCTTGGCCGATGATGCCCGCGTTCGTCGCGGGCTTCACCGCGTCACGGGAACGTTCACGGGCCCCGGCCCATCAGCTCGTAGTCCGGATCGGTGAGCGTGCGCTTCACGAAGGGACGTTCGAGGCCGTACAGGCTGTAGGTGTGGCGACAGTCCCAACCGGTCGGATCGACCGGCCCGGGCGGGCCGGCATTGGCCGCCATGATGCTCGCCTTGCAGGTCTCGGTCTCCTGCACGAACGCGATCGCCTGCCCGGCGTTGCGGCCGTGGAGCAGCGCCTCGTTGAGGTGCGTCGCTCCCGCGAACAGCACCAGGACCGCGGCGGCGAGCGGGCGCACGATCTCCGGTCCGTCGTCCGGCGCCGCGGCGACCCGGGCCCGTGACCAGGCCATGGCGATGACGATCACCGGGAGGATCGCGCCGCGCATGGCGAAGTTGTTGGCCCCCGAAAAGCCGATCACCACGGTCGCGGCCAGGAAGAGGCTGGCGGCGATCGCGCATTGGCCGAGCGGGCTGGCGAGCGGCGATGGCGGCGGGCGCAGCGCCAGCCAGGCGAGCCAGCCGACCTCCGCCATCACGAAGGCTGCGGCCAGCGCCAGCCCGGCGAGCCCGGCCGGCGTACCGCCGAACTGCTCGGACCAGCGCGTGAAGATCAGGAAGAAGCGGAAGCCGCCGGCCGAGTCGGCGTTCAGATAGATGTAGGCGAGTGGTGCCGAGACGAACGCGGTGGCCAGCACGGCGACGACGACGCCCGGCCTGGTCACGAAGCGGGCGAGCAGCGGCGACAGTGTGGCCAGGCCGCCGATCAGGGCGAACACCGACGAGAAGGCCGCGAAGCCGACCAGCAGCCCGGCGGCGACCATCGCGATCGGCCCGGTGCGCGGCGCCAGGGTTCGCGGCTCGGTGGCGACCACCACGGCGAGCAGCAGCGCCATCGCCGCGATCAGGTGATGCGGCACCCAGATCAGCAGCGTGGTGAGCGAGGAGATCTGGTTGGGGATGCCGAGGTCGCGCTGCCACCATTCGGCATGGGCGAGCCAATCCTCCGACGGCGTCGCGAGCGCGCCGACCCAGCGGCCCAGCACGACGACGCCGTCCGGCACGGCGCCCGCCACCAGCACAGCCGCGAGCGCCGGGCCGCGCTGCCGCGGCTCGAGCAGGTGGCGCAGGACCACGACCAGGATCACGGCCGCCGCGATGCCGAGCAGCAGCGTCCCGGCTCCGTAGGAGAACTTGATCGCCGATGCGCCGGCGAGCTGAAACAGCTCGCCGATCGCGGCGGCCGGCATCCACGCGACGTAGTAGAAGTGGAGATGCGTGTCGGGCTGGTAGTTCAGCAGCGGCGGAAAGCGCTCGCTGTTGACCAGGCTGGCGAGCTCCTGAAAATGCCAGTTGTCGTCGTAGTTGACGGCGGCCCCCAGGCCGCCGGTCAGATGCTGGGCCGTGTAGGGCACCAGCCGAACGAGCTGGATCGCCGCGGCCCAGCCGATCAGCGCGCCTTCGAACCAGCGCAGCGGCTCCGCGTCGACCAGCGGCAGCCGCCGGAAGCCGACCATGCCGGCTACGACGAACAGCGCCAGGACGAGAGGAGTGAACTCGGTCGGCAGCCGCAGCGCCGTCATGGCCGCGGCCGCGCACACGCTGGCGGTGAGCAGCGACAGGACGAGGAGGCTCGAGCGCGCCAGCATAGCGGGTCCGGGATCGGATGTCGCCCGAACCCTACGCGGCGAGGCTTAACAATTCGCGTGGGCGCGGCCCGCCCTCATCCCCGGGGTGGCGGGACGGCCGCGTCCGTGTCGGCCTCGGGCTGCTTGAGCGGCAGGACGATCGTGAAGGTCGTGCCCTGGCCCTCGCCGGCGCTCTCGGCCGTGATGGTGCCGCCGTGCAGGTCGACGATGCGTTTGACGATGGAGAGGCCGAGGCCGATCGAGCTCTCGCCGCCGGTCGGCTTCGCCGACAGGCGTTGGAACCGCCCGTAGAGGCGCTTGAGGTCCTCGGGCGTCATGCCGGGGCCGGCGTCCTTGACGCTGATATGCGCGCCGTCCGGCCGTCGCACCAGGGCGACCGCGATGCGGCCGCCGATGGCGCTGTACTTGACGGCGTTGCTGACCAGGTTGTCGATCGCCTCGCGGATGCGGTCGACGTCGCAGGAGACCGGGGGCCCCGGCTCGGCCGTGACCTCGATCACCTGGCTCTTCTTGTCGGCGAGCGGCTGGTTCGCCTCGGCGACGTCGCGCAGCACGCCGGGCAGGTCGCCCAGGTCGCGCCGGATGGTGATGTCCAGCGCGTCCGTCATGGCGTCGGCGATCAGGCTCTCGACCATGTCGGCGACCCGGTCGGCGGCGTTGTGGATGTGCTTGATCTGCGCCGTGGCGGCCTCCGGCGTCAGCGCCGGGCTGGTCACCATGCGCTCGAGGATCTCGGCGCGGCCGATGATCACCGACAGCGGGTTGCGAAGATCGTGCGCCACGGTGCCGAGAATCTCGGTCTTGAAGGCGTTGGCGCGCTGCAGCCGGGCCCATTGCGAGGCCAGGCGGCGGTTCGCCGAGGTCAGCTCGCGGGTGCGCTGGTTGACGCGGTCCTCGAGCCGGGTGTTCGCCTCCTGGAGCTGCTCGTACAGGATCACGTTGTCGAAGGCGATCGACAGCTTGCTGGTGAAGATCTCGACCAGCGTACGGTCCGTCTCGGAGAGCGGCCGGCAGACATGCAGCACCACGACGACCTCGCGGTCGCTCGACGTGCGGATGTAGAGCACCGACCAGCGCGGCATGAACTGGTGGGTTCTCAGGCGGAACGCCTCCTCGACCACGTGGCGAAGGTCCGGATCGAGCGCCGTGACGCCGTTCTGGCCGACGTGACGGATGTAGCAGCCGGCCGCGGCCAGCACCGAGACCGGATGCTGGCGGCCGTTCTCGTGGAACACCAGGATGCCGTCGCAGTCGACGTTGAGCAGCGAGGCGAGCTGCACCAGCACCCCCTCGGCGAGGCGCTGGATCGACTTGAAGTCGTACAGCGTCGACGCCGCGTCGACGATGATCTCGAGGCCGCGCCGGGTCTCCACCATGCGCTCGAGCTGCTGCCAGCTTCGCAGCGCCGCGGTGAGCGAGGTGAACAGCTTGTCGGCCGTCAGCTCGGTCTTGGCCTTGTAGTCGTTGATGTCGTAGTCGACGATGATGCGCCGTTCCGGCGCCTGGCCGGGCTGGCCGGTGCGCAGGATGATGCGGATCGTCTCGTTCTTCAGCTCGGTGCGGATGAAGTCGACGAGCTCCAGGCCCGCCGTGTCGCTCTCCATGATCACGTCGAGCAGCACCACGGCCGTGTCGGGGTGCTGGCGCAGCGCCGCGCGCCCCTCCTCGCCCGAATAGGCCGAGACGATCTCCAGGCCCTGGCCGTTGAGCGAGTAGTCGGCGAGCGCGAAGCGGGTGCCGTCGTGCACGGCCGGCTCGTCGTCGATCACCATGATCTTCCAGCGCGGCCCGGTCTCGACCGGCGCCTCGTCGCCGTCTTCGAGAATGTCGACGATGTCGTCGGTGTCAGCCATGGGCTTGATCCGTCGTCTGGAGGGCAGGGGCGTCGGCGCCGGCGCGGGTCACGCGGCGGGGCAGCACCATGCGGAAGGTCGTGCCGTGGCCCAGCGCGGTGTCCAGCGTCAGCCGACCGCCGAGGCTCTGGGTCACCAGGCTGTGGATGATGTGCAGGCCGAGCCCGGTGCCGCCCTGGCCGCGGCGGGTGGTGAAGAACGGGTCGAAGGCGCGGCGGCGCACGTCGTCCGTCATGCCGACCCCGTCGTCCGCGACGATCACCTCGACGTGGTTGGCGCCGAGCTGGCGCGCCCGCACCTCGATGGTGCCGGGGCGGCCGTCCGGGAAGCCGTGGGCGACGGAGTTGAGGAACAGGTTGGTCAGCACCTGGCCGAGCGAGCCCGGGTAGCTGTCCATGACGATGCCGTCCGGCACCTCGATGACGAGGGCGATCTGCGCCTTGCGCAGCACCGGGCGGACGCTGGCGCCGATCTGCTCGGTCGCCTCGCGCAGGTCGAAGTCGCGCAGCTCCGCGTGGCTGCGGTCGACCGCCACCTGCTTGAACGACTGGATCAGCTCGCCGGCGCGGTGCAGGTTGGCGACGAGCTGCTGGGCGGCGTCGCGGGTGCCGGCGACGAAGTCGTCGAGCTTGGAGCGCCGCAGCGGTCCCTGGGCGAGTTCGCCGGCGAACACCTCGGAGCGCCGCACCAGGCTCGACGCGACCGTGAGGCTGATGCCGACCGGATTGTTGACCTCGTGCGCCACGCCGGCCACGAGGCCGCCCAGGGCCGCCAGCTTCTCGGCGTCGATCAGGCTCTTCTGGGCGTCGCGCAGCTCGCGCAGCGCCTTCTCGGCGTTTTCCTTGGCGGCGCGGAGATCGTTCTCGGCCTGCCGCTTGGCGATGGCGTTCTCGCGGAAGACCTCGACGGCGCGCGCCATGGCGCCGATCTCGTCCTTCTCGGTGGTGCTGCGCACCACTGGGCCGTAATGCCCCGCCACGATGGCGTGCATGGCCGACATCAGCTCCTTGAGCGGATTGCGGATCGAGCGCGTCACCACCATGGCGCCGACCAGGATGGCCAGAAGGAAGCCGGTCGCGACCAGCACGACCTGACGGAAGATCGCCGCCAGCGTGCGATCGAGCATCGCCTGGGCGCGCGCCTCGCGCCGCCGCATCTCGCTCTGCAGCGCGTCGATGGTCTGGATCATCGACGCCTGGTTGCCGTCGATGGCGCTGCGCAGGATGCTGGTGCGGGCCGTGAACCGGTCGCTCAGCGCACCGAGCCCCTTGCGGAAGGCGGCGGCCCGCTTGCCCAGCGCCTCCAGGGCGTCGCGCTGGATGTCGTCGGTGGCGAGGTCGGTCAGCACCGGCACGGTGCGCTCGATCGTCTCCAGGCCGCGCACCGCGTCGTCGGCGGCCGCGGAGGAGAGCGACAGGTAATAGGCGTTGGCGGCGACCAGTGTCGCCGTGAAGGCCTCGCGGGACTTCGCCAGCGCCGGCCAGATCAGCGCGTCGCGACGGCCCGAGGAGCCCTCGACGATGGAGTAGAGACCGGCCATCTCGCGGGCCGGCCGCAGCACCTCGTCCTCGTAGACCCGGTTGATCGCGGTCTGCACGGCGCGCAGCTCGCCGAAGCCGTCGATGAAGCGCTCGGTGACGCCGGCGAGCCCCTCCATGCCGTTCGCCAGCATCGGATCGGCCGGCTTGCGGGTGCGCAGGGTGCCCAGCACGGCCTCGCGCACCAGCAGGATCTCGGCGAAGATCTCGGGGCTCGGCTCGTTGATGTAGCGATGGATCAGGTTCTGCAGCCGCCCGGCCTCGCCCTCCAGCAGCACCAGCACGGCGTCGGATTCGCGGACCTCGCGGACCTCGTCCCAGGCGCGGCCGAGCGCCGTCGCGCCGTTCCAGATCAGCCCCGCCAGGATGATCACGACGCCGGTGTTGAGCACCGCGATCGACAGGATGCGCCAGCGGATCGGGACGGCCCGCACCAGCCGTTCGAGGTCGAGCCGCTTGCGCGGCGCCGGTTCCGCGGCCGGGTAGGACTCTGCGCTCACGGGCACGCTCGCCGGGTCACTCGGTTGCACGGATGCGCTCGACCAGGCGGCTCAGCACCGGATCGCCGTCGAGGCGCGCATAGAGAGGCGCCATCGCCTCCTGGAACGGCTTGCGGTCGATGTCGGTGATGATGGTGTTGCCGGCGGCGCGCGCCTGCTCGCGCGAGCGCTCCTCCAGGGTGCTCCATTGCGCCCGCATGAACCGGCTCGATTCGCGGGCGGCGGTGCGGAAGATCGCCTTGTCGTCGTCCGACAGGGCGTTCCAGGCCGAGAGCGACATCAACAGCACCTCGGGCGTCATCGTGTGCTCGGTCAGCGTGTAGTAGGGCGCGACCTTGTAGTGCCCGGTCGTCACGTAGGACGGCCAGTTGTTCTCGGCCCCGTCGACCAGCGCCGTGGTCAGCCCGGTCTCGACCTGGCTGTAGGGCAGCTGGATCGGGGTCGCGCCGAGTGCCGCGACCACGTCGGCCATCAGGCTCGACGGCTGCACGCGGATGCGCAGACCGGCGAGATCCGCGAGCTTGCGGATCGGCTGCTGGCGCGTGTAGAGCGAGCGCGCCCCGGAGTCGTAGAAGGCGAGCCCGACGAAGCCGCCTTGCGTGAAGCTCGCCAGGATCTCCTCGCCGATCGGCCCGTCCAGCACGGCGTGCAGGTGGTCGGTGGAGCGGAACAGGAAGGGCAGCGACAGCACCTTGGTGGTCGGCACGAAGGCCGCGACCGTGACGGCGTTGACCCGGTTGATGTCGATCGCGCCGGCCCGGATCTGGTCGACCGTGTCGTTCTCGTCGCCGAGCTGGCGGGAATGGAACACGCGGATGCGGTGACGGCCGCCCGTCCGTTCCTCGATCAGCCGCCCCATATAGGCGAGCGCCTGCACGGTCGGATATTCGGCGACCTGATTGTCGGCGGCCCGGAACTCGCGCGCGGACGCTGCCGTCGCCAGCGCGAAGGCCGCGAGCACCAGGCCGAAAACGCGGGCGGTCCATGCTGCGGACAAAGTTCCACCGTCTTGTCGGACGATCCGGATCGGGCTTCGTGAACCTTCAAATACTAGCGAAACCGTGCTCGGATAGCCATCCCGGTCTACCGTGGGGTCGTCACCCGGCCCCGGCGCGGTGTTTCAGGATCTGCCAACCTCGTGAAAGCCGTCCATGTCCCTGCCGTCCCTCTGTGGTATTCCTGAGGCGGACGCGCGCCGTCGGGGCCCGTCCCCGGCCGGCGGGACGAGCCGTCGCGCCGTTCTCTCCGGGCTCGCCGCGGCCGCCGTGGCGGCACCGTCGCGCGGCTCCGCCGCCCCCGAGACGCCGGCCGAGATCCATCTCTGGCACGCGATGGCGGGCGAGCTCGGCCGACAGATCGAGCGCATCGTCGCCGGCTTCAATGCGGAGCAGGGGACGTGGCGTGTCGTCCCGGTGTTCAAGGGCAGCTACACCGAGACCGTGACGGCGGCGATTTTCGCGGTCCGTACCAAGAGCCATCCGGCGATCGTCCAGGTGAACGAGATCGGCACCGCCACCATGATGGCGGCCAAGGGCGCGATCTATCCGCTCCACGAGCTGATGCGCGCCGCCGGCGAGCCGCTCGATGCCACCGGCGTCCTGCCGCCGGTCGCCGGCTTCTACTCGGATACCGAGGGCAATCTCCTCTCCTATCCGTTCAACGCCTCGACCCCGATCCTCTACTTCAACCGCGCGCTGTTCCGCGCCGCCGGCCTCGACGACCGCACCCCGCCGCGCACCTGGCCGGAGGTCGCCGAGGCGGCGCGGCGGCTGCGCCAGGCCGGCGTGCCGTGCGGCTTCTCGACCCACTGGCCCTCCTGGGTGAACGTCGAGAATTTTTCGGCCTTCCACGACGTGCCGATCGCCACCCGGGCGAACGGCCTGCAGGGGCCCGAGGCCGAGCTCACCCTGAACAATCCGGTGCTGGTGCGCCATGTCGCGGCGCTGGCGGAGTGGCAGCGGTCCGGGCTGTTCACCTATGGCGGACGCGGCACGGCGGCCGAGCCGCTGCTGTATTCGGGCGAGTGCGGCCTGTTCCTCGGCTCGTCGGGTTTCGCCGCGGACATCCGGGCGAAGGCGAAGTTCGACGTCGGTTACGGCATGCTGCCCTACTGGCCCGACGTCCCGGGCGCCCCGCAGAACACCATGATCGGCGGCGCCAGCCTGTGGGTGCTGCGCGGGCGGCCCGAGGCCGAGTATCGCGGCGCCGCGAAGTTCTTCGCCTATCTGGCGCGGCCCGAGGTGCAGGCGCGCTGGCACCAGGCGACCGGATATCTGCCGATCACCATGGCGGCCTACGAGCATTCGCGGGCGCAGGGCTTCTACGACCGCAATCCGGGCGCCGCCATCGCCATCGAGGAGGTGACGCTGAAGCCGCCGACCGACAATTCGCGCGGCCTGCGGCTCGGCTCCTTCATCCTGGTGCGCGACGTCATCGAGGAGGAGCTGGAGCTCGCCTTCGCCGGCAAGAAGACGGCCCAGGCCGCGCTCGACACCGCGGTCCGCCGCGGCAACGAGCTGCTGCGCCAGTTCCAACGCGCCAGCCGGTGAGACGAGGTTCGGCGGATCGGTTCGGGGTCCTTCCGGGGCGCACCGAAACGTGCGAACCCGGAATCCAGCGACAGCCCCGGACCCCGGGGCTGCATCCCGGGTTCGCCGCTGCGCGGCGCCCCGGGACGACCGGTCCTCACCCTCTGCCGCTCCGCTCCGGGAACGCCGCGGCGAGCGCCGGCCGGCTCGGCGCCAGCACGCCGCGCTCGGTGATCAGGCCGGTGACGAGGCGGGCCGGGGTGACGTCGAAGCCGTAATTGGCGGCCGACACCCCGTCGGGGGCGATCCGCACCGTCTCGAAGCGGCCGTCGGCGGTCTTGCCGGCCATCAGCGTCACCTCCTCCTCGCCGCGCTCCTCGATCGGGATCTCGGCGACGCCGTCGACGACCGCGAAGTCGATGGTGGGGGACGGGAGGGCGACGTAGAACGGCACGCCGTTGTCGTGCGCCGCCAGCGCCTTCAGGTAGGTGCCGATCTTGTTGCAGACGTCGCCCTGCGCCGTCACCCGGTCGGTGCCGACGATCACCATGTCGACCTGCCCGTGCTGCATCAGGTGGCCGCCGGCATTGTCGGCGATCAGCGTGCAGGGCACCCCGTGGTGGCTGAGCTCCCAGGCGGTGAGCGAGGCGCCCTGGTTGCGCGGCCGCGTCTCGTCGACCCAGACGTGGAGCTTCACGCCCTTGTCGTGCGCCATGTAGATCGGCGCCGTCGCCGTGCCCCAGTCGACGGTGGCGAGCCAGCCGGCGTTGCAGTGGGTGAGGATCTCGACCGGCGCGCCACCCTTGCGGGCCGCGATCTCTTCGATGATGGCGAGCCCGCTGCGGCCGATCGCGGCATTGATCGCGACGTCCTCGTCGGCGATCTCGGTCGCCCGCCGGTAAGCGGCCTCCACCCGGGCCTCGCGCGGCAGATTGCGGACCGCGGCCAGCATCTCGCCCAGCGCCCAGCGCAGGTTGATGGCGGTCGGCCGGGTCTTTGCCAGGGTCTCGCAGGCGGCTTCGAGGGCGGCGTCCGACGCATCCTCGCGCAGCGCCAGGCACACCCCGTAGGCGGCCGTCGCGCCGATCAGCGGGGCGCCGCGCACCAGCATCGAGCGGATCGCCTCGGCCGCCTCGGCCAGCGTCTCCAGCCGCACCGTGACGTAGCGGTGCGGCAGCAGCCGCTGGTCGATGGTGCCGATCGTGACGCCGTCGGGCTCGAGCCAGATGGTCCGGGTGTGCCTGCCGTCGACTTTCATGGATCGGCTCCGCGGGATGTTCCGGGTCGGGCCAGGGGGCGGCCGCCGTCATAGGGCGCGGGCGCCGGCTTGGGAAGGGGCGGCGGCCGCGCGGGGCCGCTCCCCCGCTTGCCCGGCCCGTCCCGATCGGCTATCCAGGCCGCAGGCGCCCGTAGCTCAGCTGGATAGAGCGTTGCCCTCCGAAGGCAAAGGTCACACGTTCGAATCGTGTCGGGCGCGCCATTCTGGATTTGGCCGTTGAATTACGGTCCGGCGCGATTGACCCGTATCCGCTTCGAGGCTCACGCCAACCAGTTCTCCACCGTCAGCCCTGCACCCCTCGGACACGATGTGGGTGTCGAGGATCCCGCGCGTCACGGCAGGCGCTCGGGGGCCGGCACAAGCGCGATACCTCCGTCCGCGCCGTGCTCGGTCGTCTCCCGCCCCGCCCCGTGCTACACCGCAGGCGAGGGCGTGCCGGCGGGGCCGGCCCCGGCAAAAATCCACGGGCGAAGCGATGAACATCGGTGACAGTCCGCTGCTGACGGACCTCTACCAGCTCAACATGATGCAGGCCTATCTGGCCAACGGGCTGACCGGGACGGCGTCGTTCGAGCTGTTCGTGCGGCGGCTGCCGCCGGGGCGGTCGTTCCTGATGACGGCCGGGCTGGCGCAGGCGGTGGAGTGGCTGGCCGATTTCCACTTTTCGCCGGACGAGCTCGCCTATCTGGAGAAGACCGGCCGGTTCGACGCGAAAATGCTCGACTACCTGGCGGGGCTGCGCTTCACCGGCGACATCGACGCCATGCCGGAGGGCACGGTGTTCTTCCCGCACGAGCCGATCCTGCGCGTCACCGCGCCGCTGCCGCTGGCGCAGCTCCTCGAGTCGCGGCTCATCAACCTGATCCAGTTCCAGAGCCTGATCGCCACCAAGGCGGCCCGGGTGATGCTCGCGGCGCCCGGCAAGGTTTTGGTCGATTTCGGCTTCCGCCGCGCCCACGGGGCCGAGGCCGGGCTGATGGCGGCCCGCGCCAGCTACATCGCCGGCTTCGCCGGCACCGCCACGGTGCTGGCCGAGATGCTGTGGGGCATCCCGATCTACGGCACCATGGCGCATTCCTACGTGCAGGCGCACGAGGACGAGAGCGAGGCGTTCCTGAGCTTCGCCCGGGCGAGGCCCGACAATCTCACGCTGCTGATCGACACCTACGATCCCGAGGCGGCGGCCCGCAAGGTGGTGGCGCTGGTGCCGACGCTCGCCCGTGAGGGCATCACGGTGCAGTCGGTGCGCATCGACAGCGGCGACCTTGTGGCGGTGACGCGCGGCGTGCGGACCATCCTGGACAACGGCGGCTGCGCGGCCGTGAAGATCTTCGTCAGCGGCGGCCTCGACGAGGAGTCGATCGCCGCGCTGGCGCGCTCGCGCGCGCCGATCGACGGCTACGGGGTCGGCACCGCGCTCACCACCTCGCAGGACCAGCCGGTGCTCGACATCGTCTACAAGCTGCAGGAGTACGACGGGGTCGCCAAGCGCAAGCGCTCGACCGCCAAGCACACCTATCCGGGCCGCAAGCAGGTGTGGCGCCGCCGCGCCGCCGACGGCACCATCGCGGGCGACGTGATCTCGCTCGACGGCGCCGGGCTGCCCGGCGAGGCGCTGCTCGCGCCGGTGATGCGGGACGGCGAGCGGGTGCGCCACGACCCCTCGCTCGCCGAGATCCGGGCCCGCGCCGCCCGCGAGCTCGCGGCGCTGCCGCCGACACTGCGCGACGTCGGCGTGCCGGGCAGCTATTCGGTCGCCATCGGCGAGGCGCTGAACGCGCTCACCGCCGAGGTCGATCGTCGCATCGCCGCGTCGCGATAGGCCGGCCGAGGCCGGGCCTATCCCGGCCGCCGAAAGCCTCTCTTAACCGACCCTCCGTTAACCTTGCCGGCCGGGGAACCGCGGCCGCGCCGGAGGATGACGGCACGTCCGTGCGGCCGCGCCGATGCCGTAAATTTGCTCGGAAGCGACGGAACGCAACCGCAAAATCGCCGTTGTGCCTCGCCTATAACTGCGTCGCCTCTCCTCGCGTTCGCGCGTTCCAAATCGTGGCCGGTGGCATGGATGTGATCCTCGTCAAGCTCCTCGCGGCCTTCCTGGCGTTGAGCCAGGTCGCGATCCGGCCCGAGGCGATCAAGACCGAGTTCGACCGCGGCCGCGACCAGAGCGAGGTGGTGCAGATCCTGCGCGACGGCTGCGCCCACATGCGGAAGGCCTTCGACATCGAGTCGATCGACATCGACGGGCTGATCAGCACGGCGCTGGACGACCCGCAGGCCTTCACGGGCGAGATCAAGGCGTTCAAGGGGCTCGACTTCGCGGCGCTGCCGCCGCTCTACCGCCAGCTCTGCAAGAACGAGACGGTGGCGAACTCGCCGGCCGACATAGGCGCCGTGATCGACTGGTACAACAAGGCGGTCGCCGACCTGCCGGACCACCGCAAGCTGAAGGGCCTCAAGCTGTCCGGCACCTCGACCGTGCTGGATCAGAAGGGCGGCCGCTTCGCCGAGGTGTTCGAGCCCGACAACCGCCGCGTCTTCGTGCCGCTCGCCGAGATCCCGAAGCACGTCCAGGAGGCCTTCGTGGCCGCCGAGGACAAGCGCTTCTATCAGCACAAGGGAATCGACGAGCGCGGCCTGATCCGCGCCATGGTCGGCAATCTGGCGCGACCCGGGCGGCCGCAGGGCGGCTCCACCATCACGCAGCAAGTGGTCAAGAACCTGCTGGTCGGCGACGACCTCACCTACGAGCGCAAGATCCGCGAGGTGATCGTCGCGTCGCGGGTCGAGCAGACGCTGTCCAAGGACGAGATCCTCGAGCTCTATCTCAACTCGATCTTTCTCGGCCGCGGATCCTGGGGCATCGAGCTCGCGGCGCGAAGCTGGTTCGGCAAGCCGGCCTCCGAGCTGACGCTCGCCGAAGGCGCGCAGCTCGCCGGTCTCACCAAGGGGCCGAGCTACTACAATCCCGACCGCCATCCCGAGCGGGCGCAGGAGCGCTTCGGCTATGTCCTGACGCGGCTGCAGGAGGACGGCGCCATCACGCCGGAGCAGGCCGCGGCGGCGCGCGCCAGCGGCGTCAAATACGCCGCCTATACGCGGCTCAGTCGCACCACCGGCTTCCACGTGCTCGACCACATCGCCCGCGAGGCGCGTTCGCTGCCGGGCGTGTCGCCGCTCACCGCGGCCTCCTCGACCGTGCGCTCGACCATCCACCCGGACCTGCAGAAGGCGACCGAGGCGGCCCTGCAGGAGGGGCTGTTCCGCTACGAGGCGTCGACCGGCCGCAGCCAGTTCCAGGGGCCGGAGCTCAATCTCGGCGCGGCGATCCAGAAGCTGCAGGCGGCCTCTGCCGCGGCGTCCGCCGCCGCCGCCCCGCCGCTGCCCGAGGTCGCGGCGCCCGAGCCTGCCCCGCTGCCGCCCGCCGCCCGTTCCGGATCGGGCAGCCGTTCCGTCAAGACGGCCAAAAGCAAGCCGCAGGCGCCGGTCCAGGCCGCCGCGCCGCCGCCCGTCGCGCCCTGGCTGGAGGCGCTGAAGAACGCCCGGCTGCCGCTCTACGACGTCCACTGGACCCCCGCCGTGGTGGTGCAGACCGGCGGCGAGACGATCCGGGTCGGGCTCGCCGACGGCCGCGTCCTGCCGCTCGGCGGCGTCACCGGCCAGGCCCGCCGGGCCCTGTCGCAGTGGGACGTCGTCTACGTGAAGGCGAGCGACGGCAAGAAGGGCGCCCGCGCCGACCTGCGCATCCGCCCGACCGTGCAGGGCGCCGCCCTGGTGCTGGAGAACAAGACCGGCCGCATCCTGGCGATGTCGGGCGGCTTCTCCTACCCGCTCAGCCAGATCAACCGCACCACCCAGACGGCGCGCCAGCCCGGCTCGGCGTTCAAGCCGTTCACTTATCTGGCGGCGCTGCACAAGGGCCTGCAGCCCAACACCCTGGTGCGCGACGAGCCGATCTCGCTGCCGCCGATCGGCAACAACGCTTCGGCCCGCGACCGCGACTACTGGACGCCGAAGAACTACGAGGGCGGCTCGTCCGGGATCCTCACCCTGCGGCTCGGCCTCGAATACTCGAAGAACCTGGTCACGGCGCAGCTCCTCGACGGCGGCATCTCGTCCGACCCGAGCCAGAGCCTCGCCAAGGTGTGCGAGCTGGCCCTGGAGGCGCAGGTCTACCGCGACTGCATCGGCTACTATCCGTTCGTGCTCGGCGCCCAGCCGGTGCGGCTGATCGACCTCGCCGCCTTCTACGCCGCGGTGGCCAACGAGGGGATGCGGCCCGATCCTTACGCGGTCGAGACCGTGGAGGAGCAGGGTAAGACCGTGTTCCACCATTCCGGCGAGCCGCGGGCGCTGGCGGGCGGCGACCGCGTCGCCTTCGTGCAGCTCAAGAGCATGCTGCAGGGCGTGCTGGCGCGCGGCACCGCCCGGGCGATCGCCGGCCTGTCGCCCTATGTGGCCGGCAAGACCGGCACCAGCGACGACGAGAACGACGCCTGGTTCGTCGGCTTCTCCAACGACGTCACCATCGCGGTGTGGGTCGGCTACGACAATGCCGACGGCAAGCGCCGGACGCTCGGCGGCGGCCAGACCGGCGGCTCGGTGGCGGTGCCGATCTTCAACGCCATCATGGACGAGGTGTGGAGCAAGGTCGCCAAGAAGACGCCGCTGGCGCCGCCGTCGCCGCAGGCGCAGCGCCAGCTCATCGCACTGCCGATCGACCTGCGCAGCGGCACCCGCCTGTCGGAGCGGGTGCCCGGCGCCTTCACGGAGTATTTCCGGCTCGACCGCTCCGGCCAGATGACCGACACCCAGCACGACATGGTCTCGTCGACCGAGGTCGCCAGCCAGGGCTACCGCGATCCCTATGACGGCGAGCTGTTCGGCTACGGCACCGGCAACGGCCCCTACGGCACCTATGGCAGCGGCCAGGGCGGCCTGTTCGGCCAGGGCCCGTCGCAGGGCTATCCCTACGGCTACCAGAGCCCGTATCAGCGCCAGCAGCCCTATCCGGGCTCGCCCTACGGCCAGGGCGTCCGGCCGCCGCCGCAGACCCCGGGCGGCCTGTTCGGCCAGCTCGGCCGCGCCTTCGGCGACCAGCGCTATTACGGTCGCGAGATCAATCCTCCCCAACGGGTCGATCCGCAGTATCCTTACGCGGATCGCGAGCGATTCTGGTGACCTCATGACGGCGAAGCGTTTGGTCTCGGCGGCGCGCGCCAAGTTCGACATCTCGACGGGCATCCGCACACGCGAGCAGATGGCAGAGGTGATCGCCTTCTT
>NZ_NPEX01000868.1 GCF_003258865.1 Rhodoplanes roseus | reverse complement strand
CGGCGATCGGGCGCTGGAGACCCTTCGCCGGAATGGAGCGCTCGCCGACGATGTTGCCGCTCGACGGATCGACCGCGATCAGCTTCTCGTCGTTCGAAACCGCCCAAAGCGTCCCGCCTGCGAGCATCGGCCCGACCCAGGGGGAGAAGAAACGCTTCTTGCGCACCACCGGAAGGTCGGTTTGCCAGAAGATTTTGCCGGTGCGGCGGTCAAGTGCCACCATACGGTCCTGCAAATCGATCAGAAAGAGCGCGTTGCCGGAAA
>NZ_NPEX01000867.1 GCF_003258865.1 Rhodoplanes roseus | reverse complement strand
GCGAGCGAATTCATCGTCGTCGCCGTGCCCATCGTGTTGCAATAGCCGGTCGAAGGCGCCGAGGAGGCGACGAGCTTGACGAAGCCCGGATAATCGATCTCGCCGGCGGCCAGAAGCTCGCGCGCCTTCCACACGATCGTGCCGGAGCCGGTGCGCTCGCCGCGGAACCAGCCGTTCAGCATCGGCCCGACGGACAGCGCGATCGCCGGAAGATTGACCGTCGCCGCCGCCATCAGACACGCCGGCGTGGTCTTGTCGCAACCG
>NZ_NPEX01000866.1 GCF_003258865.1 Rhodoplanes roseus | reverse complement strand
GTCGCTAGTTTGTCGAGCATGGGGGAACTCCCGTTGTTTCCGTTGCGGTGCACATAAGGCCCGATCCGGGTTCTTCAAAGCGGGAGGCTGGATTGCGTGACTGGCGGTGCCGCTTTCAGGCGGCGGCCTTTTCGGCGATCTCGTCGGTGATCACCTTGAAACCGGCGAGACGCGAGGCGCCGAAACTCGTGGAAATCGCGACGTCGGTCGCGTCGCGTCCGCGCGCCATCAGGATGCGCCCGATGCGCGGATGGTTGTGGCGAG
>NZ_NPEX01000865.1 GCF_003258865.1 Rhodoplanes roseus | reverse complement strand
ACCTTTGTTTAGGAACTTCAAAACAACAAATCAGACACGCAACAACAAGAGGACATAACGCCTCGCGTCTCTACTTTTCTTCCGACGCCTCAAGCAGATCCGGGCGTCTCTCGCGCGTCAGCCTGAGCGCCTCCGCGCGCCGCCATTCGGCGACCTTGCCGTGATGGCCTGAGGTCAGGACCTGCGGGATCTCGCGGCCCTCGAATTCCTGCGGCCGCGTATATTGCGGATATTCCAGAAGCCCGTTTTCAAAACTCTCTTCAG
>NZ_NPEX01000864.1 GCF_003258865.1 Rhodoplanes roseus | reverse complement strand
AATATTTGATGCACCATCGCGGCAAGACGATCTCGCGCACGGAGCTGACGGAGCATCTTTACGATCAGGATTTCGACCGCGATTCCAATACGATCGAAGTTTTCGTCGGACGGCTCAGAAAGAAGCTCGGCATCGATCTGATCGAGACGGTGCGCGGCCTTGGCTACCGCATCGATCCGCCGGGGGGCGAGACCGACGGCGCCGATGCTTGAGCGGCTGCATCCGAGAAGCTGGGGGCTGGGCTTCGGCACGCCCTATGGACGG
>NZ_NPEX01000863.1 GCF_003258865.1 Rhodoplanes roseus | reverse complement strand
CAGGTGTCGCGACGCTGGAGAACAAGAAGCTCACGCGCGAGCGCGCCAAGGGAAAGCTCGTCAATCTCGAGAACCGCCTGCATGAGCATCCGCTTTCCGGTTTGATCGGCATCGGCCATACGCGCTGGGCGACGCACGGCGCGCCGACGGAAGTCAACGCACATCCCCATGCAACGGAAAGCGTCGCCGTCGTCCACAACGGCATCATCGAAAATTTTCAGGAATTGCGGGCGGAGATCCGGGCTGCGGGACGGACGCTGCAGA
>NZ_NPEX01000862.1 GCF_003258865.1 Rhodoplanes roseus | reverse complement strand
GTGCGCGAACTCTCCGACCGGCCGGAGGCGATGGCGATCATCCGCGCTGTCACCGGGCTCGGGCGCAGCCTGCAGATGCTGACGACGGCGGAGGGGGTGGAGACGCCCGAACAGCTGGAACGCCTGTCGCGCGAAGGCTGCACCGAGGTGCAGGGCTATCTCTTCAGCGAGCCGCGGCCGGCAAGCGAACTCGCACGCCTTCTCGCCTGCGGCACGCAGCCGTTCGAACGCCTGGCGAAGGCCGGCGAGATGAGGGCGGGGGAAG
>NZ_NPEX01000861.1 GCF_003258865.1 Rhodoplanes roseus | reverse complement strand
CTTCGATCATCGAGATCGGCGAGCTTGAAAGCTTGATCGACGACCAGGCCGTCGGCCTCAAAAACTTCCTCCTGACCGGCAACCGCGACTGGGTTGAGAGGGTCGAGGCGAAACGGGCCGATACCGAAGCCCTGGCGGCGCGGATCGAGCCGCTGCTCGCCCATCTCGATGTCGCCGACAATGTCGGGGACGCCATGACGGAGTGGCGCCAATGGTATGAGGATTTCGTCCTGCGCCAGATCACGCTGATGCGAGATCCGATGAC
>NZ_NPEX01000860.1 GCF_003258865.1 Rhodoplanes roseus | reverse complement strand
GCATGGAGGTGAAGGGAGAGAGGATGCCGTATTCCTTGGAGGTGTCGATGACCGATTGCTTGACGTCGGCGTCGCTGCCCAAGAGGTCGAGCTTGCGAAGTTCCCGCTCAATCTCGGCGAAGGCCCAAAGCCGCTCCAGCTCCGGGTTGAGGTTCGCCGTCTCGGGGAAGGTGAAGCGCGCCTCATAGGAAACCGGCTTGCCCGAAATCTCTCCGGAGAGCTTCAGCTGTGCTTCGCCGGCGCCGCGGTAATGGCCGAAGAGGAC
>NZ_NPEX01000859.1 GCF_003258865.1 Rhodoplanes roseus | reverse complement strand
CTCCTCGGAGAAGGCGATAAGCCTGATCGCCCTTGAGGAAAACAACATCCCCTATGTCTTTCCTCAGCGCGTGATCGACGAGGCGGAGGCCGCAAAGGCGGCTGGGATGGCGCACCGGGACGATTGGCGCGATCTTCCTCTCATCACCATCGATCCGGCCGATGCACGCGACCACGACGATGCGGTGTATGCGAAGCCCGACCCCGACAACGCGGGTGGCCATATCGTCACCGTGGCCATCGCCGACGTGGCCTATTACGTGCGA
>NZ_NPEX01000085.1:20125-22296 GCF_003258865.1 Rhodoplanes roseus | reverse complement strand
GCCGGCGCCGGGGGTGGCGAGGCGGGTGGCAAGGAGGGTGGCGAGGGGGCGGCGAGGGCGCCGGCGCCGGGCGGCGGCGCCGCCGGCACGGTCGCAGGAGCGGCCGGCATCGGCGGGGCGAGCAGCGAGGTCTCGTCCTTCAGCTTCGGAAGATGCTTCTCGATCAACGCCTTGGCGGTGGGCGACGCATGCGACAGCGCGCGCGCCGCAGCGGCGAGGTCGGATTGCGGCACCAGATCGGCGAGCTGAGACCCGCCACGGCTCGCACCGGTCCGCTCGGGGTCCGGCATAAGCGTTTGGGTCGGCTGAACTTTCTGTGTCGCGACCAGCTCGGCCGTGCCGCTGCCCTCGGGTCCGAAGGCGCGCATGCCGATCGGCACCAGGGCCAGCGCGATCACCACCACGCTGGTCGTCATGAACAGCGCCTTGACCCGGTCGGTGAGCTTGCGGCCGCGGCTGCCGTCGGCGGAATCGCCAAGAGTTTGAGAGGCTTGTGGGCCAGGCTGCTCGCTCGCGGCCTGCGCGGCGCGGCGCGCCGCCAGGATGAAGTTCGGCCGCGCGCCATTGGCCGCCGGCGCCTCCGCGGCGGTCCCGAGCGCCGCCTGCGACGCCGCGATCCGGTCGGCCGCGCTGCGTCCGCCGCGATACCAGGGCGGCCCGGAGCCCGGCTCGATGGGCGCGTCGGGGGGCAGCGGACCGTCGCCAAGCATTTGATTCGACGGCTCGATCGCCTCGGCCGCCGGACGCGGCGGCGGGCCGATCGGGGTCGCCAGGCCGGTGCCTCGCGAGGCCGGCGCGAGCAGCGCCGTCTCCGGCGCCGGCGGCAGGTCGGGAGCCGGCGACCGCCTTGACGGACCACGCAAATCCGTCTCGATCGCGGCCAGCCGGTCGGCCATCCGGCCGAGCGTGCCGTGCGCCGCATCGAGCGACTCGCGGGTGCGCCGGTCGGCGTCCTCCTGGGTCTTGCGGATGCCCTCGACGTCGCGGGCCAGCGCCACGAAGGCCGGGCTCGCCTCGGCGGGCGCCGCCTGCTGGGCCTGCAGCGCCTCGACATGGGCCAGCAGGTCGGCCATGCCCCGCTCCAGGGCCGGCAGCATGTCGAGCCGCGACTCGGATTGCTCAATCTTCTGAACGAGCTGGACGATGCGCTGCTCGAGCGGTGCAAGCCCCGGATGGTCGAGGGCCGAGCGCTCGATGCTGTCCAGCTTGTCGGCGAGCAGGCGGATGCGGTCCTCGACCTGGGCCACCACGGCCGGATCCAGCGTGCCGGCATTGATGCGGTCGAGCTTGTCCCCGATGTCGCTGATCCGCGCCTCGATGGGCGCCAGCGACGGCCGCTCGTCCGCCATCAGGTCGAATTTCTCCAGCCGCTCGGCCAGCGACGCCATCAGCGGCTCGAGCGTCGGCGACACGGCCGGCGGGCCGCCGGCCTCCGTCGCGCCCTCGCGCGCCGTCTTGGCGGCGCTCTGGGCCGCCAGCGTCTCGGCGATGCCGCTGATCTGCCGCTCCAAATTGGCGAGCAGATCGTGCTGCGGCGAGCCCGAGACCGGCGGCGGCGCCGGCGGCGGCTCGCGGTCGATCTTCTCGGACAGCGCGCGCACCTCGGCCACCAGCGCGGCCAGCGCGTCGCCGGACGCCACCGTCGAGACGATGCCGCGCAGCGTGTCGACAGCGCCCTGCAGCTGATGCAGCACGGTCGCGTCGAGGCCCTCGGCCGAGACCTGGTCGACCTTGCTGAACAACGTGTTGACGGAGCCGGCGAGCTCGGCGGGCGCGAGCCCGCGCAGCGCGTCGCGCAGCTCGGCGAGCCCCTGGTCGAGCGGCGCCAGCACGGCGGGATCGAAGGCGGCGCCGCGGCTCTCGTCGAGCTTCTGGGAAAGCGCCCTCACCTCGCATTCCAGCGCCTCGAAGGCGTGGCGGGGAACGAGATCGTGGACGACGCGGCCGATCTCGCGCAGCTCGTCGCGCAGCTCCGAGGCGATCTCCTCGGCCCGGCACGGCGAGCGCAGCGTCTCGATCTGGATGGTGATGAGGCGGAGCTGCTCCTCCAGCCGCGACAGGTCCGGCGCCGCGGGGGCGAGCGCCGCCGGATCCATCACGGGCGCGAACATGCTCGGCACCGAGGGAGCCGCGTCGCCGTCGAGGGCGCGCTGGCGCGCCGCGATCTCGGC
>NZ_NPEX01000085.1:0-20115 GCF_003258865.1 Rhodoplanes roseus | reverse complement strand
CCGGCGTCCGACGTGCCGGTGCCGAGCGTGATGCCCTTGAGGTCGGCCACGGCGCGGGCGAGCGGGCTGTCGTCGGGCGCACCGGGCGCCGCGGCCGGCTTGCCGTCCGGCTCCAGCGTGGTCTGGACGAGCCGCTCGAGCTGCCGGGTGATGCCTTCGAACCGATTGCACAGGGCGACGAGGTCGCGGTCCGGCGCCGACCGGCGCGGCGGAGGCGCCTCGGCCGGACGCTCCTCGCGCACGACGTCGCGCTGCATCGGCGGCTCGGCCGGGGCGACCGCGACGGACGGAGCGGAATCGGGCATCGGCGGTGCCGAGACGAAGGCCGGCTCACCGGCCTGGTCTTCCGGAATCACCGAGCTCAACCATCGCCGGAACGAGGATCCGGTCCGACGTGCCGCGTCGGGAGCCGCATCCCGCGCGTCGCGGCGACCCCCTTTGACGTACCCTGGCGCGCCTGTCATGTGGTTACCCGGCTCATACGCATCGAAACTGAACCGCGAAGGGCGCGCCGAGCCCGGTTCGTTAACGAACGGTGGACTCGGAACGTGATCAGCGATCCTGATCCCGACTTTCGACGGAGCACGGTAAAGAAGCGGTTAAGCGGCACTAACCGCGATGCGATTTTGAGCGGCTGCGGCGTCGGTGCCATGGCGCGCACGGGTTTTCAAACGTCGGAACAGGACAGATGAGCGAGCCGGGGGGCCTCTTCGTCGGACTGAAAGGACGCGCCGCTCTCGTGGTGGGCGAGGAGCACACGGCCGTGCGGGTCGGCAGCGGCGGCGTGACGGCGCTCGCCACGCCCGTGATGGTCACGCTGATGGAGGCGGCCGCCGTCGACGCGGTCGCGGCAGCGCTGCCCGAGGGTCAGCAGAGCGTCGGCACCCGGCTCGACGTCGATCACCGTGCCGCGACGCCGCTCGGCATGCGGGTCGAGGCCGAGGCCGAGCTGGTCGCGATCGACGGCCGCAGCCTGACGTTCCGCGTGACGGCCCGCGACGCCGTCGAGGTGATCGGCGCCGGCACCCATGTGCGCGCCCTGATCGACACGGCGCGCTTCGACCAGCGTCTCGCCAAGAAAGCGGCCGGCTGAGCCGCTGGTCCGGCCCCGGTCACTCGTCCCTCAGGAAAGCCCCCATGCCGAAGATCGACATCGACGCCATTCCGCTCGACACCGGGACCGGATATCCGCCGCAGTTCCGCGCCGCCATCGCCGGCCGGGCGCGAAAGCGGCTCGGTCCGGCGGCGGGGCTGTCGCAGTTCGGCGTGAACCTGTGCCGGCTGCCGCCGGGCGTCGCGTCGTCGCAACGCCACTGGCACGCCGCCGAGGACGAGTTCGTCTACGTGCTCGAGGGCGAGGTGGTGCTGTGCGAGGAGACCGGCGAGACCGTGCTGCGGGCCGGCGACGCCGCGGCCTGGAAGGCGGGTGTCGCCGACGGCCACAGCCTGGTCAATCGGTCCGACCGCGATGCGGTCGTGCTCGAGGTCGGCACCAAGGCGCCCGTCGAGACCGTCGACTATCCGGGCGTCGACATGCAGATGCGCCGCGACGCGCAGGGCTCGCGCTACGTCCGCCGCTCGGGCGAGCCGTTCTGAGAGGAGAGGGCCTGCTCGGTCGAAACCGCGCCCTCCGCGTGACTCCGACCTCGTCGTGACTCGGACCTCGTCGTGAATTTGACCTCGAAGTGACCCGGCGCCCGCCCGCGGCGGACGCTTGCGCTCGCCCACCGCAGCCGTCAAGATCGCCATACCAACAACAAGACCAAGATATCGGGACGGAAACTGCTGTCGCCTGGAGGGAGCCCTCGCATGTCCGCCACTCGCCGATTCGTCTCGGCCGGCCTGTTCACGCTGACTTTCGCGCTGTCGACGATCGCCGCCCCGGCCCGCGCCGACGTGAAGATCGGCGCCGTGGTCTCGGCCACCGGGCTGGCCGAGTATCTGGGGGCGCCGGAGAAGCGCACCCTGGAGCTCTGGGTCGAGGCCATCAATGCGGCCGGCGGCCTGAACGGCGAGAAGATCGATCTGATCCTCCACGACGACGGCGGCGAGCCCGAGACGGCGCGCAGCCTCGCCCAGCGGCTGGTCGACCAGGACAAGGTGGCGGCCGTGATCGGCGGCACCACGACGGCGACGACTCTCGCCATGATCCCGGTGTTCGAGGCCGCGCAGGTGCCCTTCGTGTCGCTCGCCGGTGCCGTGCAGATCGTCGAGCCGGTGCGCAAATGGGTGTTCAAGACGCCGCACACCGACCGCATGGCCTGCGAGAAGATTTTCGCCGATCTCAAGCGGCGCAAGCTGACGACGATCGCGATCGTCTCCGGCACCGACGCGTTCGGCCGCTCGATGCGCGAGCAATGCGTCAAGGCCGCGCCGGCGGCCGGCATCACGGTCGCGCTCGAGGAGACCTACGGCCCGGCCGATACCGACGTGACGGCGCAGCTCACGGCCGTGAAGCGCAAGTCCGGCCTGCAGGCCGTGGTGGTGGCGGGTCACGGCCAGGGGCCGGCGATCGTCACGCGCAGCTACCGCCAGCTCGGCATCACGCTGCCGCTCTATCAGAGCCACGGCGTCGCCTCGAAGCAGTTCATCGCACTGGCCGGCCCGGCGGCCGAGGGGGTGCGGCTGCCCGCCGCCGCGCTGCTGGTCGCCGACAAGCTCGGCGACGGCGATCCGCAGAAGGCGGTGGTTCAGGACTATGCGCGCACCTGGCAGCAGAAGACCGGGCAGCCGGTCTCGGCATTCGGCGGCCACGCCTTTGACGGCCTGATGCTGGTGGTCGAGGCCGCCAAGCGGGCCGGCAGCACCGAGCCGGCCAAGCTGCGCGACGAGCTGGAGCGGACCCGCGGCCATGTCGGCACGGGCGGCGTGGTCACCATGTCGCCGAGCGACCACACCGGGCTCGACCTCTCGGCGCTGCGCCTGCTGGAGATCCGCAAGGGCGACTGGGTGCTGGTCTCCGAGCAGGGGTCTTGAACGGTCCAGCCGCGGGGGTGCAAGGCGCGCCCCAGACCGCTGGTTTAGAACGAGAATTGATCCAAGCCAGCGTGGTCTTTGACCTATGACAAAGCCGGCCGGCCGACCGCCTGCCCAATTGCTGTGCGGCCCGGTGTTCGGCCGGACCGCGGCCTGTATCGGGCGGCTCGATATCGACATCTCACGGCTCCGCCGACCCCGGCACGCCTGCAAGGACGGTTCATGAGCGACTCAGACATCCTGCAGGCCCTGAAAGACGTGCTCGATCCCGAGATGGGCATCAGCATCGTCGATCTCGGCCTGGTCTATCGGGCCGACTGGACGGCCGACGGCATCGTGGTCGACATGACCACCACGGCGCCGACCTGCCCGTTCGGCGAGGCGATGGCGCAGGCCGCCAAGACCGCCCTGCGCAAGCAGTTCGCCGAGACGCGCAGCATCCGGGTGCGTCTGTTGTGGGACCCGCCCTGGAGTCCCGAGCGCATGACCGAGGAAGGCCGCTTCGCCCTCGGCTGGGAACCCGGCGACCCGATCTCCGAGCTGAAGCACTGACGCGGGCCGCACGCGGCCACGATCGTCCTGCCGTCACCACTGCTCCCTTCGGACGGGTTGCCCTCGGCGGCCCGGCGGTGATTGACTGCGCGGGCTGCGGCCCGGGCTTTTCGCCCGCGGCTGGGGCAGTCGAGGGGTGAGCCGATGGCCGAAGAGATACGCGCGCCGCTGGCCGGGACCGTGCAGTCCGTGCTGGTCGAGCCGGGCGCGACCGTCGAGGCCGACGACGAGCTCGCCGTGCTGGCGTCCGCCGGAACCGAGCATCTGGTCTATGCGCCATGCGCCGGCACCGTCGTCGCGGTGCGGGTGCGGGAGAAGGCGGCCGTCGCCAGCGGCGACCTGCTGCTGCTGATCGACTGAGGCGGCCGCCATCCAGATCCACGAGCCGAACGCGGGATTCCGATGCATTTCGATCTGAACGACGAGCAACGCATGGTCCAGGAGACGGCGCGGCGCTTCGCGCTGGAGGACATCGCACCGACCCTCGCCGAGGAGGAGAAGGCTCACGCGTTCAAGCCCGAGCGCGTCGCCAGGATGGGCGAGCTCGGCTTCTTCGGCTGCGCCCTGCCCGAGGATCTCGGCGGCACCGGCCTCGGCTTTCTCGAATCCGTGCTGATGGCCGAGCAGATCGCCACGATCTCCGCCTCGTGGCGGCTGCCCTTCAACATGCAGAATCTCGGGCCCGCGCTCACCGTCACGAAATTCGGCACGGCGGAGCAGAGAAGCAGATACGTGCCCGGCTGGGTCGCCGGCACGCAGCTCGGCTTCTTCGCCATGACCGAGCCGAACACCGGCTCCGACGTCGCCTCGATGAAGACGCATGCGATCGACAAGGGCGACCATTACGAGGTGCACGGCACCAAGATGTGGATCTCGCAGGCGCATGTCGGGCACGCCGGACTGCTCTACGCCTACACGGACCGCTCCGCCGGCAACAAGGGAATGACGGCCTTCATCATCGAGCCGAAAGCCTGGGCGGGCGTGACGGCGCGGCCGATCGAGACCAAGCTCGGGCTGCACTGCGCGCCGACCGGCGAGTTCGTGTTCGACGGCATGAAGGTGCCGAAGGAGAACGTGCTCGGACAGCCGGGCGACGGCTTCCGGATCTGCATGTGGCAGCTCAACCAGACGCGGCTCGGCTGCGCGGCGGGCGCGCTCGGCGTCGCCGGCGGCTGCCTCGATCTGGCGGTGGACTACGCCAACGGCCGCACCCAGTTCGGCAAGCCGATCTCGCAGCACCAGATGGTGCAGGCCCAGATCGCCGACATGGTCGCGGAGCACCAGGCCGCGCAGCTTCTGGTGTATCGCGCCGCTTGGCTGAAGGACCAGGGCAAGCCGAGCCAGTACGAGACCTCGGTCGCCAAGCTGTTCGCCTCGGAGGCGGCCGTGCACGCGGCCAACGAGTGCATGAAGATCTTCGGGTCCTACGGCTTCTCCACCGAGTACCCGGCCGAGCGATTCTATCGGGACGCGAAGTCGCTGCAGATCGTCGAGGGCACCTCCAACATCCAGCGCATGATCATCGCCGGCATGGCTTGCGGCTTCACGCCCAACCGGGAGTGAGCGACGCGCCAGGGGGCGCCGCCGCGACCCATCTGAACAAAACGGTCCGCCGCGGTTTTGTAGAGACACAACCGCGGCGGGCAGATCGTCCGCGCGCGAAACGATCCATGGAGTTTCCGATGCGCTCCTCCCTGCTCGCGCTCGCGGCTCTCGGAGCCGTGCTCGCCATCGACACCGCGCCGGCCGCGGCCCAGACCGGCCCCATCTATCCGTGGTGCGCCCAGTACGGCGGCCGCTCCGGCGCCACCAACTGCTACTTCGCCAATCTCTGGCAGTGCCAGCAGGCGATCAGCGGCAACGGCGGCTGGTGCTACCGGAACCCGTTCTCGGCTTACGGGTCGGAGCAGCGGCAGGACCGCCGGCGCTCGCGCCAGGACTACCGCCCGTACTGAGCCGGCCGGCGTCTTCGCCGCCGCGGCAAACGCCGGCGAACGCGTGGCCCCGCCGCACGCGCTCGTGAACACCGTGACTGCCGACCGGGCGGGCAGCGTGCTACCGTGCGCACGTCGAATCTCGAAGCGAAACTCAGAAGGAGGTCGCGATGCGCGCGCATCTCGTGACGGCGGCATTGGCCGCGGCCATGCTTGTCGTCGGCGTGCCGGCGAGCCACGCCCAGGTCCCGTCCTCGGTCGGCCCGATCTATCCCTGGTGCGCGCAGTACGGCGGCGCCTGGGGTGGCGGCAACAACTGCTACTTCGCCAATCTTTGGCAGTGCCAGCAGGCGATCAGCGGCAATGGCGGCTTCTGCTACGAGAACCCGTTCTCGTGGGGCATCACGCCCCCGCCCGGCACGCCGGCCGGCAAGGCGCGCAAGAGCCGGCCGCGGACCGGCTGACACGGTCGGGGGACGCGGGCGGTGCTTGAATGACCGTGGTGGTGCGGCTCGCGATCGCCGCCGCTGTCGTCTATGCCGGCGTGGTGCTGGCGCTGTATGTCGCGCAACGCTCGCTGATGTACCTGCCGGAGACGCGGCGCACCGCGCCGGCGGCGGCCGGGCTGCCGGAGGCCGAGGAGATCGAGTTCGTCACGGCGGACGGCGAGCGCCTCCTTGCCTGGCACATCGCCCCGCGCGAGAGCCGGCCCGTGATCCTCTACCTGCATGGAAACGGCGGCGCTCTGCGCCACCGCGCCCGGCGCTTCGCGGCGCTGGCGCGTGACGGCTTCGGGCTGTTGGCGGTGTCGTATCGCGGCTTCGGCGGCTCGACCGGAAGCCCGACCGAGACCGGCCTGCTGGCCGACGCCGACGCGGCGTACGCGTTTCTCACGGCGCGATACGGGGCGGGCCGCATCGTCGTGTACGGCGAATCGCTCGGCACCGGCGTCGCCGTCGCGCTCGCCGCGAGCCGACCCGTCGCCCGGGTGATCCTGATGGCGCCCTACACGTCGACGGCCGACGTCGCCCGCCTCGCCTACCCGTTCGTCCCGATCGGGATGCTGATGAAGGACCAGTACCGCTCGGACCAGCGGGCGGCGGCCGTGGCGGCGCCGACCCTGATCCTGCACGGCACCGCCGACACCGTCATCCCGATCGCCTTCGGCGAGCAGCTCTACGCCCTGCTGCACGCGCCGAAGCGTTTCGTGCGCTTCCCCGGAGGCGCCCACGAGGATCTCGACGACTTCGGCGCCCGCGACGCGGTGCGGGACTTTCTCGCCGGCGCGCCCGATCAGGCCGAGTGAGGATCAGTTGAACGTCGTGTAGGTCTTTCCGGCCTCGCCGCCGACGCGCCTGAAGCCGTCCATGGCGGACTGGTAGCCGGGCCGGATGCCCATCGCGCGGGCGTAGGAGCCGGCTGCCTTCTCCTTGTCGTTCATCCGCTCGTAGGCGAGGCCGCGGCTGGCCCAGGCCTGAGCGTTCTCGGGCTCGAGCTGGACCGCGTCGTCGAGATCGCCGGCCGCCGCCTTGAGGTCGCCGACCGCCATATAGGTCAGGCCGCGGGCGACGAACGGCTCGGCCTGCTGCTGCGACAGGCCGATGGAGGTCGAGAAGTCGTCGATGGCGAACTGGTACTGGCGCTGGCTCTGATAGAGGAGCCCGCGATTGTAGTAGGCCTGGGCGTTGTCGGGCCGGATCTGGACGGCCTTGTTGAAGTCCTGCAGGGCCTGCAGGAGCTCGCCCTTGTCGCGGTGGACCATGCCGCGGCCGACGAACGCCACCGCATAGGCCGGGTCGATCTGCAGCGCGCGGTCGTAGTCGGCGAGCGCCTGGTCGAGCTTGCCGGTCTGCCGGAAGGCGAGGCCGCGATTGGCGTAGGCCTGGGCGTAATTGGGATCGAGCTGGATGGCCTTGTCGAAATCCGCGAGCGCATCCTGGTAGCGCCCGGCCTGGCCCAGCACCGAGCCGCGCATGTTGTAGGCCTGCGGATCGTTGGGGTTCTTGGCCAGCACCGCGGTCAGCGACGACAGGTTGGCCGGCGAGGCCGCCGAGGCCGAGTCGTCGACCATCGTGGTCGGCATGTTCATGATGGTCGAGCAGCCGCTCAGCATCAGTCCCCCGGCCAACAGGGCCGCGAGACCGCGCATGCGGGATGCTTTGCCGATCGGCAGGCGGAGGGCCGGACCAGCAGCGCAGCTCGGGCCGGACCAGCCGAGACGTTCGCACCGCGGTTTCATCGGTCTTCCTCGTGACGCCCTGTGACACCGCCGCGCGAGCGCGGCAGGCCCTGGGTCACGGACAAAGGCGGCAATCTTGCGGCGATGCCGCCTCGGTCGGCGATTTCGGACGGGACGGAGCTACCGCCCGTCCGGACCGGATCAGCGCGGGGCGCTGCTGCGGAAGCCGCCGCCGGCGCCACCGGCACCCGGGCCGCGGGCCCCGCCCGGACCGCCGGCCCGCAGGGCGGGCTTCGGCTTGCCGGGGATCAGGCCTTCGCGCTGGGCGCGCTTGCGGGCGAGCTTGCGGGCGCGCCGGATGGCCTCCGCCTTCTCCCGCGCCTTGCGCTCGGAGGGCTTCTCGTAGTGGCCGCGCAGCTTCATCTCGCGGAAGATGCCCTCTCGCTGCATCTTCTTTTTCAGCGCCTTGAGGGCCTGATCGACGTTGTTGTCACGAACGAGTACCTGCACGAAGCGTCCTCTCGAGGCTTTTCGGTTGATCTGGCGGGCGGTCCGCCAGCGGTCGAACGATCGCGCGGGCTCCCTAGGTGGGCGCGCGTTTAGCAGAAGCCGCGACGAAAGTCCATCATGCGTCGCGACAAGGCCACGATTCAGGCGGGGGCTGCCGGGCCTCCCCAAGACCAATACCTCAGTCGCGAAACACGCGGTTGACGTGGCCCATCTTGCGGCCTGGGCGGACGACGGGCTTGCCGTAGAGGTGGACCGAGGCGCCCGGCACCGACAGCCAGGCCTTGTGGTCGTGCACCTCGGCGCCGATCAGGTTGAGCATCTCGGCCCGTCCGTGGCGGACCGGCACGGCGAGCGGCCAGCCGGCGACCGCGCGGATGTGCTGCTCGAACTGCGACACCGTGCAGCCGTCCTGGGTCCAGTGGCCGGAATTGTGGACGCGCGGGGCGATCTCGTTGACCAGCACCCGGCCGCCGCCCTCGGCGACCCAGAACATCTCCACCGCCATGACGCCGACATAGCCGAACGCCTCGGCGATCCGCCCGGCGATCGCTCGCGCCGTGTCGGCGATCGCGGCCGGCACGGCCGCCGGAACCCGCGTCACCTTGAGGATGTGGTCGCGGTGCTCGTTCTCGCACAGGTCGAAGCTCTGCACCGTGCCGTCGAGACCGCGGGCGACCACGACGGAGACCTCGCGCTCGAACGGCACGAAGGCTTCGAGGATGGCCGGCTGCTCGCCGATCTCGGCCCAGGCCACCGCCGGGTCGTCGCCGGCCCGGATCGTCACCTGGCCCTTGCCGTCGTAGCCGAACCGCCGCGTCTTCAGCACGGCCGGACGGCCGACGCTCGCCAGCGCGGCCTCGAGACCGGCGAGATCGTCGACCGCGGCGAACGGCGCCACCGCGATGCCGAGCGACGTCACGAAGGTCTTTTCGAGCAGCCGGTCCTGGGTGGTGGCGAGGATCTTCGGGTCCGGCAGCACCGGCCGGCGCGCCGACAGGAAGGTCGCGGTCTCGGCCGGGACGTTCTCGAACTCGTAGGTGACGACGTCGACGTCGTTGGCGAAACGATCGAGCGCCTCCTTGTCGGTGTAGTCGGCCTCGGTGACGCGGCGCACCACGTCGAAGGCGCAGGACTGCGGGTCCGGGCACAGGACGTGGCACTTGAAGCCGAGCCGGGCGGCGGCGAGCGCCAGCATGCGGCCGAGCTGGCCCCCGCCCAGGATGCCAATGGTGGCGTCCGCTCCCAGCGGACGCGGCGCGACGATCACGGGGCGGCCTCCTCGGACGGCTCGGCGGCGACCGCCTCGGTCTGCCGGCGGCGCCAGTCGTCGAGCCGTTCGGCCAGGGCCTGATCCTCGAGCGCCAGGATGGCGGCCGCCAGCAGCGCCGCATTGACGGCGCCGGCGCGGCCGATCGCGAGCGTGCCGACCGGCACGCCGGGCGGCATCTGGACGATGGAGTAGAGCGAATCGACGCCCGACAGGGCCTTGGATTCCACCGGCACGCCGAGCACCGGCAGGCTGGTCATCGCCGCCGTCATGCCGGGCAGATGGGCGGCGCCGCCGGCTCCCGCGACGATCACCTTGAAGCCGGCCGCCTTGGCCCCTTTGGCGAAAGCGACCAGCCTGTCCGGGGTGCGATGGGCCGAGACGATCCGCGTCACATGGCCGACCCCGAGGGCGGCGAGCGTCTCGGCGGCGTGCCGCATGGTGCCCCAGTCGGACTGGCTGCCCATGATGATGGCCACCGGGGTCGCGCTCATGACTCTCTCGGACGCAGGGGACCGCCAGGCGCGGTCCGGACGCGCGGTTTTATAGGGTGGGCCGTCCCGCTGGCAAGCGAGCGCCAGCCGATTCGTACGCCGGTATGAAGGCTTCGGCCGGAATGGCGAATCACGTACACCAGGACGTCACGGGGCGGCGACCGCAATGCGGACCAAATCGGCGAAACGGCAGACGGAACGGACCGGCGCACGCGGCCGCACGGCGGCCCGCCCGGCGGAAGCCGCGCCGAGTGCCGAGGCAGCCGGCCCGGCGGCCCAGGCACGCTCCGCCCCGGGGCAGCTCGCCGGCGAGATCGACCGTCTGGAGGCCGACATCGCCCAGCGGCTCGCCCGCGAGGTGGAGACGTTACGGGCCGAGCTCGCCGCCACGCGGGATCGGGTCGCCGAGCTCGAGGCGCATGCCGAGCACGACCCCCTCACCGGCCTTCTGAACCGGCGCGGCTTCGAGCGTGAGCTCGCCCGCGCCGCAGCCCATGCCCAGCGCTACGGCGGCCGGCTGGTGCTGGTCTATCTCGACCTCGACGGACTCAAGCCGATCAACGACACCTTCGGCCATGCCGCCGGCGACGCCGTGCTGCGGACGGTCGGAACCGTGCTGCGCGGACATGTGCGGACCTCGGACGTGGTGGCCCGGCTCGGCGGCGACGAGTTCGCCGTGCTGCTGTGGAACCTCAGCGACGCGGACGCGACCATCAAGGCCACGTTGCTGGAGACCAATATCGGGTCGACCCCGGTGCCCTGGGACGACGGCATCATCAGGGTCGGTGCCTCGGCCGGGACGGCGGCGCTGGACGATCCGAGCGCCACGGCGGCGACCCTGGCCCGGGCCGACGCCGCCATGTATCTGCGCAAGCGCGACCGACGCCGGGCCGGCGGGCCGGGCGACGGGGTGTCCGCCTAGACCTGCAATCCGCGACCCGCGATCCGCGAGCCGGCGCCGCTCAGGCGATGATGTCGGGCGTGATCTGGTCTTCCAGGAAGGAAATCCGGTCCTTCAGCCAGAGCTTCCGCTTCTTCAGGCGCTGGACCTGAAGAATGTCGGAGCCGGGCGTGTCCTGCAGGACCGCAATGGCGACGTCGAGGTCGCGGTGCTCCTGGCGCAGGCGCGCCAGCTGTCCCTTGAAGTCGGCTTCGTTCTCGTTCATCGGACCGCGTTCGCCACCGGACCTCTGGTCACAGGACCGTTCTCGTCACAGGACCGCTCCACCGGCCGCGGTCCTGGCATGCCCGGGTCGAAACACTCGCGGCCTCTCGCCGCATTGTATCGCGCGGCACCGGCATTTTTTCAAGTTTCTCAAGGTCCGGCCGGCAACCTCCGCGAAACCTTGGCGTGCGCCGCACAACGGATCCCCGTCGACTCCAAACTGTCATCGTGGCAGACTGGTCACGTCAGGCAGAAATCTGACATGAGGAGAATCGCCACATGGCCACAGTCTCGCTTGCTGAACTCGAGCAACGTCACCGGATGTTGGAGGCAGAAATTTCGGAGGCCCTCCAGCATCCGTCGACCGATGATCTCCAGCTCGCCGAGTTGAAGCGCCGTAAACTGCAGCTCAAGGATGCCATCGTCCGGATTCGGCACCAGAGCAGCAGCATCCACTGAGGACGTTCCGGAACAATTCACCGTATTTTGTTTGGTAGATCCGCCGGCTCTCAGGAACGAGGCCGGCGGTTCTGTTTTTTGGACCTTCAAAGGTTTCCACCGGCCGGGCAGACGAGCCCGCCGATAATCTTGCCGCCGATGTGAAGACGGGGCTCCGATGCCAGCCGCGACGCTTGCGGGCCTGCCGTCGGCCTGCTTGGCTGCCCCGGCGAGGAACCAACACGGAGAAGCGTCATGAGCGCTGAGATGTCGCGGCGCCGGGCTCTGGCGCTCGCCGCCCTGCTGCTGCCCGGAGCCGCCGCGGCCCAGCCCGCGAATCAGCCCGGCGGAGCATCGGCCGGACAGCCCTCCGGTCCGGCCTGGCCGACCCGCCCCGTCACCCTGATCGTTCCGTTTCCGGCCGGCGGCGGCAACGACGCGATGGCCCGCATCGTCGCCGACAAGCTGTCGGCGGCGCTCGGCCAGCAGGTGGTCGTCGACAATCGCGGCGGCGGCGGCGGCAATATCGGGACGCGGGCCGTCGCCCGCGCGGCGCCCGACGGCTACACGCTGCTGCTCGGCCACACCGGGACGATCTCGGTCAATCCCAGCCTGTTCGCCACCGCCGGCTACAACCCGCGCAAGGACTTCGCCCCGATCGGTCTCATGGCGACCATGCCGGTGGTGCTGCTCGCCCACCCGTCCTTCCCGGGCAAGACCATCGCCGACGTGATCGCGGCCGCCAAGGCGGCGCCCGGCAAGATCAGCATCGGTACCTCGGCGGTCGGCACCGGCGGCTACATGACGGCCGAGCTGTTCAAGGCCAGCGCCGGGGTCGACGTGACGCTGGTCCCCTACAAGGGGACGGGGCCGATGATGAACGACCTGGTCGGCGGCCACGTCCAGGTGGCGTTCGGCATCCTGGCGCCGGCGCTCGGCAACATCGAAGCCAAGACACTGCGCGTCGTCGCCGTGATGAGCCGCGAGCGCTTCCCGCTGCTGCCCGAGGTGCCGACCGCCGACGAGTCCGGCCTGCCCGGCTTCGAGTCGGTCCTGCATTACGGTCTGCTGGCGCCGGCCGGCACGCCGCCCGCCGTCGTGGCCCGCATCAACACCGCCCTCCAGGAGCTGGTGAGGTCCGAGGAGGTCGGCAAGCGCATCCGCGCCGAAGGCGGCGCCCCGCTCACCAGCACGCCGGAGGAGTACGCGGCCGACATCGACCGCGAGGAGACGAAGTGGAGCGCCCTGGTGCGCCGGCTGGGGCTGAAGGGCGATTGAGGCGACGGGACGCGGACGCACCGACTCTCGCGGCCTCATGGTGAGGAGCGGCCGCAGGCCGCGTCTCGAACCATGGCCGCCCGGGGGCCTCACGCCTCCCTGGCCATCTCGCGCAGCTTGTATTTCTGGATCTTGCCGGTCGAGGTCTTCGGGATCTCGGCGAACAGGATGTGGCGCGGACATTTGAAGTGGGCGAGGCGCTCGCGGCACCACTGCATCAGCTCGTCCTGGCTGGCGCTCCGGCCCTCGCGCAGCTCGACGAAGGCGCAGGGCGTCTCGCCCCATTTTTCGTCGGGCTTGGCGACGACCGCGACGGCCGCCACGGCCGGGTGCTTGTAGAGCGCATCCTCGACCTCGATCGACGAGATGTTCTCGCCGCCCGAGATGATGATGTCCTTGGCCCGGTCCTTGAGCTGCACATAGCCGTCCGGATGCATCACGCCGAGATCGCCGGAATGAAACCACCCTCCCGCGAACGCCTCGTCGGTGGCCTTCTTGTTCTTGAGATAGCCCTTCATCACCACATTGCCGCGGAACATCACCTCGCCGAGGGTCTCACCGTCGGCCGGCACGTCCTCCATGGTGGCCGGATCCTTCACGGTCAGGCCGTCGAGCGGGATGTAGGGCACGCCCTGGCGCGCCTTCTTGGTGCCCCACTGCGCGACCGGCAGGTCGTCCCAGTCGCGGTGCCAGTCGTTGATCACGGCGGGACCGTAGGTCTCGGTGAGCCCGTAGAGATGCGTCACCTCGAAGCCGGCCTCCTTCATGGCGACCAGCACGGATTCGGGCGGCGGGGCGGCCGCCGTGAAGAACTGCACCGGGCCGGCGAGCGGCCGGCGCTCGTGCTCGGCGGCGTTGAGCAGCGTCGACATCACGATGGGCGCGCCGCACAGATGGGTGACGCCGTGCTGCGCCATCAGCTCGTACATGAGACTGGCCCGCACCTGGCGCAGGCACACATGGGTGCCGACCGCCACCGAGATCGACCACGGGAAGCACCAGCCGTTGCAGTGGAACATCGGCAGGGTCCACAGATAGACCGGGTGCTTGGTCATGCCGCAGGTGACGACATTGCCCATCGCCAAGAGCGCGGCGCCGCGGTGGTGATAGACGACGCCCTTGGGATTGCCCGTGGTGCCCGAGGTGTAGTTGAGCGAGATCGCGTCCCACTCGTCGCCCGGCCCCTGTCGCGAAAAGTCCTCGTCGCCGCCGGCCACGAAGGCCTCGTAGTCGAGGCCGCCGAGCGGCTCGCCCGGCCCTGAAAATTCCGGGTCGTCGTAGTCGACGACCAGCGGCTTCACCTTGGCGGCCGCGAGCGCCGGCTTCATCACGCGCGAGAACTCGCGGTCCGTGATCACGACCTTGGCGTCGGCGTGATCGAGCGAGAAGGCGATGATGGCGGCGTCGAGCCGGGTGTTGAGCGTGTTGAGCACCGCGCCCGTCATCGGCACGCCGTAGTGGCATTCGAGCATGGCCGGCGTGTTGGCCAGCATCACCGAGACGGTGTCGCCCGGGCCGATGCCCCGCTTCGCCAGGGCCGAGGCGAGCTTTTTTGTCCGGGTGTGGAAATCACGATAGGTCCGGCGCAGCGGCCCGTGCACCACGGCGAGGTGATCGGGATGAACCCGGGCGGCCCGCTCCAGAAAGACGAGCGGGGTCAGCGGCTGGTGGTTGGCGGGGTTGCGGTCGAGATCGGTGTCGTAGGCCGTTCGGCTCATCTGAAATCACTCCCTGGACAATCGATCCCAGGTTAGCGAAGCCGCGAGCCGCGTCCAGCAGCGTGCGGCGTCCCGCCGCTCGTCCTTTCGGATCAGCCCCGCCCTGGAAGATAAGGCGACAGCCCCTGCCACAGGAGCGCGATCGAGATCAGGAATATCAGGACGTAGCTGATCTTGTAGAACAGCTCGGTCGGCGTGCGGCGCACCAGCCAGATGCCGAGGAAGTTGGTGGCGACGGCGAGCGGCAGCAGCAGCGTCGAGGTGCCGAGCGCCTCGCCGGTGAACTGCCCGAGCGCGAAGTAGGGCAGCACCTTGAGCGCATTGACCACGGCGAAGAAGATCGTGGTGGTGCCGACCAGGCGCAGCTTGGGCAGCTTCTGGGGCAGCACGAACACCTGGAAGGGCGGCCCGCCCCCCTGCGACAGGGTCGAGGTGAAGCCCGACAGTCCGCCCCAGAACACGCCGGCGATCGGGTTCGGCCGCTTCAGCGTCGCCGGCGGGCGGCCGAACCAGACGTTCAGCACGAAGGCGAGCCCGATAAAGCCGACCGCGATGCGGATCGCGTCGTCGGAGACATGGGCCGCGATCGCCCAGGCGAGCCCGACGCCGAGCGCCGCGCCGGGCAGCAGGATCTTCAGGTTCCACGGATCCCAGTCGCGCCGATAGGCCCAGATCGAGATCAGATCCTGGATGATCACGATCGGCAGCAGGATGGCGGCGGCCTGCAGCGGCGGCGCGTAAAGCGCCAGCAGCGGGGTCGCCATGGTGCCGACGCCGGCGAAGCCGCCCTTGGAAAGCCCGATCGCCATCACGGCCGGAAGGGCGACGAGATAGAAGACGGGATCTTGGATGATGTCCACGGTCGACAGTTGGCGAGAGGTACAGGGGCGCGGGGCCGCATCAAAGCCGATCCGCCCCCGCGACGCCAGCACGGATTAGCCCTGGGGCGGCGGACGCGCCCGCCGACCGCGGCGGGACCGGCGGCGACCAAAGACTAAGCGCGGCGCTCTTGCAAACCAGCGCGAGTACGGCACAATCGCCCCCAAAAGCCCCCGGGACAGAAAATGGCAGCCGCGTCCGGACCCCTCGCTCACGCGAGGGACCCGCGGGCATGCCGATCAGGAGGAAGCGACGTGACGAATTCCGCATCCGCATTGCATCTGGACTCCGCCCGGCAAGGGGCCGCCGGCACCAGCCGTTATCACGAGGTCTATGCCGGCTGGCAGAAGGACCCGCTCGCCTTCTGGGGCGAGGCCGCCGAGGCGATCGACTGGTACGAGAAGCCGAAGGCCGTGTTCGACCCGGACGCCGGGGCGTACGGCCGCTGGTTCGTCGGTGGCGTCTGCAACACCTGCTACAACGCCGTCGACCGGCACGTCCTGAGCGGCCGCGCGACGCAGCCGGCCGTGATCTACGACTCGCCCGTCACCGGCACCAAGCGCACCCTCACCTATGGCGACCTGCTGCAGGAGGTGCGCACGCTCGCCGCGATCCTGCGCGACTTCGGCGTCGGCAAGGGCGACCGCGTGATCCTGTACATGCCGATGGTGCCCGAGGCGCTGATCGGCATGCTGGCCTGCGCCCGCATCGGCGCGATCCACTCGGTGGTGTTCGGCGGCTTCGCGGCCAAGGAGCTCGCCACCCGCATCGACGACGCCAAGCCGAAGGTGATCCTCACCGCGAGCTGCGGCGTCGAGGGCAACCGCGTCATCGCCTACAAGCCGCTGCTCGACGCCGCCATCACGTTCGCGTCCGAGAAGCCGTCGGCGTGCCTGGTGCTGCAGCGGCCGCAGGCGCAGGCCGAGCTGATCCCGGGCCGCGACCACGACTGGGAGACGCTGCGCGCCACCGCGCTGAAGTCGGGACGAGTCGCCGAATGCGTGCAGGTCGCCGCGACCGATCCGCTCTACATCCTCTACACTTCGGGCACGACCGGCAAGCCGAAGGGCGTGGTGCGCGACAATGGCGGCCACATGGTCGCGCTGAAATGGACCATGAAGAACCTCTACGGGGTCGACCCGGGCGAGGTGTACTGGGCTGCCTCCGACGTCGGCTGGGTGGTCGGGCACAGCTACATCGTCTACGCGCCGTTGCTGCACGGCTGCACCACCATCCTGTACGAGGGCAAACCGATCGGCACGCCGGACGCCGGCGCGTTCTGGCGCGTCATCGCCGAGCACAAATGCGTGACCATGTTCACGGCGCCGACCGCCTTCCGGGCGATCAAGAAGGAGGACCCGGACGCCAAGCTGCTCGCCCAGTACGACCTGTCGATGCTGCGGGCGCTGTTCCTGGCCGGCGAGCGCGCCGATCCCGACACGGTGATGTGGGCCGAGCGCATCCTCGGCCTGCCGGTGATCGATCACTGGTGGCAGACCGAGACGGCTTGGGCGATCGCCGGCAACCCGATCGGTCTCGGCCGCCTGCCCGTGAAACCCGGCTCGCCGACCGTCGCCATGCCGGGCTACGACGTGCGCATCGTCGACGAGGGCTGCCACGAGCTGCCCGCCAACAAGATGGGCTCGATTGTCGTCAAGCTGCCGCTGCCGCCCTCCTGCCTGCCGACGCTTTGGCAGCAGGACGACCGCTTCAAGGAGAGCTACCTCACCGAGTATCCGGGCTACTACAAGACCGCGGACGCCGGCTTCAAGGACGAGGACGGCTACCTCTACATCATGGGTCGCACCGACGACATCATCAACGTCGCGGGCCATCGCCTCTCGACCGGCGGGATGGAGGAGGTGCTGGCCTCGCATCCCAATGTCGCCGAATGCGCCGTCATCGGCATCAAGGACGAGCTCAAGGGCGAGGTGCCGTGCGGCTTCGTCGTGCTCAAGTCCGGCGTCGACAAGAAGCCGAGCGACATCGAGGCCGAGATCGTCAAGCTGGTGCGTGACAAGATCGGCCCGGTGGCGGCCTTCAAGATCGCCATCTGCGTCAACCGCCTGCCGAAGACGCGCTCCGGCAAGATCCTCCGCGGCACCATGAAGAAGATCGCCGACCACGACCCGTGGACCATGCCGGCGACCATCGACGACCCGTCCGCCCTGGACGAGATCGACGCGGCGCTGAAGGATCACGGCCTGGCGGGCTGATCCCGCGAGGCTTGCATCGTGATAGCTGCGAAGGCCGGGGCTCGCCCCGGCCTTCGTTTTTGCGCGGGCGCCGTGGCTGCTACGGAGTCGGCTCGATCGGTTCGCCGGATCAGATCTCCACCTCCTCCTCGGTCACGCCGTGCAGCGACCAGGTCTCCCACGCCGCGACCAGGATCAGCACGGCATTGCCGGCCATGGCGAGCGCCAGCGGCGAGAGCCACGCTGCCGCCGGCGCGAGGAGCGCCGTCAGGCCCAGCCCGATCATGTGGGACAGGGCGGGGCGCGCGAACAGGATGCGCTTGAAGATCAGGTTGCCGGCCAGGAACAGCGCATTGCCGACCAGCACGGCGAGCGCCGTCTTCAGGTCGGTGTGGCCGGACGGATGCGCCAGGATCAGCTCGTCGGCGACCGCGGCGACGATGATGCCGGCGATCGGCAACAGATGAACATAGGTGTAGGCGAGGCGCGCCAGCCGCCCGGGATCGTCGGACGCGGCGATGCGCTCGGTGCCCTTCTCGGCGCCGACGTTGAAATAGATCCACCACATCGCGATGCTGCCGACGAAGGCCGTGCCGGCGGCCGTGATGGTGAGCGCGCTCCATTCCATGCGGGCGAAGGTCACGCCGGTCACCAGGATCGACTCGCCGAGCGCGATGATGGTGAACAGGGCGCAACGCTCCGCCAGATGATGACCCTCGACGTCCCATTCGGTCGTCGACGAGCCGCCGATCCAGGGCGTCCAGAAGCCGGTCGCCGGGGCGGCGAAATCCAAGGCGAGGCCTGCGCCCCAAAACAGATATCGCGCCTCCTCGTCGGCCAGGCCGCCGGCGATCCACAAGGGCGCGCTGAGCGCTGCCCAGGCGGTGATGCGCTTGAAGTTGAGGTAGGCGCCGGGGCTGTGCGGGCGCACCGCACACAGCACGAAGACCGAGCGGCCGAGCTGCATGCCCACATAGGCGAGCGCGAAGGGCAGCGCCCGGGCTTCGAACGCCGTCGGGATCGAGGTGGACAGCACGAGGCCGGCCAGCATCAGCCCGAACAGCATCATGCGCACCGGCGCGGTCTGCGGGTCCAGCCAGTTGGTCACCCAGGATGTGTCGATCCACACCCACCAGACGGCCGACAGCAGCATGGCGGTCTGCAGCACGCCGAGCGGCGTCGGATGCTCGAGCAGGAGATGGGAAAGCTGGGTGACGGCGAACACGAAGACCAGGTCGAAGAACAGCTCGACATAGGTGACGCGCTCGTGCTCGGCGCTGCGGCGGCGCATCACGCCGCCTTGCTCGTTCTCGGTCGGCATACGGGGGTCGCCTCGGCTCGGGGCTGCTGGGTTCCGGCTCGACTTCTCGCCGCGAGGCGACGCGTCCGGATGCTACTCCAGCCCGGCGGCGCGTGCGACGGCGGCGACCGCCATGCCGGCCGCGACGGCGAGGAAGTCGTTGCGGGCCGTCATCATCACGGTGGCACCGGCGCCGACCGCGAGCGCCGTGACGACGCCGCCGTTGGCCACGATCGGCAGCACGGTGGCGGCGACGATGGAGCCGGGCAGCGCCGCCAGCATGCGCTGCACCCGCGCGGTCAGCGGCACGCGGCCCATGATCCAGAAGCCGCCGGCCCGCATCGCATAGGTGACGAGCGCCATCGCGGCGATGGTCACCCAGGGGCCGAGATCAGTCACGGCGGTCATCCATCAGGCCTCCCGTGACGGCCCCGGCCACGGCGCCGGCGACGATGTACAGAAGCCCGCCGAACAGCTGCTGGACGGCGAGCGCGACCGCGCCGGCGACCACCCAGGGCAGGGCGGCGCGCCGTCCGCGCCACAAAGGCACCAGCATGGCGCCGAAGAACACCGGCATCACCAGGTCGATGCCCCAGCGCCGCGGGTCGGCGACCAGCGAGCCGAGCAGGAATCCGAGCTGGGTGAAGCACAGCCAGAACGAGGCGAGCAGCACGCTGGCTCCGAAGAACACGCCGGCATCGGAGCCTCCGTCGTTGCGGTAGCGGGTCGCGACGATCCAGCTCGGGTCCGAGGTGAGATGCAGCACCGGGTAGATCCAGGGCGGCATGCCGCCCATCCAGGGCCGCAGCGTCGCCGTGATCAGCAGCATGCGGGCATTGACGGTGAGGGCGATCAGCGTCAGCCCGAGCACGATGCCGGGCGAAAAATGATCCGGCCAGATCTCCAGCACGACGAGCTGGGACGCGGAGGCGAACATGGTGATGCACATCACCAGGTTCTCGCCGAACGACAGGCCGGCGCGCACGCCGGCCGCCCCGGTCGCCAAGGCGATCGCCATCATGCCGGGCATCACCGGCAGGGCGAGACGCATGCCGTGCCGGAAGCCGGCCCGGGTCATCGGCGCCGGCCCGCGGTCGCTCGGTGGGGCATCGGGAATGTTCAACGCGGGACGCTGGCTCATGGCGGGCGGAGGCGTGTTTGGATTTGCGGAGTGGCAGAGCTTTCACCTCTCCCCGCCGCGCGGGGAGAGGTCGGAATTTGCGCGCTTGC
>NZ_NPEX01000858.1 GCF_003258865.1 Rhodoplanes roseus | reverse complement strand
TCGCCGATATACTGGAAGATCGTGCATTCGTAGTCGACGACGTCGTCCCAGAACTGGCTGGCCGAGAATTTCTCGCGGATGACGACACTGGCGCCCGCCGTCAGCGCCGCGCCCGAGGCGAGCACGCTGCCGGTCGTGTGGTAGAGCGGCAGGCAGACATAGATGCGGTCGTGCGGCTTCATATCCATGGCGCCGTTGAAGCCGAGCGAGATGGCGAGCACGCGGTAATGGTTGATGTTGGCCGCCTTCGGCATGCCGGTCGTGC
>NZ_NPEX01000857.1 GCF_003258865.1 Rhodoplanes roseus | reverse complement strand
TTCTCGGGCGGCAGCCTGTTCTTCTGCGGCATCGTCGGTCTCGCCGTGACGGGCCTGATCATCTGGATCACCGAGTACTACACCGGCACCAACTATCGCCCGGTGCGCTCGGTCGCTGACGCCTCCGTCACCGGACATGGTACCAACGTCATTCAGGGCCTCGCGATCTCGATGGAATCGACGGCGCTTCCGGCGATCGTCATCATCGCGGGCATTCTGGCCTCCTATGGTCTTGCTGGCCTCTTCGGCATCGCCATTGCCGTGC
>NZ_NPEX01000856.1 GCF_003258865.1 Rhodoplanes roseus | reverse complement strand
GGAAGAGCGATGTCGGCCAGTCCGCTCTGACGGCCGGCAGCGATCACGGCGGTCACGATCGCGCCGCCGATGAGGCCGCCCAACATGGCGTTGATGGTGCTAGTCAAGGGCTGCTCCTTTTCTTCCACCTCGTCGTTGTCCGTACCAACTGCCAGGCGAGCAAAAGGATGCGCACGGGGTGCACCGGCAATAAACGCCGCGCGCCCGCGCCGTCATTTCACCTGTCGGAGAGACACGTCAGAAGCCAAGCACCGCAAAGCCATGCG
>NZ_NPEX01000855.1 GCF_003258865.1 Rhodoplanes roseus | reverse complement strand
TTCGATTCCGGGATCGGACGGCCCGCAGCCTCCGCCACGAGTTCGGCGAGCCTCGTCAAATGCATGAGGTCGACCCCGCTCTTATGGGCGCCGATATGGTCGAGAGCGGTCGCCACCTCTTCGAGCGCCGCATTGCCGGCGCGCTCGCCGATACCGAGAACGCAGACGGAGGCGTGGGTCGCCCCACCACGGATCGCCGCCAACGTATTCGCGGTGGCGAGGCCGAGATCGTCATGGCCATGAAATTCCAGATCGAGATCGCTCAT
>NZ_NPEX01000854.1 GCF_003258865.1 Rhodoplanes roseus | reverse complement strand
GTGGCGAGATTAAGGGCGCGGTACTCGTTCCACTCCGTCATGATGACGAGGCCGTCAGCCCCTTCTGCGGCGGCATAGGGCGACGCGCACCAGGTCACGCCCGGAAGCAGCGGTTTTGCCGCCTCGGCCGCCTGGGGATCGTGGGCGCGAATGGTGGCTCCCGCCGCCTGGAGCGCGGGAATGGCGGTCAGGCTTGGGGCCTCGCGGATGTCGTCGGTGTTCGGCTTGAAGGCGATACCGAGCACGGCGATCGTCTTGCCTTCGAC
>NZ_NPEX01000853.1 GCF_003258865.1 Rhodoplanes roseus | reverse complement strand
GGCAGCTCTTCGGGATCTGGCTGCAAGACCGCCGTCTGCGGCGTCAGCATGCGCGGGCTCGGCACGGCGGAGAAGGTCTCGCGCTCGTGTTGCGGCGGCGGGGCACGGCGCGTCGTGCGGTAGACGGAAAAGATCGCCATGGCGAAATGGGCGACGGCCGTGGTGACGAAGAGCCCTTCCGGCCCGAAGGTTTCCATCGTGCCGGAGGCGACGAGCGGGCCGGCCATCGTGCCGATGCCGTAAAGAAGCAGAAGGCCCGAAGACAC
>NZ_NPEX01000852.1 GCF_003258865.1 Rhodoplanes roseus | reverse complement strand
CGCGACGGCGCGGCCGGCGGCGGTGCCGGCGCCCACGGGCGGTCGTAGCCGGGGACGCGCGCAGACGTCGTCGAGAAGCCGTCGGCGGTGCGGCGCAGCGCCAGCGCGCCGGTGCGCTCCAGCATCGCCCGATCGATCACCTGGGCCCGGCAGCCGGGCGGCGGCGGACGCAGCGTGACGATCAGGGCGGCGCGGGCGCAGTCGTCGGGAAAGGCCGCGGCGGTGCGGACGAGCGCGACGGCGGCGCCGTCCGGCAGCCGCGCCAC
>NZ_NPEX01000851.1 GCF_003258865.1 Rhodoplanes roseus | reverse complement strand
GAGGAATGCGTGCAGCGGGTAGGATCCGTCACCCCAGGCGAGATGGGCGCCCCCATCGTCTCCGTCGATGAAATGCACATGCGCCAGATCCGGCCCGAAGCGCGCGAGATAATCGCCGATCGTCTCGCCGGCAGCCGCCATCGCAGCCGTGTCGAGGATGGCTTTCACCGCAGGAGAACGAAGCTCCGCCATCATCTGGGCGAGATCGGCACTCGTGTTGATGACGTTCGATTCCGCCCGCGTCAGCGGCTCCAGCAAAAGCGTGAT
>NZ_NPEX01000850.1 GCF_003258865.1 Rhodoplanes roseus | reverse complement strand
TTGGTCACGTCGGGCAGCATCCGTCGCAACGCCAAGGCACGTCTCATCCGCGACAGCAAGGTCATTGCCGAGACGGTCACCATCTCCTCGCTCAAGCGGGAGAAGGAAGACGCTACCGAGGTTCGCGAAGGCTACGAATGTGGTTTGACCGTTACCTATTCCGATATCAAGATCGGTGACGTTCTCGAGTGCTACGAGCTTCGCGAGAAGCCGCGCGACTGATTATGTCGACACGGGCGTTGGGGCGGACGCACGTGGGTACTAGCT
>NZ_NPEX01000849.1 GCF_003258865.1 Rhodoplanes roseus | reverse complement strand
GCCGAGGATGGCTATCCGAGAGCTTTTGCGGCCGGCCTCGTCTGTGCCGGTGCGGGACTTTCCATCGTCATTCCCCCCTCGATCGGTCTCGTCATCTACGGCGTCATTGCCGAAACCTCGATTTCGGACCTCTTCACGGCAGCGATCATCCCGGGCCTCGTCATGGGGCTCTTGATGCTCGTCGCTCTGCCTTTCGTGCCGAAAGTGGATGTGAACGAGATGCCGCCGAGCCTGGAGCGCCTGATGCCGCAGGCGTTTTCGGAGCTT
>NZ_NPEX01000084.1:20443-22339 GCF_003258865.1 Rhodoplanes roseus | reverse complement strand
GGCGAGCGCGACGCGGCTGCGCTCGCCGCCCGACAGCTCGGTGACCGGACGGTCGGCCAGCTCGGCGAGGTCGGCGGCCCGCATGGCGCGCTCCACCGCCTCGGCGTCGAGGCGCGACAGCCGCGCCGGATCGACGGCGCCGTGCGGATAGCGGCCGAGCGCGACGACGTCGCGCACCGGCAGCGGCCAGTGCACCGCGTGGCCCTGCGGCAGGTAGGCGAACCGCTTGGCTTTTTCGCGCGACGGCAGTGTCGCCACCGGCTCGCCGCCGACCGTCAGCGCGCCACGCGACGGCAGGAGACCGGCCATGGCGCGCAGCAGCGTCGTCTTGCCGGCGCCGTTCGGCCCGACCAGCGCGACGAGAGTTTGGCGTGACAGCGCGACCGAGACGTCGTCGATCACGGCGCGGCCGCCGATCGAGACGCCGAGTCCGCGAGCGACCAGCCAGGGCGCGCTCATCCGAGGCCTCCGCCGAGCGCGCGACGCTCGCGCACGATCAGATAGAGGAAGAACGGCACGCCGATCAGCGCGGTGAGCACCCCCACCCGCACGCTGTTGGTGGACGGCAGGAGCCGCACCGCGACGTCGGCGGCGAGCAGCAGCGCGGCGCCGACGAGCGCGCTCGGCACCAGCAGCCGCCCGGGATCCCAGCCGACCAGAGGCCGCGCCAGATGCGGCCCGACCAGGCCGATGAAGCCGATGGTGCCCGACACGGCGACCGAGCCGCCGACGCCGAGCGCCACGCCGAGAATGACCAGAAGGCGCAGCCGCGCCACGTCGACGCCGAGGCTGGCGGCCGACTCTTCGCCGAGGCTGAGCACCCGGAAGGCGTGGCGCTGCGACAGCAGGATGGCGGCGCCCGCCAGGATGCAGGGCAGCGCCAGCACCACGTGGCGCATGCTGCGATCCTCCAGCGAGCCGAGCAGCCAGAACGAGATCTCCAGCGCCGCGAAGGGATTCGGCGCGAGATTCATGGTCAGCGCCGTGCCGGCGCCGGCCAGCGCCGACAGCGCCATGCCGGCCAGGATCAGCAGCAGCAGCCCGGCATTGCGGCCCGACACCGCCAAGAGCGCGAAGACCGACAGGAAGGCGAACACGATCGCGGCGACCGGCAGCGCGAAGGAGAGCACGTCGGCGAGCCCGGTGGCGATCACCAGCACGGCCCCGAAGGCCGCGGCCTGCGGCGCGCCGAACAGCTCCGGCGCGGCCAGCGGATTGCGTAGCAGGCCCTGCAGCGCGGCGCCCGACAGGCCGAGCACCGCACCGACCGCGGCGCCGAGGATCGCCCGGGGCAGCCGGATCTCCTGCACGATGATGCGGCTCTCCTCGGTGCCGCCGCCGAACAGCGCGGCCGCCACCGCGTCGGGCGACAGCCGCACCGGGCCGAGACCGAGCGACAGCAGCATCAGCAGGACGACGAGAGCGCCGAGCAGGAGGAGCACGGGCGTGGCGCCCGGCCGCGTCGCGCCCGAGATGGTCCGGTCCGCACCGGCGGCCCGCTCCGCACCGGCGGTCCGGTCCGCACCGGCGGTCCGGTCCGCACCGGCGGTCGGCGCCGCATCCATGCTGTCCAAGACGATCCCTCCGTCGACCCGCCGTCGAACGAGCGCTGCGTCGCCGGCCGGTCTCCTGGCTCGCGGATCAGGTCTCGTCCGCCTTCCCGGCCCGAGACGGCCAGTGGCACAGGGACGAGGAGCTCCGCTCACAGTTGCGGGGGCAGCCGCGGTTTTCGGACGGTCCCGTCACCGGGAGGAGCCCTTACCGCGTTCCCGTTTCACCTCTCGGGCGAGAGGCACCGGCGACAGGTGGTTTAAACCACACCGGTTTTCCGGGCACAAGGACAGGGGAAGCCCGCATGGCGGAGGCCGACGGTCGCGTCGCGGCCGGCCGTGACGC
>NZ_NPEX01000084.1:0-20433 GCF_003258865.1 Rhodoplanes roseus | reverse complement strand
CGCCGCGGCGCCGCGGCGCGACCGAGGGCGTGATGCTGGACGTTTCGGACCGTCTCGTCGTTCTGGTGCTGGCCGCCGCGCTGGAGGCGGCGTTCGCCTATCCGGACGCGCTGTTCCGGGCGATCGGCCATCCGGTGTCGTGGATCGGCGCGCTGATCGCGACGCTCGACCGCCGTCTCAACCGGGCGGAGTGGCCGGACGCTTCCCGCCGCGTCGCGGGCTTCGCGACGGTGGGCGTGCTGCTCGCCGTGAGCGTGTCGGCCGGGCTCGTGCTGGAGATGCCGGCCCGCGCCACGGCGCCGCTCGGGCTGGTCCTGATCGTGGTCGCGGCCGCCGTGCTGATCGCCGGCGGCAGCCTCGACCGGCATGTCGGGGCGGTCGCCGGCGCGCTCGCGGCCGAGGGCCTCGCCGGCGGGCGGCGCGAGGTGCAAAAGATCGTCGGCCGCGACCCGGCGACGCTGGACGAGGCGGCGGTCGCCCGCGCCGCCATCGAGAGCCTGGCCGAGAACGCCTCGGACGGCGTCACGGCGCCGGCCGTCTGGTTCCTGGTCGGCGGCCTGCCCGGCATGCTGGCCTACAAGGCGATCAACACGGCCGACAGCATGATCGGCCACAGGACGGCGCGCCACGGCGCCTTCGGCTTCGCGGCGGCGCGGCTCGACGACCTCGTCAACCTGCCGGCCTCGCGGCTCACCGGGCTGATGCTGGTGGCGGCCGCCGCGATCGTGCCCGGCGCCTCGGCCCGCGGCGCCTGGACGGCGCTGCGCCGCGACGCCCGAAAGCACACGTCGCCGAACGCCGGCTGGCCCGAGGCCGCCATGGCGGGCGCACTCGGCCTGCGCCTCGCCGGCCCGCGCGTCTATGCCGGCACAAAAGTCGACGCCGCCTGGATGGGCGATGGCCGTGCCGACGCGACCGCCGCCGACGTGTTTCGGGCGCTGTGGCTCTATCGCGTCGCGTTCGGCGGGACGGCGGTGCTGCTCGGCGCGGTGGCGCTGGCGATGTGATCAGCCGCGGCGACGCGGCCGACCTTCGCCGCCGTCAATGCGGGACGTAGCGCTTCCAGTCGTCCTGGCGCAGCGGCATCTCGGCGAAGGTCTTGCGGGCGTCGGCGGCGCGGCCGATCAGGCCTTGGGCCGTCACCTCCTTGCGGGCCAGATAGGCCTCGAACTCGGCGAGCGCGTCGGACAGCACCGGAAAGCCGCGCAGCATCACGGCCGAGGCCATCTCCACGGCGCAGGCGCCGGCCAGCATCATGCGGGCGATGTCGAGGCCGGTCTGCGCGCCGTTGGTGGCGATCAGCGGCGTTCCGGGCCCGAGCCTCGCGCGCGACAGCGCCAGCCACTGGCAGGTGAGCGGCAGGTTCCAGTGCCCTCCGACGCCCAGCGTCGTCCCGAGCATCGGTTCGAAGGTCTCGACGTCCGGGATCAGCCCGAGCGAGCGGCCCGCCATGATCACGGCCTCGCCGCCCGCCGCGACGGCGGCGGCCGCCAGCTCCGGCACCCGCTCGCTCTGGCCGGTGATCTTGATCCACAGCGGGATTTTTATGGCGGCCCGCACGGCCGACACGATGGTGGTGATGCGCGCCGGGTCGAGCTCGGTCGAGACCGCGCCCTTGGCGGCCTGGCTCGCATAGGGCGTGCCGATGTTCAGCTCCAGCACCCGCACGCCGGCCTGCTCGATCCGGCGCGCCATGGCGACGGCCGGCTCCAGCTCGGCCAGGATCAGGCTCGCCACCGCGTAGGCGTCGAAGGCCTTCGCCTCGCGGTCCAGCATCGCGGTCTGCTCCAGCCACGCCTCGAACGGCTGCGGCGACAGGCCGGAGCGGCAGGCGACGAAGGCGTGCGGCGGTGCGCTCGCGTCCCACGGGATCGGCCGCCAGCGGTCGTCCAGCACCATGTACTCGGCGCACTGGAGCTGGTGCCGCGCCGCCTGCGACTCGTTGGTCGACTTCACCACCACGGCGCCGACGCCGGCGCGCAGCGCGCGGCGCACGCCGTCGGCGTCGATCAGATGCTCGGCCGATCCGGCGATCAGCGGGTTTTTCAACGCGACCCGCCCCACCGATGTTCTCAGAGCGTCGCCCATGCTGTCTCCCCGCCGTCGGTTTCGTTCGCGAGAACAAAACACGTTTCGGCCATGATAGCGCTCGGGTGACGCCGAGGAAAGGCGAGCTGTTCAACATACGACGCGATCGTGTTTCGCATACGCGAACAGTTGGCGCGGCCGCGGCCGCAGCGGCGCCGGCGGCTCACCGGCGTGGATCGTGCGGCAGGCCGGGGCGGGACCGGTAGCGCGGCAGCGACCAGCCGTAGCGCAGCGCCGCGGCCCGGATGAGCAGGCCGACGACGAAGCCGGCCGCGATCGCCGCCTCGCGCGGCACGCCAATCGCGCCCAGGGCGACGAAGGCGGCGGCTCCCGCGAGGGCCGCGGAGGCGTAGATCTCACGACTGAGGATCACCGGGACCTCGCCCCCGAGAAGGTCGCGGATGATGCCGCCGAACGTCGCCGTGATGACGCCCATCGCCATGGCGACCGTGGCCCCGACTCCGGTCTCCATGGCCTTCTCGGTTCCGGCGACAGCGAACAGCGCGAGGCCGACGGCATCCAGCCACAGCAGGTAGCGGTAGCGCGACTGCGGCACATGCGCGGTGAAGAACGCGACGAGGGCGACGACCACGCAGGTGATCAGATAGGCGGGCTCGCGCACCCAGAAGACCGGCACGTCCAGCAGGACGTCGCGGACGGTTCCGCCGCCGATCCCGGTGACGGTGGCGAGGACGGCGAAGCCGACCACGTCCATCTCCTTGCGCGACGCGACCAGCGCTCCCGTCAGCGCGAAGACGACGATCCCGAGCCAGTCGAGAACCTGCGTCGCCGTCTGGACCATGGGAACGTCTCCGGGAGTCGCGAGCGGGGCTCGTGCGGGGGCACGATCGCGCCGGCGCACGGCGTCCGAGACTTCCGCGAATCCGTCGTGATTTGCAACGTGTCGGGCGCGAGCCGCGACGCAGACTGCCGCGGCTCGGGACGCCGGCTCCGGTCCCGGGCCCCCTCCCCCGTCAGCCGCCGGCTCGCAGGGCGGCGAAGCGATCGCACGGGGGGATCGGCCGGACGGCGTCGCGGCGGGCGAGGCGCTCGGCCCACCAGCCGTGATAGTCGGCGATGGTCTGCACCTCGGTCGCCTCGTGGTCGACGGCGAGGCCGAGCTCGAGGCAGACGTCGAGGTTCGCGAGATCGGGCCGCGGCAGCGTGCCGGCCTGAAAGGCCTGCCACATCTGCCCGTAGAGCCCCTCCAGCTCGCGCACCAGCCGCGGCGTGTCGAACAGCGTGCAGGTGTCGCGGCCGGCCCGGATGCGCTCGCGATACGCGGCGAGGGCGGCACGGTCGCGGCCGAGCGCGATGCCGCGGGCGACGAACGCCTCGGCCGTGGTGCAGACCAGATCCGGCACGCCGGCGGCCCGCACCAGGCTGCCGCACACCCGCGACGCGAAGGCGCGGCCCGCATAGGTGAGCACCGGCACGCCCATCCACAGCGCATCGGAGGCGGTGGTGTGGGCGCCGTAGGGCGTCGAGTCGAGGAACAGGTCGGCGAGCGGATAGCGCGCCATGTGGTCGGGATTCGCCATCTTGGGGGCGAACACCAGCCGCTCGGGCGCGACGCCGCGCCGGCGGGCATGGGCCTTCAGCCGCTCGTGCACGGTCTCGTGGCCGCTGAGCAGCCACAGCACGCTGCCGGGCACGCCGTCCAGGATGGAGAGCCAGCGGTCGAAGGTGAAGCGCGTCAGCTTGTGGGTGCCGTTGAACGAGCAGAACACCGTGGCGTCGTCGGGCAGACCCGCCTCGGCCCGGGTCGGCACGCGCTCCGAGACGACGCGCTTGCGGTTGTTGGGCTGGTAACAGGGCAGCCGCAGCACCGCCTCGGAGTAATAGATCTCGTGGCTCGGCGGAACGACGAAGTCGTCGGCGACGACGTAGTGGTGATACGGGCTCGCCATGGTGCCCGGATAGCCGAGCCAGTTGACGATCACGGGCGCCGGCCGGATCGCGAACAGCCGGGTGCGGGCGTCGCGCGTATAGCCGTTGACGTCGACCAGAATCTGGATGCCGTCCTCGGCGATCCGGCGCGCCGCCGCGGCGTCGTCCATCTGGCTGATCGAGACGAAGCGATCGGCCGAGGCCTTGAACTGCTCGTGCATGGCGTCGCTCGCCGGCACGCCGCAGTAATAGGCCGAGACCTCGACCGCGGTGCGGTCGTGCAGCCCGAACACCTCGGCCATCAGATGGCCGACCGCGTGCTCGCGCAGATCCGACGACACGTAGCCGATGCGCAGCGGCCCGGTCGCGTCGCGGGCCCGCGGCCATTCGGTCATCACGCCGGCCGGCGTGCCGACGTCGGTCTTGTTGTAGTGCCAGGCGCTGCCGAGAAGGAACAGCGGATCGTCCGTGTAGGCGGCGGCCGACAGCGGCGACATGCCGCTCGCCAGCGTCTCGCGGCCGACCCGCTCCCACGGCGCCACCACGGGCCACTCGCACTGGCGCTGCCGGGCCGCGACATAGTGCTGCGCCACCTCGCGCTGATGGCCGTCGATGTCGAGACTCTGGCGCAGCACGTCCTCGGCGGCGGCGTCCTGGTTGACGGCCTCCAGCGCGCGGGCCGCCTGGTTCAGCGCCGTGGTCTTGTAGGAGATGTTGGTGCCGGTGATCGCGGCGAGCTTCTCGGTCACGGCGAGCCACTGGGTGACGGCGTCGCCGATCGCGCCGGTGCGCTCGTGAATGCGGCCGACATTGATGTAGGCCGGCATGAACTCCGGATTGAGCGCGATGGCGCGGCGCAGGCAGTCGCCCGCCTGGGCGAGATCGCCGGACTCGGTCAGCAGCACCGAATAGTTGAACAGCACCGCATAGAGCAGCGGATCCTCCGGATTGCCCTGGATCCAGCCCGCATAGAGGCTCTCGGCGGCGCGGTGCTGGCCGCTCTGCTTGAGCGTCTCGGAGGCCCTGATCAGGTCCATCACCCCGAAGGCCGAGCCCGGGAGCGGAACGGCGGCGGGCGATGCGAGGGCGTCGGTCATGTCTGGTCTCTTCGGCTGGGCGCGGCGCGAGGCCGCTCGGCGACACGATTCGGAAACACACCGGACGACGGACTTCCGGCTTGTTTCCGGATGTGACGCCGCGTCTCGTCAGGTCAGGGCGGCGTTCAGGGCGGCGAGCTGCTCGTCCGACATGCTGGCTAGTTGAGTCGTGGTCAGCGCGTCAATTTGCGTCGCATTGAAGGCCTCGATCTGCTCGACCGACAGGAGGTCGAAGAACGTCTCGGTGAGCAGCGCCATGGTGGTCGTGGTGAGACCGCTGAGCTGCACGGCGGAGAGCTGCGACATCGTCGTCTGGTCGAGGCTGCCGAGCGCCTGCGCCGAGATGCCGGAGACCTGGGTCGCGGTCAGCGCGGCGAACTGGGTGGCCGACAGCTCCTCCAGCTCGGTGACGGTGAGCGAGCCGACCTGCGTCTCGGTCAGCGAGGCGATCTGGGTGGTCGAGAGCGCGGCGAGCTGCGCGGCGCTGAGCGTGCGCAGCTGCATGCGCACCAGGCCGGCGAGCTGCGTCACCGTCATGGCCTGGATGTCGGTGGCGTCCAGATAGCCGATCGCCGTGGTCGACAGCGAGCCGATCTGGGTCGAGGTGAGGCCGCTGATCTGCGTCACCGTCAGGGCGTCGATCTGCGCCTCGGTGAGGCCCGTGATGGCGACGGCCGAGAGGTGGCCGATGTCGCTCGCCGTCAGCTCGCCGACCTGGGTGACGCTCAGCGCCGACACCTGGGCCGCGGTGAGGCCGCTGATCTCGGTCGCGGTCAGGAGATTGATCTGGGTGGTGGTGAGGCCGGCGATCTGGGTCGTCGTCAGGCCGGCGATGCCGGTCGCCGAGATGCTGGAGAACTGCGTCGTCGTCAGCGCGGCGAACTGCGTGGTCGTGAGCCCCGTGATGGCCGTGCTGGTGAGCGCCGCCATCTCGGTGGCGGTGAGCGCCGCGAGCTGGGTGACGGTCAGGTCGGCCACCTGCGTGGCGGTGAGGCCGGTGACGCCGGTGGTCGAGAGGCTGGCGAGCTGGGTGGTGGTCAGCGCCTCGATCTGGGTCGCGGTCAGCGCCCCGACCTGGGTGCTGGCGAGGCCGGCGATCTCGGTGGTGGTCAGCAGGCCGATCTGCGTCGTCGTCAGCGAGGCGACCTGGGCCGCCGTCAGGGCCGCGACCTGGGTGGGGATGAGGCTGCGGAACTGCGTCTCGGTGAGGCTGGCCAGCTCGGTCGCGGTCAGGCTGGAGATCGCCGCGGTCGAGAGCGCGCCGATCTGGGTCGTGGTCAGCGTCTCGATCTGAGTGGTGGTCAGCGAGGTGATCTGGGTGGCCGTGAGGCCGCCGATGCCGGTCTTGGACAGGCTGGCGAGCTGGGTGGTGCTCAACGCCGCGAGCTGGGTGGTGCTCAGCGCCGCCACGCCCGTGTCGGTGAGGCCGGCGACCTGGGTCGTGGTCAGGGTGCCGAGCTGGCCGTTCGTCAGGTCGGCGACCTGCGTGGTGGTCAGCGCGCCGATCTGGGTCGCGGTGAGGCTGGTGAGCTGCGTCGTCGTGAAGGCGGCGATCTCGGTCGCGGTCAGCCCCTTCACGGCCGTGGTGGAGAGGCTGGCGATCTGGGCCGTGGTCAGCGCCGCGATCTGGGTGGTCGAGAGGCTCGCCACCTGGGTCGAGGTCAGGCCCGCCACCGCCGTGGTGGTCAGCGCCGCGACCTGCTTGGTGCCGAGCGCCGCGAGCTGGGCCGTGGTCAGGGCGCCGACCTCGGTCTTCGTGAGGCCGGCGAGCTGCGTCGTGGTCAGCACGCCGATCTGGCTGGTGGTGAGGCTCGCCACCTGGGTGGTGCCGAGCGCACCGATCTGGGTCGCGGTGAGCGCCGCGAGCTGGGTGCTGCCGAGCGCGGCGAGCTCGGCCGTGGTGAGGCCGGCGACCGCCGTGGTCGACAGCGCCGCGATCTGGGTCTCGTCGAGGCCGGCGAGCTGCGTCGTCGTCAGCGCCGCCGCCTGGGTCGAGGTCAGGCCGCCGATCGCCGTGGTGGTGAGCTGGTCGAGCTGCGTGTCTGTCAGGCCGGCGAGCTGCGTCGTGGTCAGGGCGCCGACCTGGGTGGAGGTCAGGGCGGCGAGCTGGCGCGTGCCGAGCGCCTCGAACTCGGTGGCGGTCAGGCCGCGGATGCCGGTGGTGGACAGGCCGGCGATCTGGGTCGTGGTCAGCGAGGCGACCTGGGTGGTGGTCAGCGACGCGACCTGGCTGTCGGTGAGGCCGGCGATCGCCGTGACCGTGAGGCTCGACACCTGCCGGGTGGAGAGCGCGGCAAGCTGGGCGGTCGACAGCGCCGCCACCTCGGTGGCGGTGAGGCCCTTGAGCTGGGTCGTCGTCAGCGCCGCGATCTGGGTCTCGGTGAGGCTCGCCACCTGGGTGGTGGTGAAGTTGGCGATCTCGGTCGCCGTCAGGGCGCCGAGCTGGGTGGTGCTCAGCGCCGTGATCTCGGTCGCGGTGAGGCCCTGGACGGCCGTCGTGGTGAGGGCCGAAATCTGCGTCGTGGTGAGGACGGCGAGCTGCGCGGTCGAGAGCGCGGCGACCTGGGTGCCGGTGAGCCCCTTCACGGCCGTGGTCGTCAGCGCCTCGATCTGGCCGGTGGTCAGCGCGGCGATCTGGGTGACGTCGAGGGCGCCGATCTCGGTCGCCGTCAGGGCCGCCACCTGGGTGGTGCTCAGCGCCGCGATCTGGGTGCGGGTGAGGCCGTCGATGGCGGCCGTCGAGAGCGCCGCCACCTGGGTGGTGGTGAGCGCGGCGAGCTGGGCCGTGCTCAGCGCGGCGAGCTGGGTGTCGGTGAGGCCGCCGACCTGGGTCGCCGTCAGGGCCGCGGTCTGGGTGGTCGTCAGGGCGGCGATCTGGGTGGTGGTCAGCGCCCCGACCTCGGTGGCGGTCAGGCCCCTGAGCTGCGTCGTCGTCAGCGCCGCGATCTGGGCCTCGGAGAGGGCGCGGACCTGGGTGGTCGAGAGCGCGCTCAAAGCCGTGGCCGTCAGGGCACCGAGCTGGGTCGTGCTCAGCGCCTGGATCTCGCTGGTGGTCAGCCCGGCGGCCGCCGTGGTGGTGAGCACGGCGAGCTGCGCCGAGGTGAGCGCGGCGAGCTGGGCCGTCGTCAGCGCCCCGATCTGGGTCGCCGACAGCGCCTTCACCTGGGTGGTGGTGAGGGCGGCGACCTGGGTGGCCGTGAAAGCGGCGATCTGGGTCTCGTCGAGCGAGGCGATCTGGGTCGCGGTGAGGGCCACCACCTGGGTGGTGCTCAGGGAGGCGAGGTCGCCCGTCTCCAGCCCGTCGAGCCCATCGGTGCCCAGCGCGGCGATCTGGGCGGGGGTCAGCAACGCGAACTGCGCCGCGGTGAGCGCCTCGACCTGCGTGTCGGTCAGGCCGGAGAGCTGCGTCGTGGTGAGGGCGGAGAGCTGCGTCGCCGAGAGCGAGGCGAGCTCCGTCCTGGTCAGGCCGGCGATCGCCGAGGTGGTCAGGGCCGAGAACTGGGTCGTCGTCATCGCCGCGAGCTGGGTCGTGCTCATCGCCGCGACCTGCGTCGCGGTCAGACCCTTGATCTCGGTGGTGGTCAGCCGGGAGACCTGGTCGGTCGACAGCGCCGCGATCTGGGTGTCCTTCAGGGCCGCGACCTGGGTCGCGGTCAGCGACGACACCTGGGTGGTCGTCAGCGCCGCGACGGCCGTGACGGAGAGGCCGGCCAGCGCCGTGGTCGACAGCGCCGCGATCTGGGTCTCGTTCAGCACGCCGAGCTGCGTCGTCGTCAGCGCCTTGACCTCGGTCGAGGTCAGGCCGGCGATCTGGGTGGCGCCGAGCGCAGCGAGCTGGCTGGTCGAGAGCGCGCCGACCTGCGTGGTGGTGAGCCAGCCGATCTCGGTGGCGGTGAGGCTCGCCGCCTGGGTGGTCTTCAGCGCCGCGATCTGGGTGGCGGAGAGCGCCGTGACCTGGGTCTCGTCGAGGGCGGCGAGCTGGGTCTTGGTGAGCGCCTGGATCTGGCTGGTCGACAGCGTGGCGACGCCGGTCGCGGTCAGCCCGGCGAGGCCCGTGGTGCTCAGCGCCGCGACCTGGGAGGTCGACAGCGCCGCCACCTGGGTGACGGTCAGGGCGCCGACCTGGGTCTCGGCGAAGCCCGCGATGGTGGTCGCGGTGAGGACGCCGAGCTGGCTCGCGGTCAGCGCCGCCACCTGGGTCGAGGCGAGCGCACCGACCTGGGTCGCGGTGAGGACGGACACCTGCGAGGTGGTCAGCGCCGCCACCTCGGCCGTGGTGAGGCCGCCGATCGCCGTGGTCTGCAGGGCCGCCACCTGGGTGGTGGTGAGCGCGGCGATCTGGGTGGTCGAGAAGGCCGCCATCTGGGCTTCGAGCAGGCCGGCGATCGCCGTCTCGGTGATGGCGCGAAGCTGCGCCGTGGTGAGCGAGGCGATCTCGGTGCTGGTGAGGCCGGAGACCGCGGTGGCGCTCAACGCCTCGATCTGCGTCGTCGAGAGCGCGGCGAGCTGGGTGCTCGACAGCGCCGCCATCTGGGTGTCGGTCAGGCCCTGCAGCTCGGTGGTGGTGAGGGCGGCGATCTGGGTCGCCGACAGCGCCGCCACCTGGGCCGTGCCGAGGGCGGCGAACTGCGTCGAGGTCAGCGCGGCGAGCTGGGTCGTGGTCAGGGCCGCGAAGGCGTCGGCGTCGAGGTCGCCGAGGCTCGAGGCCGAGAAGGCGGCGAGCTGGGTCGACGACATCACGGCGAGCTGGGTCGCCGAGAACGCGTCGATCTGGTCGGCCGTGAGCCCCTTGATCTGGGTGGTGGTGAGGGCCGACACCTGCGCCGTGGTCAGCGCCGCGACCTGGGTCGTGGTGAGCGCGCCGATCTCGGTCGAGGACAGGCCGCGCAGCTGCGTCGTGGTGAGCGCGGCGAGCTGGCTCGCCGACAGCGCGGCGATCTGGGTCGTCTTCATCGCCCCGAGCTGGGTCGAGGTCAGCGCCGCGAGCTGGGCGCTGCTCAGGGCCGCCAGGTCCGTGGTGCCGAGGCCGGTGATCGCCTTGGTCGACAGGCTGGCGATCTGGGTGGTGGAGAGCGCCGCGATCTGGGTCTCGTCGAGAGCGGCGACCTCGGTCGAGGTCAGCCCCTTGATGCCCGTGGTGGTGAGGGCGGCGAGCTGGGTCGCCGACAGCGCGGCGATCTGGGTGTCCTCGAGATTGCCGACCTGGGTCGAGGTCAGCGCCGCGACCTGGGTGGTGGTCAGCGCGCCGATCGCCTCGGTGGTGAGGGCGGCCAGTGCCGTGGTCGTCATCGCCGCCACCTGGGTGGTGGTGAGCGAGGCGATCTGGGTCGTCGAAAGCGACGCCGCGTCGCTGGTCTCCAGCCCCTTGACGGCGGTGGCGGTGAGCGCCGCGATCTGGGTGGTCGTGAGCGCCGCGAGCTGGGTCGAGGTCAGCGCCCCGACCTCGGTCGAGGTCAGGCCCTTGAGCTGCGTCGTCGTCAGTGTCGCGAGCTGCGTGGTGGTCAGCGACGCCACCTGGGTGGTGGTCAGCGCGCCGAGCTCGGTCGAGGTCATGCCGCCGAGCTGGCTCGCCGACAGGGCGACGATCTGCTCGGTCTTCAGGCCTTTCACCTGGGTCGTGGTCAGCGCCGCGAGCTGGGTGCTCGACAGCGCGACGAGCTGGGTGGTGGTCAGCGCGCCGACGCCCGTGCTGGTCAGGCCCTTGATCTGGGTCGTGGTGATCGAGGCGAGCTGGGTCGCCGTCAGCGCGGCGACCGCCGTGGTGGTGAGCGCCGAGAACTCGGTCGCGGTCAGCGCCTCGAACTGCTTGGTGGTCAGCGCGACCAGCTGGGTCTCGGTGAGGCCGGCGACGGTCGTGGTGGTCAGCGCCGCGATCTGGGCCGTGGTGACGGCGGCGAGCTGGTCGAGCGACAGCGCCGCGATCTCGGTCTTGGTCAGGCCCTTCACCTGGGTGGTGGACAGCACCGCGATCTGGGTGGTCGACAGGGCCGCGATCTGCCCCTCGTCGAGGGCGCCGATGCCGGTTGCTGAGAGGCCGCGGATCTGCGTGGTGGTCAGCGCCGCGATCTGGTCTTCCGACAGATAGCCGATCTGGGTCGTGGTCAGTCCGCCGAGCTCGGTCGCGGTCAGCGCGGCGAGGCGCGTGCCGGTGAGAAGGCCGATCTGCTCCTCGGTCAGCCCCTTGATCTGGCCGGTGGTGAGGACGCCGAGCTGCGTCGTGGTCAGCGCCGCGAGCTGCGTCTCGCCGAGTGCCCCGATGGTGGTGCTGGACAGCGCCTTGATCTGGGTCGTCGTCAGGGTCGCGATCTGGCCGGTGCCGAGCGCCGTGACCGTGGTGGTGGTCAGCGCCGTGACCTGGGCGGCGGTGAGCGACTGCAGCTGCTTGGTATTGAGCCCGGCGATCTGCGCCTCGGTCAGGCCGGCGATGGCCGTGGTGGTGAAGGCGGCGATCTGGGTGGTGCCGAGCGCGCCGACCTGGGTCTCGGTCAGCGCCGCGATCTCGGTCCTGGTGAAGCCCTTGATCTGGGTGACGGTCAGCGCGGCGACCTGGGTCGTGGTCAGCGCCTGGAGCTGCTCGGTCGAGAACGCCGCGATCGCCGTGGCGGTGAGCCCGACCACCTGGGTGGTGGTGAACGCCGCCACCTGCTCGGTCGAGAACATGCCGATCTGGGTGGTGGTGAGGCCGGCGAGCTCGGTCTGGGTGAGCGCGGCGAGCCGCGTCCCGGTCAGCTCGGCGATCAGGTCGCCGGTGAGGCCCTTGATCTGGGTCGTCGTCAGCGCGGCGAGCTGGGTGGTGCTCAGAAGGTCGAACTGGGTCGTGTCCAGGGCGCCGATGGCCGTGCTGGTGAGGCCACGGAGCTGCGTCGTGGTCAGCAGCGCGATCTCGGTCGCGGTCAGCGCGTCGACCTGGGTCGAGCCCAGCGCCGAGAGCTGGGTCGAGGTCAGCGCCGCGAGCTGGGTGGTGCCGAGCGCCGCGATCTGGGTGTCGGTGAGGCCGGTGATCGCGGTCGTGGTCAGGGCCGCGACCTGGGTGGTCGACAGCGCCGCGAGCTGGGCCGTGCTCAGGCCGCCGATCTCGGTGCTGACCAGGCCCTTGATCTGGGTGGTCGAGAGCGCCGCCAGCACCGTCGTCGACAGCACCGCGACCTGGTCGGCCGACAGAGCACCGATCGCCGCGGCGGTGAGCCCCGCCACCTGGGTGACGGCGAGCGCCGCGATCTGGTCGGTGCCGAGATAGCCGATCTGGGTTGCGGTGAGGCCGCTCACCACGGTCGAGGTCAGGGCCGCGAGCCGCGTCCCGGTCAGCGTCTCCAGGAGATCGCGCGACAGGCCCTTGACCTGCGTCGCGGTGAGGCCGGCGATCTGGGTGGTGGTCAGCGCCGAGAACTGCTCGACGCTCAGCGTGCCGATGTCGGTCGAGGTGAGGCCGGCGAGCTGGGTCGCCGTGAGGGCGGCGATCTGGTCGGCCGACAGGGCGTCGACCGCCGTGGTGGACAGCGCCCCGATCTGGGCCGCGCCGAGCGCCGCGAGCTGCGTCGGCTCCAGCGACAGCACCTGGTCGGCGCTCAGGGCCGCCACCGCGGCCGACGACAGCGCCGCGATCTGGGTGGCCGAGAAGGCGTCGATCGCGGTCGTCGACAGGGCGCCGATCTGGGTCGCGGTCAGGCCGGCGATCTGCGTTTTCGTCAGGCTGGCGAACTGGGTCGCGGTCATCGCCTCGAGCTGGCTCGAGGTCAGCCCGGAGACGCCGCTCGCCGTCATGCCGGCGAGCTGGGCGGTGGTCAGCGCGGCGATCTGGGTGGTCGAGAGCCAGCCGATCTGGGTCTTGGTGAGGCCGGAGACCTGGGTCGCGCTCAGCGCCGCGAGCTGGTCGTCGCCGAGCGCGTCGATCTGGTCCTCCGTGAGGCCCTTGATCTGGGTCGCGGTGAGCGCGCCGAACCGGGTCGCGTCGAGCGCGTCGAGCTGGGTCGTGCTCAGGCTGCCCAGCGCCGTCGCGGTGAGGCCCTGCACCTGGGTGGTGGTGAGGGCGGCGAGCTGGGTGGTCGCCAGGCCCTCGGCCGCCGTCGCCGTCAGCGCGGCGAGCTGGGTCGTGGTCAGGGCCGCCACCTGGTCGAGCGTGAGCGACGCCACCTGGGTGGCGGCGAGGCCCTTCACGGCCGCGGCCGACAGCGCCGCGACCTGGGTCGACGACAGCGAAGCGAGCTGGGTCGGCTCCAGCGAGGCGAGCTGGGTGCTGGTCAGCCCCTTGATCTGGGTGGTGGAGAGCGCCGACACCTGCTCGGTGGTCAGCGCGTCGAGCTGCGTGGTGGTGAGGAGCGCGATGTCGGTCGCGGTCAGCTTGGCGAGCTGGGCCGTGCTCAGGTCGGCGATCTGGGTCGTCGAGAGGACGGCGAGCTGGGTCTTGGTCAGGGCGTCGAGCTGGGCGGCGCTGAGCGAGGCGAGCTGGGTGCCGGTCAGCGAGGCGACCAGCGTGGTGGTCAGCGCCGCCACCTGCTTGGTCGTCAGCGCGGCGATCTGCGCCTCGGTCATGTCCTCGAACTGGTCGAGCGTGAGGGCGGCGATCTGGGTGGTGGCGAGGCCTGAGATCTGCGTCGTGGTCAGCGACGCGATGTCCTCGTCGTCGAAGGCCTGGATCTGGGCGCCGCTGAGCACGGCGAGCTGGGTGACCGTGAAGGAGAGCTGGTCCGGCGTCAGCGCCGTGATCTGCGACGTGGTCAGCGCCTTCATCTGGGTGGTCGACAGGCCGGCGAGCTGCGAGGCGCTGAGCTCGGTGATCTCGGTCGTCGTGAAGGCGGCGATCTGGGTCGACTTGAGGCCGTCGATGTCGGTGTCGGTGAGCGACTCGATCTCGTCCTTGGTCAGGGTCGCGATCTGCGTGACCGTGTAGGACCAGACTGCCGAGACCGACGAAATGCTGCTCACGTGATCCACCCGGACGGTTCGCGGGCAGACCGATGCGAGACCTCGCCGAGCGGGCACGAGCCCGATCCACCCCCGACTTATACGCGCGGCGCGGCGTCTCCGGATCGGCAAATTTTGCCGTATTCTCCGACCCTTGGCCGATGCGCCGCAGGACCCGGGTTGGCGGTCTGCGGCGCCCCGGACCCGGCCATTCCGGCGGCCGATCGAGGCGGCCCAGGCCTATCCTTATGCGCAAATACCACGCGATGATGCAACCTATGCGCGCATTCGCGCAGCCTCCGAGGCTCCGGAAATTGCCGCATCAGTAATCATTCTGATGGAATTTTAAGCGTTCGCCACGATGTCTTCGTCGTCTGGTCAAGAAGCCTGTGCAGAATCCCCTGCTCCTCGGGAGGACGACATGACCGATTGCAATTATCGCGGGTACCGCATCGTCACCAAGCACGGCGAGACGTGGTGCGCCGAGATCTACGCGCCCGGCACCTACGGTGTCGTCGAGACCGTCAGCAGCCGGCAGCCGGACGAGCGCGCCGTGATCCTGATGGCCCAGGCCCGCATCGACCAGGACTGCCCCCGCCACTGCTGATCATCGCGCCCGGCCGGTGCCGGGCTGCGAGCCCGGCCGCGCGGCCGCGGCAGAGGTGCGCGGCACCGTCAGGCGCCGCTCGAGGCCCGCCACAGCGCGTCGGCCGCCGTGTTGCGGCAGTCGGGCGACCGGACCAGCCTGATCTCGATCGGAATGTCGAGCTCGACCGATCCGGCGCGGACGAGGCGTCCCTGATCGATGTCGTCCTGCGCCAGCATCTGCGGCAGCCAGGCGACGCCGTGGCCCTCGCGCGCCATCGTCAGCAGCGTGGCGGCGAGATGCGACGTGAACCCGGTCTCCATGGGCGCGGCGGCCTCGCGCGTCGCCCGATGGCCGGAGACGATGCGGCCGAGGCCGGACGCCCGGCTGTAGGCGAGAAGCCGCGCCGGCCGACCCGCGGCCGCGGGCAGCGGCCACGCCGGCCGGCCATCGGCGGCGGGCGCGCAGAGCGGCACCAGCACATCGTCGCCGACCCGGGCACTCTCGAACCGCTCCGGCTCGAAGCGGGTCGGCGCGTCCGGGTGGACATGGCAGAGCAGAAAGTGCACCTCGCCGGCGAGCATCACCTGCTCGCACGCCGCCATGCTGTCCGACAGCAGGTTGAGCGTGCCCAATGACTCGAACCGCAGGTGCCGCCTGATCCACGACGGAAAGAACGTGAACGACAGCGCGTGCGTCGCGGCGATCGACAGCGTCGCCATGCCGCGCTCGCCGACGTCGCGCGTCTCGCGCCGCGCCTTCTCCAGGTCGCGAAGCATCGTCTCGACCGTCGGCCGCAGGTGGCGCCCCGCCGGCGTGAGCGTCACGCCGCCCGTCCCGCGCGAGAACAGCGGCGTTCCGACCCACGCCTCGAGCGCCCGGATGCGCCGGCTGAAGGCCGGCTGGGAGAGATGCCGCGCATCGGCGGCCCGCGAAAAATTCCGCTGCTCCGCCAGCTCCAGAAAGTCTCTCAGCCAGTCGGAATCCATGATGCGGCTCGCGCATGATCCATGATGCGCTTCGCGCATGGGGCGATCCGATCTTGGCATTGGCCAGGAAAGCGATTCAAGCCTAGCAGGACGGTGAGATCTCGATCTCGGTCGTTCCGGGGCCGGCCGAAGGCCGGAGCCCGGAACCCATAACCCCTGTGCGTCCGAAACAATTCAGACCGGGGTTATGGATTCCGGACAGCCGCTTCGCGGCTTCCGGAATGACGAGGAGGGGATGCTTCAACAACTACAGGGCTGCGCCCATTCCCCCACCGCCCCTTCCGCACCGAGGAGAACCGGCATGCGCATCGTCGACGTCCGCGAGGTCACCAAGCCGATCGCCTCGCCCATCCGCAACGCCTATATCGACTTCTCCAAGATGACGGCGAGCCTCGTCGCGGTGGTGACCGACGTGGTGCGCGACGGCCGCCGTGTCGTCGGCTACGGCTTCAACTCCAACGGCCGCTACGGCCAGGGCGGACTGATCCGCGAACGGTTTCGCGACCGTCTGCTCGGCGCCGATCCGAACAGCGTGCTGAACGCGGCCGGCGACAATCTCGATCCGCACAAGCTGTGGGCCGCCATGATGACCAACGAGAAGCCCGGCGGCCACGGCGAGCGTTCGGTCGCGGTCGGCACCCTCGACATGGCGATCTGGGACGCCACCGCGAAGATCGCCGGACAGCCGCTGTTTCGGATGCTGGCCGAGCAGAAGGGCCGCGTCGCCGATCCACGCGTCTTCGTCTACGCGGCGGGCGGCTATTATTATCCGGGCAAGGACCACACCGCCCTGCGGGCCGAGATGCGCGGTTATCTCGATCGCGGCTACACGGTGGTGAAGATGAAGATCGGCGGCGCGCCGATCGGCGAGGACAAGGCCCGCATCGAGGCGGTGCTGAGCGAGATCGGCAGCGAGGCGCAGCTCGCCGTCGATGCCAACGGCCGCTTCGACCTGGAGACCGGCATCGCTTACGCCAAGATGCTGCGGCAGTATCCGCTGTTCTGGTACGAGGAGGTCGGCGATCCGCTCGACTACGCGCTGCAGGCCGCGCTCTCGGAGTTCTACCCCGGCCCGATGGCGACCGGCGAGAACCTGTTCTCCCATCAGGACGCCCGCAACCTGCTGCGCTACGGCGGCATGCGGCCGGACCGCGACTGGCTGCAGTTCGACTGCGCCCTCTCCTACGGCCTCGTCGAGTATCTGCGCACGCTCGACGTCCTGCATCAGCTCGGCTGGTCGCCGTCCCGCTGCATCCCGCACGGCGGCCACCAGATGTCGCTCAACATCGCGGCCGGCCTCGGCCTGGGCGGCAACGAGAGCTATCCGGACCTGTTCCAGCCCTATGGCGGCTTCCCGGACAGCGTGCGTGTCGAGAACGGCCACATCGTCATGCCCGACCTCCCCGGCATCGGCTTCGAGGGCAAGTCGGACCTGATCAAGGTGATGCGCGAGCTGGCGGAGTAGAGGGAGGGGGTGGCGGTGGGAGACCTGAGCGGCGCGAGACGACGCGGAAGCGGTGGGTGAGACGGAGTGGAGCGTCGAGCGGTTCAGCGCATAGGGTGTGTTAGCGCCGAAGGCGCGTACCCCCCCGCTCGGCGCCACTTGTGAGGGACTGCGGCGGGTTACGGCGCTCCGCGCCTAACCCACCCTACGCGCTACCTCAACAATCTCAAACGCGATGTGATCAGGTTTGCTGGCACGAAGTTCAACGGGTCGTCGCGCCAAATCTCAAGGCATTTCGCGAGGTCGTGGGGGTGGACGCTTCCGTTCTGCTGAAGCTGGTCAACGACCCACAACACGCCATGAGACTCGATATTGAACTGGGTGGCTGTCGTCTTAAGCGCGGCATCGCCCGTCAGAAGAATAGATGCTTCGAAACACTCCGCGAGCGCGAGCGAGAAGCAGTCTTCGAGAGAGAGTTTCCCGTAGCTCAAACGTAGCGAACTGGCTCGGGTGACCTGTTCGGGCGTGAGGTCTATCACCTCGAATCCTTCCGCCTGCAAGAATTCCCAGTCTTGTGCAGAAAAGTCTAAAAGCTCGTTTTCCTTAATGGGGAGAGGAACGACAAAACGATAAGGTAACGCAAGCATAGGCTCTATAATAGATCCCTTGCGCAGGTCGATAAGACACGACGCATCGTTTATGACAACCCGAAGGGGCTCACTGGGGGCCCTTGAACTGCTGCTCGACATACGCGAGAGGCTTTCTTAACAGGGCTGCCGCCTTGGTTGGCGGAATCAACCCTTCTGCCAAAGCGCGGAACACGTATCCCTCGAATCGTTGCGGGATTTCAAGCGCAACGAAGCCCTCACGCTCAGTAAGCGGCGCAGGCTCTTCCTTCAACCACTTGCGTATACGTGGATTGCGGAACAGGTTCTTGTAATTTTGCTCTGAGATGATGCCCAGATCGCGAAGGCGCGACAAGAGGGCCATCATGGAAACACCATAGATGTGCTTAAGCCGTACAAGCTCCTGGAATGCGAAAGAACTTCGCTCCTTGCCTACTTCATTCTCAAGGTGCTCAGCAGGGATGAGAAATGCGGCCGCAAACCGGTCCATTGCTTTTTCGACTTTCCCGGTATGAACTTCCTTGATTGCCGAGTGCGCCAGCTCATGAGCTAGGGTGAACCTGTCCCGCTCCACGTTGAAGGAATTGATGACAATCACGGGAACGTCTGGCCGGTCACCGCCGCGTTTGACGTGGCAAGTGACCCCCGAGAACCCGTCAGGAAGGTTGATCTTCAGGACACGGATGTTCCGCTCCTCAAGGAGGGCGGTCATGCTGGGAATGGGATCGCCCCCCAGATCCCAACGTTTCCGCAGGCTCCTGGCTTCCTTCTCGGCCTCCGCCGGTTCTTGGAGAATCGCATGGGGGATAGTTTCGAGAGTCCTGGATTGATCCGGCAGGTCCAAAATCTTTTCGATCGCTAAATAGCGTTCGACATGATCGATAACCTCGGTTTCCACCAACGCACGCTCCTGGTCCGTGGTGCTGGCCCGTTTCCGGAACTCGATACCGTCCAGCCCGGCTACCTGACCTTGCAGCAGAAAATCGAGAGACACGCCGAGAGCTTTTCCCAGTTCTACCAGTATACTGGAACTGGGCATCATTTTACCGTTTTCATATTTGTTGATAGCTTGGGCTGAAATCTTGCTTTCGAGCCGTTCTGAAAGCGCCGCAAGCGATAGACCTGCGCGCCGTCGGGCAAGTCTGAGCCTGTCGCCGAATGCCATGGTGGTGCTCTCCCGTCCTCGGTTGACAATTGCACTTCTGTGCGTTATTCATCAACACCCGGTTGATGATATGGCAGCGATGCGGCCTCATCAACCCCCGGAACGGAAAAATGATCAAATGACCGGTAAAAATCAGTACGTGGTGCCTCATGGCAGCCACTGGGGCGTAGGTGGTGAGGGGAATTCCCGGCTCACCCGCGTTTTCGACACCCAACAGGAAGCGATCGAGAGGGCCAAGCGCATCGCCCAGCACGAAGGCGCCGAGCTGCGAATTTAGGGTAGCGGTGGCAAGTTTCGGGAGGCGTGGAGCTACGGCAACCACCCGTGCCCGCAGAAAGGCTGACGGGAGAGGCGCTCATGTCCAGCCAATTCCTGCCCGTTCCCTGGCAGCGAAATCTCAGGAAAATTCCTCAGCACGTCCAGGCCAAGCTGGCGGCTGCACCGACCACGGCGCAGTTCGTGGCCGGCGTGGTCAAGCTTGTGAAGGTCGAGGCCCTGGCTCGCGGCGAACTGCGTCACCTCGGCATGGGCGTCATCAACGGCGCCGTGACTTTCTCTGCTCGCATAGTGCCGGACGAGAACGTCGGGCCGTTCTCGAAGAAGAACCGAAATGGGTGGGACGTGGTCCGCCGGGACCTGCCGATGATCACCCGATCTTTCGGGGTCGAAACCCCTAATTTTGGTGACTGGGCCTATGGGTCTCACACGGTTTGGCTCGATCGCGAGGTCTATCAGCGCGACTACGTCGATCCGCCGGAGTTCGCCTTTCACATCGAGAAGCTGAAAGAGCGCTCGGCTGGTGAGGTCGTGTTCAAGGTAATCGTGGACCTCACCTTAGACCGTGCGGCTCCAGATTTCGAAGACACCCTCTTCTTCGCGCTTAACTTTCTGCAAGAAAACCTCGGCGCGGCCGACATCCTCCCGAGTGACGCCGACACCACTGACTTGCTCTCGACATTGACCCTTGATTGGGAAATTTTCCCGCCTGGAACGATAGACGAGGTCGGACGTCGCGCAGTTAGCGGTCTGCGCCGCCCGACCCCGGGGCAAGAGAAGACGGTCAAGGCGCGTTTAGCGCTGTTCAAGAAGTTAAATCCTGTTCGTTACGTCCAGGGCCGTGGGGGCCTGAGTCACTACATCGGCGCTTTGTTTGCGGACGATTTGATCGTTTTTGAAAACACCCGTTATGGCAACGCCTTGTACGTACTATATGATGGGTGCAACGCTATTTCGAAGCGCTCCAGGATCGATCTCCTAAGATGCCGCGATGTGCCCTTCCACAGGTTCGTTCATGGTCCTGACTGGGAGAAGCGGTTTTCAGCCCATATTCGCGCTGAGAAGCGTAAGCGTGGACTCCGCAACGAAGAAAGTTCGCTCTTCGATCTCGCCTGACTTTAAACGAGGGAGTAGAAAGTCCCTCGCGCGAGGGATCGAAGCCCGGCGGGCGGAGACGCCTAGGGTCGGGACTCAATTGAGCCACCAGGCAACAGTGGCGGCGATGATGGCGCCGGCGAGGAAGTTTCTGGCGAGCTCGTCGTATCGGGTCGCAACGCGGCGGAAGTCCTTGAGCCGCGAGAACATCCGCTCGATGCGATTGCGCCGTCGATAGGCGATGCGATCGTAGGGGATCGGCTGCTTGCGGCTGGT
>NZ_NPEX01000848.1 GCF_003258865.1 Rhodoplanes roseus | reverse complement strand
AACATCACACCTGTTGAGCAGGCTTGGGACTACGCATTGCTCACCGGCAGAACGGTGCGTTGGGTGCTGGTCACGAACTACGTCGAGATCCGCCTCTATTCCTATCGCGAGGGCGCGAGGGACTACGAGCGTTTTGATATCGCTCGGCTCGGTGAGATGGACGAGTATCGCCGTTTCGTCACCCTTCTGCACGCTGACAACCTCCTTACGGGGCGCACCGAAGAGTTGCTGCGCGAGAGCCTGGAGGCGGACAAGGAGATCGGCAAC
>NZ_NPEX01000847.1 GCF_003258865.1 Rhodoplanes roseus | reverse complement strand
GCGATTCTCGCCTATGTGGAAAAGACCCAGATCTCGGCGCGTCCGCCGATCGCGCCGCTCCGCCGCGAGCATGATGGCGCGGCGATGCGCATCGATGCGGCCACCCGGGCCAATCTGGAGCTCTTCCGCACGCTGCATGGCGAGAAGAAGGGGTCGCTGATCGAGGCGATCGACCGCACGGTGACGCCCGCGGGCTCCCGTCTTCTCGCCCAACGTCTGGCGAGCCCGTTGACCGATCCGGCCGCGGTCAATCTTCGCCTCGACAGC
>NZ_NPEX01000846.1 GCF_003258865.1 Rhodoplanes roseus | reverse complement strand
CGTGGTCTTGCCGGCGCCATTCTTGCCGACGAAGCCCACCTTCGAGCCCGCGGGAAGGTTGAGGCTTGCCTTGTCGATGAGGGTGCGCCCGGCAATGCGGAGCGTGATGTTTGAAAGCTGCAGCATGGCGAGGGCATAGAGGCTCAGCCGGGCGGAAGGCAAGCGCTTCGAATCACGCGCGCTCTTGGCGCTTGCAATGCGCATGAGCGGCGGCTACCGCCGTTGCATGTCCAATGATCCTTTCCCAGCTTACCGTTTTTCTCGTGC
>NZ_NPEX01000845.1 GCF_003258865.1 Rhodoplanes roseus | reverse complement strand
TTGCGCTTGAGCCGCCGCCTGCCGAACTTGGCTTCTGCGTGCTTTGCCCGCTCGACCAGGGCGGCTGGTGGCAGATGGCTGGCTTCTTTATGACGACGTCGGTTCTTCTGTGGTGGGTGCGTACGTACCGCCAGGCTACGGCGCTCGGTATGGGCACGCACGTTGCCTGGGCGTTCATGGCGGCGATCTGGCTGATGATTGTGATCGGCTTCTTGCGCCCGCTGCTTCTCGGCAGCTGGTCTGAGGCTGTTCCGTTCGGCATCTTCCC
>NZ_NPEX01000844.1 GCF_003258865.1 Rhodoplanes roseus | reverse complement strand
TGAATTCCTTCCGCCGGCAGGAAGTCGGCGTTTCCGATGCTTCACCGCGGCTTCTCGCGCCGATGGCGACGCTTCTGCGTGACCGGCGCGAGGCGATGCTGTCGACCTCCACCTGGCGTTCGATCCTCGATTCCATCGCCACGCGCCTCGATGAAAACCGCGAAATCCTGCGCTACCTGACGGGGCTTCTCGTCTTTCTCGGCCTTCTCGGCACGTTCTGGGGGCTGTTGCGCACCGTCGGCTCGGTCAGCGAGACGATCCAGTCGCT
>NZ_NPEX01000843.1 GCF_003258865.1 Rhodoplanes roseus | reverse complement strand
CGCTGGAATATGCCGCGGGTACTCACCATCGCGAGCTGCCTCGGCCTCCTAGGCGTGGCGGAGACCTTTCTGCTCTTCTGGTACGTCGACACGGTCATGCATTTGCCGCGCGAGGTCATCCAGACGGTGATTTTCCTCAAGCTTCTCGTCGCTGGCCACCTGACCCTCTACGTTACGCGTAACCAGCGCTGGTTCTGGTCAAGGCCTTTCCCGAGCCTCAAGCTGTTCCTGACGACGGAGGCGACGCAGATTCTTGGCACGCTTGTGG
>NZ_NPEX01000842.1 GCF_003258865.1 Rhodoplanes roseus | reverse complement strand
CGCCGTAAGCAATTCGTGAATACGCGGCACACGGTTCTCATACCACCGCTTCACATCCTTTTCACTGACTCTTGCTCCCGGCGCTTTCGATTTGCACTCGATGACGAGCATTCCGGCCTCATCGCCGCGATCAAGCTGAACATCAATCTCCACATCCAGACGCCGCTCCCCTGTCTTCAGAAAGCCGCCTTCGACGTCCTTGACGAGGCTGCCGATGATCAATTCAAACAATGCTCCGCGAAGATTGTCTGCTGCCCCTTCAATCTTC
>NZ_NPEX01000841.1 GCF_003258865.1 Rhodoplanes roseus | reverse complement strand
TTCACCGGCTACACGATCGATGGCGGTTATGCCGAGTTCTGCGTGCCGATGCACATTTCGTCTTCCCTCTCGGCGAGAGGGGAGCGGATGCGGAGATGGCGCCGCTTCTATGCGCCGGCCTCATCGGTCATCGCTGCCTCAGGATGGCGGGAGAGGCCGAACGTCTCGGCCTATATGGCTTCGGCGCGGCCGCGCATATCGTGGCGCAGGTGGCCCGTCATCAGGGGCGCTCGGTCTATGCCTTCACCCGGCGGGGGGATCTCAAGGC
>NZ_NPEX01000840.1 GCF_003258865.1 Rhodoplanes roseus | reverse complement strand
AGGAAAAGAAGAGGCTCAGGCGAGCTCTGCGAGGCGTTCGGCAAATTTTGCCGGGGAAACGGCAAGCGGCGTGATCGCTTCCGTTTCAAAGAAGCGCAGCTCGTTGCGCGTGAGCCCTTCGGGCTCCACCAGCGCAAAATAAGGCCCCTTGGAGCGCTTCATGATCTGGCGGGCATAGAGCCGGAGCATCTGGTCGTCGAAGCGACAGCCGATGAACAGAAACCCGCAATTCGTCCGTCGCGCACGTACGATCTCAGGGATCGGCGTC
>NZ_NPEX01000839.1 GCF_003258865.1 Rhodoplanes roseus | reverse complement strand
CGATTGCCGCCAAATGGGAAGCGGAATCGGCCGAGGTGCGCAGCCTCTTTCTCGGTCTCGGCGCGGCGCGTCTCAGCATGGATCCCCCGCCCGATCTCACACGCGACTACGTCGCCAAACTCGCCAACGCCATCGAACAGACGCAATCCGGCGACGGCGCGCAGGCGCTCGCCTGGTACCATTACAACACCAAGTCCTTCGATGATGCCCAACACTGGTTCCGACAGGCGATGGACTGGCAGCCGCAGGACACGACGGCACTCGGCCTC
>NZ_NPEX01000083.1 GCF_003258865.1 Rhodoplanes roseus | reverse complement strand
TCGCCCGCATCTTGCGGGCGGCCCGGCAGGTCGCATTCCCCACGCCCGTGGGGATGAACCGGCGGATCACGCCGCCATCCAGGAGCTTGGCCAGCATTCCCCACGCCCGTGGGGATGAACCGGCAGAAGAGGATCAGCGCAAACGACCAGGGCGGCATTCCCCACGCCCGTGGGGATGAACCGATCAGGCACTACCGCGTGGTGCGGGGGCGCGGGCATTCCCCACGCCCGTGGGGATGAACCGATGCCGGCGGTGTCGATCAGCGGCGCCACCATGCATTCCCCACGCCCGTGGGGATGAACCGCTTCGATCGGACAACCCCCTCCGTCCCGAACTGCATTCCCCACGCCCGTGGGGATGAACCGCCCTTGTTGAACGCGGCGGCGCTGTAGCCCGAGCATTCCCCACGCCCGTGGGGATGAACCGGACTACGTCTCGTTCGCCGTGTCCGCCGGCCAGCATTCCCCACGCCCGTGGGGATGAACCGAACCGCGACGGGTCGCAGTCCACCGTGACGCGGCATTCCCCACGGCCGTGGGGATGAACCGTTCATGCGGGCCGGCGGCGGGGGTAACCACGGGCATTCCCCACGCCCGTGGGGATGAACCGGTGCTGGCCGGTCTGGTCCGGCGTCGCAACGCGCACTCCCCACGCCCGTGGGGATGAACCCTCCCCGGCGGCATCTCCGCCGGCACCGCCCCCGCATTCCCCACGCCCGTGGGGATGAACCGGTGAACGAGCTCGGTGAGATCGCCCTCGCCGGGCATTCCCCACGCCCGTGGGGATGAACCTCTTGAAGAAGCGCCCCGGCATCTCGCAGCCCTGCATTCCCCACGCCCCGTGGGGATGAACCGATCCTGCTCGCCCTGGCCGGCCATATCACGAAGCATTCCCCACGCCCCTGGGGATGAACCGCAGGCGACCGAGTGGCACCAGGTCGTGATCTTGCATTCCCCACGCCCGTGGGGATGAACCGCAGCCGGCCCGCTCGTGGGAAGGCCTGTCTGAGCATTCCCCACGCCCGTGGGGGTGAACCGGCCTACGGCAACGTTCGGCTGAACTACGGGGAGCATTCCCCACGCCCGTGGGATGAACCGGTCCGATCGTTCGGGGTCAACGTCCCGGCCGTGCATTCCCCACGCCCGTGGGGATGAACCGATCATTCGCCGGCTGCGCCGAAGGGCCTGGTTGCATTCCCCACGCCCGTGGGGATGAACCGATCAAGGAGATCAGCCGCCCGTTTTTCTCGGCGCATTCCCCACGCCCGTGGGGATGAACCGATCGGATAGAACGACGGCACCGGGACGGCTGCGCATTCCTGGGGATGAACCGGTCGGGCACGGCCCGCCCTTCACCTGGGAAGAGCATTCCCCACGCCCGTGGGGATGAACCGACGATCCGGCGCGGCATCATTCGCCCGCTCAAGCATTCCCCACGCCCGTGGGGATGAACCGGCGAACCTGATCAAGCCGCTCGACGAGCCCGAGCATTCCCCACGCCCGTGGGGATGAACCGATTGATTGGGACGAGCCGCTGCAGTGGGTGAGGCATTCCCCACGCCCGTGGGGATGAACCGGTGACCTTCAATCAGCCGGCGCCGATGGGCGGGCATTCCCCACGCCCGTGGGGATGAACCGGGCGTCAACCTGATCATCTGGTCGGGGCTGCGGCATTCCCCACGCGCGTGGGGATGAACCGTATCTGGTCGTGGTGTCGTCCTATCCGAATGTGCATTCCCCACGCGCGTGGGGATGAACCGGTCCGCGACGCACTGTCCGTCCACATGCCCGAGCATTCCCCACGCCCGTGGGGATGAACCGGGCCGCGAGTGGGGCCCCGTCGCGGTGACGATGCATTCCCCAGGCCCGTGCGGATGAATCGACCCGCACCGTCGTCGCCAGGGAGCTCGTCAAGCATTCCCCACGCCCGTGGGGATGAACCGCTCACGGCGGGAGCGCATCGCCTCGCCGCTGCGTATTCCCCACGCCCGTGGGGATGAGCCGACGCGACAGCAGGTGTGCCTGGAGCGCACCGGGCGTTCCCCACGCACGCGGGGATGAGCCGACGGTCGAACGCAAGCTCGCCGATCGGTCGTTGCGTTCCCCACGCAGGCGGGGATGAGCCGATCATGCGGACGACGGTCGCCCGGTCCCACGCCGCGTTCCGCACGCACGCGGGGATAAGCCGCCGACGAGGACACGCTAGCCGAACTGTGCCGTGCGTTCCCCACGCACGCAGGGATGAGCCCTCCATGCGGCCGACGGCGTCGCCGAGCTCCTGGCGTTCCCCACGCACGCGGGGATGAGCCGCGGCTCTACGGGTTCGCGGGCCGGCCCGGCGCGTTCCCCACTCACGGGGGGATGAGCCGCACCGGGCCATGATGGCGGCGCGACAGATCAGGCGTTCCTCACCCGGCCCGACGGCAGCGGCCGTGCTCTCGTGGAGGTGCCAACGCGGCGGGGCGCCGCGTGATCACTGGGCGTCGGTGACCCTTCAGCCGATCCGGGACACGCGCTATTCGATGTCCTAGAAAAGACACTCGTGTTGCACCCCTGTGCGTCGGGTGTGCCGGCGCGGGATTTCATGCTGAACCTTGGAACCAAGCTCTCGTCGGTGGAGCTCGTCCTTCGAGGAAAGTTTGAGGTTCTGAGTTGATCGAGTGCGTTCTACTCGGATTTGGTGTGCTTCTGCACGGAAAAGCGGCGATCTCACGCTCCGACCACCCCGGAATATTGCCCTGAACCGACTTTGTCCGAAATCTGCTGCCGGAGAGCTCACTAAAAGGCTTTTGAAGATCGTCCACGTCCTGTCGAAGATGGGTGCGGGAACGGCGGAAAATATTGATTGCGAATCAACGGGCCGAAATCTCCCGCACCCGATCTCAACGCATTGAACTTCCCCGGAAGCTCGACATCTACCTCCCCCACCATTCTACCTTTTCCATTATCGTGATGACCAGGATCGGGGGCGCCCGGGCCTTTTTCGCGCGGTCGTCACGGCGGCCGCGGTGTTTCTCTCTATGGGATACCCGGACAAAAAAAGCCCCGGCGAAAACGCCGGGGCAAAGTCGGAAGAAGGGGGTCTCGCTCGGATCAGAAACCGCCGAAGGCGGGGCCACCGATCGGGAAGCGATAGTTCGCGCCGACCCGGACGATGTGATCCGTGAAGGTCGACTCGAGGCCGGCGATCGGCGCGCCCAGGATGGCGATCGACGCTTCCTCCTTGCCGAGGTCGAGATACAGATACTCGAGCTTCATGCTCCAGTTCGACGACGCGGCCCATTCGATGCCGCCGCCGGCCGTCCAGCCGAAGCGTGTGTTCTTGAGATCGAGCGAGGCCGCCGGAATGCCGCCGAACACGATGTCGTAGTTGGACTTCACCTCGCCGTACGCCGCACCGCCGGTGGCGTAGATCATCACGCGGTTGTCGAAGCCGGTGTAGCCGAGGCGGCTCCGCGCCGTGCCGAACCAGCGCAGCTTGTGCTCGGCCGAGATGCCGATGCCGCCCGGGGCGGCGAGGCCGAGGCCGAGCGGATAGAAGCTGTCACCCTCCTGACCGGAGGCCTGGATGTCGTTCTCCATGCCGAACACCCACTGGCCGACCTGCCAGTTGAAGCCGCCCTGGACGCCGCCGACGACGCCGTTGACGTCCTGCGTCTCCTCGAGACCGATCGGGCCGAGGCCGACGCTGGTCTTCTGCCGGCCCCATGAATAGCCGACGTTGGCGCCGATATAGGCTCCGGTCCAGCTGAAGGGCGGCGCCATGACGGGCGGGGCCTTCACCGGCATCCGGGCCGGAAGATCCGCCGCCATGGCATTCGCCGTCAAAAGGGTCGCTGCCACCGCGACGCTCGTGAATAAAGCTTTCATGTCGTCCTCCCCGTTTTCAACAGGGCGGACCATACCAATCCCTCCCGCAAAAGATGTAGCGGGCGAGCAACACGCAGCAACACTGTGTATTAGTACATTCCGTGCAACTACTTAGTGCGGTGCATATAACGCCGAGCTAGTCCGGTTATGGTATTATAGAACCCGAAATGGGATCGCTCGGTCAAAGGCGCGTCCTGCGAGCGGGTGCGCCGAACGGCTGACCGTGGTTCCGGATCGCTTCGATGAGTGGCGGCAACCGCGACGGTCCGAAGACGGCGGGAGGCCGAAGCCGGGATTTGTGGAAACGGCCTCGCGTCGCCGGGCGGTGGCGAGGGCGGCACGGGGCACGGCCGCGCTCGTCCGACGCGCACCGCCATCCTCGGCGCGAGCATAGCCCGGCCCGACTGTTTCGAGAGTGGCGGACAGTCCCACGTTACTTCGGGTCGCCGAACCAGATCGTCGCCATGTCGGCCAGCGACACGCGATGGCGAGGCAGATCGCGATCGAGATGAAGGTGGTGGCCGCCTGGACGGTCGCCTCGTCGATGGATCAGCGCTCCTCTGAAGCGGGCCGAACGGGCCGGATCGTTGCTGGAGACCCGTTGCCACGCAATTTCGGGTCCACCGCTGCACGCAATTCGTCCGACAGTCGCCCGCACAGCCGCGGGCCTCTCGCTGCTGATCCGATTCAGGCGCGGTGCTTCGAGCGCGATCCGGTCTTGTCCTTCGGCTCGATCAGGCCGAACGCCTCCAGGGTCTCGAGGGCGCGCTCGGAGACGGCATTGGGGTGGCGCCGAAACGTGTCCAGAATCGCGAGAACCGCGGTCGGAGGCTCGGTGGTGGACGGGTGACGATTGGAGCTCATGGGGGTGTGTCTCTTGTCGACTGGTTTGTGAGCGGCCATGGGTTACCTGGAACCCGCCCGCGGTCAAGTCATGCCAAAGGAGTATTTTGCGTCGTCAAGAGATCACGTTCCGAGAAAAGCGTTTGCCGACAAGGACGCATGCAGTCGACGCATTCCCACTCTGCGAAGACTTGCGGCTGATCGTCAAATACCGGTTACCAACGCTGCCTTGCGGGCGACGAGGTTTCGCATGACGAAAACCAGATTCGTGCTTTATTTGCGCCGCACCACGTGGCACCGGCAAGGCCGGAGCGACCGCGCGAGGGTTGAAGTCGCGGCAGGCTTGTGCGAGAAGCCGCGAGCCCCTGCGGGGCCGCGGCTTTCACCGGGTCCAGCCCGGACCGAAACGCCGGCGGGTGTAGCTCAATGGTAGAGCAACAGCCTTCCAAGCTGATGACGAGGGTTCGATTCCCTTCACCCGCTCCATTCCTCCCGACCCAGCACTGAAGACGGTCCGGCCAGGAGACGACACGCGCTCGATTACGGTCGGCGGCGCGCGGCTCGGCCATGTCCGTCCGTGATCCGGTCCGTCGCGATCTCGGTCGCGCCGCCGGTGTCGGCCCGCGAGCCGTCCGGCGCGGCTTTGGACGGGGGGCGGGAGCGGAGGTATAAGTCTTCGGGGAGGGCCCGGCCATGGAGCCCAGCGTGACCGCGGCGACGCTCCGCATCGTGCTCGCCGACGACCACCCGGTCGTGCTCGCCGGGATCAAGGCGTTGCTCACCGCCGATCCGGGGCTCGAGGTGGTCGGCGAGGCTCGCAACGGGCGCGCCGCCCTCAAGATGGTCGTGCAGCTCGCGCCCGATATCGCCGTGCTCGACCTGTCGATGCCGGGCCTGAACGGGATCGACGTCGCCCGCCAGATCCACGAGGCGTGCCCGCGCTGCAAGGTGCTGGCGCTCACCGTTCACGAGGACGGCGCCTATCTGCGCCAGCTGCTCGAGGCGGGGGGCGTCGGTTACGTCCTCAAGCGGTCGGCCGGCGAGGAGCTGCTCCGCGCCATCGCGGTCGTCGCGGCCGGAGGCGTCTATCTGGATCCGGTGATCCGGGCCCGGGCCGGCGGTCAGGGCCCGCAGAAGCAGGCCGACCCCGCGGTGCCGGGCGAGCCCGATCTGAGCGAGCGGGAGATTCGGGTCCTGCGGCTCACCGCGGCCGGCTACAGCAACAAGACCATCGCCGACAAGCTGCAGATCGCCGTCAAGACGGTGGAGACCTACAAGGCGCGCGCGATGGGCAAGCTCGGCTTTCACACCCGTGTGGAGGTCGTCCGCTACGCGCTCGGCAAGAACTGGCTGGCCGAGGAGTGAGGAAGGCGGCGGGCGGCGCCGCGCCGTGCTTTTCCTGGACGCCGGTCCGGGGTCGGAATACTCATTGTGAAGTCATTGCGGCAGAACGGCATTCGAGGGATCGATGCACGACGGATCTGGTCGAGGCGAGCCCACGGTCCCGCCCGCCGTGGATCTGTCGAGCTGCGATCACGAGCCCATCCACGTTCCGGGCGCGATCCAGCCGCACGGACTGCTCTTCGCCCTGGCGGAGGGGGATCTCCACACCGTAAGCGTCAGCGCCAATCTGCCCGATCTGGTCGGGATCGGGCTCGACGCCGTGGTCGACCGGCCGATCGAGGCCACCTTCGACGAGGTGAGCCAGGGACGTCTGCGGGCCGTGCTGCGCCAGACGGAAGGCACGGCCGGAAACCCCATCGTCGTGCAGTTCCGCGCCGGCGGCGACCACGGTCTCGACGGCATCGTGCATCGCTACGGCGGCCTGGTGCTGCTGGAGCTGGAGCCGCGTGGCGAGGAGAGTGAGGGGGCGCACGCCTTCTTCCGGCGCACCAGCGGCGCGATCCGCCGCCTGCAGGCGGCCCGCACGCTCACCGATGCCTGCGCGGCGGCGGCCCGTGAGGTGCGCAACATCACCGGCTTCGACCGCGTGAAGATCTACCGGTTCGCCTCGGATTTCAGCGGCGAGGTGATCGCCGAGAGCCGCGACGAGGGGATCGAGTCCTTCATGGGGCTGCACTTTCCGCCGTCCGACATTCCGGCCCAGGCGCGGGCGCTCTACACGCACAATCCGATCCGGATGATCCCGGACATCGACTATCGCCCCGCTCCGATGGTCCCGGACCGTCATCCCGCCACCGGGCTGCCGATCGACCTGAGCTTCGCGGTGCTGCGCAGCGTCTCGCCCATCCATCTCGAATACATGCGTAACATGGGCATCCGCGGCACCATGTCGGTGTCCATTCTGCGCGGCGATCGGCTGTGGGGACTGATCGCGTGTCACAACCGGCTGCCGCGCCATGTCGGCCACGACGCGCGCCAGGCCTGCGAGATGGTCGCCCAGGTGCTCGCCTGGCAGATCGGCGTGATGGAAGAGGAGGCGGTCGCCCGCCACAGCCTCAAGGGAAAGGCGATCCAGCGGCGGTTGCTTGGCGACATCGAGCAGCTGCGTGATCATCGTGCCGGGCTGATCGGCAACAGCGAGGCCCTGCTCGACCTGATGGGCGCCTCCGGCCTGTGCCTCTACGGGCGGGACGCCGTCACCACCATCGGGCGGAGCCCGCCCGTGGCGGCGATCGAGCGGCTGGTCGACTGGGCGATTCGGGCCGACGGCGCCGAGCTGTTCCAGACCGACCGGCTGCAGACCCTGTTTCCCGAAGCCGCCGACTATGCCGACGTCGCGTCGGGCGTGCTCGCCGTGCCGCTGTCGCGCTCGCCACCGCGTCGGGTCATGCTGTGGTTCCGGCCCGAGGTCGCCCAGACGGTGCGGTGGGGCGGCAATCCGGAGAAGCCGGTCGAGCTCGGGCCGAACGGCGGCCGCCTGCAGCCGCGCAAGTCCTTCGCCGCCTGGACCGAGGAGTCGCGCGGGCGCGCCGTGCCGTGGCAGCCGCACGAGATCGTCGCGGCGGTCGAGTTGCGCGACCTCGTCATCGACGTGATCCTGCGCAAGGCGGAGGAGCTGGAGAGCGTGAACACTCAGCTCGCCCGCAGCAACGAGGAGCTCGAGTCCTTCGCCTATGTCGCGTCGCACGACCTCAAGGAGCCGCTGCGCCATATCGAGGCGTTCGCCGGCCTGCTCGGCGAGACGATCCGCGAGACCGGCGACGCGCGGCTCGGCGCCATGGTGGGCGGGATCGAGAGCTCGTCGCGGCGGCTGCGCAATCTCATCAACGATCTCGCCGAGTTCTCGCGGCTCGGCCGCCACGCCCAGCCGCTCGCTCCGGCCCCGCTCGACGACCTCGTGCAGGAGGTGATGGCCGACCTGCGTCAACGCATCGAGGAATCCCGGGCCACCGTCCGGTGCGACGCGCTCCCGACCGTGATGTGCGACCGCAACCAGATGCGCCAAGTGCTGCAGAACCTGTTGTCGAACGCGCTCAAGTACCGGCACGCCGCACGCGCCTGCGACATTCGTATCTACGCGCCGCGGCCCGTCGACAGGGAGCATCGCGACAGCGGGGGCGATCCGTTGGTGCGGATCTGCGTCGCCGACAACGGCATCGGCTTCGATCCGAAATACGCCGAGCAGGTGTTCGAGCCGTTCCAGCGCCTGCACGGCCCGGACGAGTACGAGGGGAGCGGCATCGGCCTGGCCATCTGCCGCAAGATCATCCAGCGCCACGGCGGGACCGTGGGAGTCGAGACGGCGCCCGACCAGGGCGCGACCTTCTGGTTCACGGTGCCGTTGCCCACCGGCAGCGATCGCACCGGCCCGGCTGGAGCGGAGTAGGTGCGGTCATGGGGGATCGAATCCAGTCGAACCAAGCTCTCGCCGCCGTCGTGGATTTGACGAGCTGCGATCGGGAGCCGATCCACGTCCCCGGGCAGATCCAGCCGCACGGTCTTCTGCTCGCACTCGTGGAGCCCGCGCTGACGCCCGTGGCGGTCAGCGCCAATGTCGAGGCGTTCGCCGGAGTCGCTCCCGGGGCGGTGATCGGCGCGCCGCTGTCGATGCTGATCGGCGAGGCGAGCGTCGCCCGCATCGCAGCCGTGCTGGCCGGCGACGATCTGGCCGCGGTGAACCCGATCGCGGTCTCGCTGCGTATGTCGGCCGGCGACCGTGAGTTCAACGGTATCCTCCACCGTCACGACGGGCTGACCTTCCTGGAGCTCGAGCCGCGCGGCGAGGACTCGCCGTCGAGTTCCTTCTTCCGCGAGATCCGCATGGCGATACGCCGGCTGCAGACGGCGACGGATCTGAAGGCGGCGTGCGGGATCGCGGCGCAGGAGGTGCGCCGGATCACCGGCTTCGACCGGGTGAAAATCTATCGCTTCGGCACCGATTGGAGCGGTCAGGTGATCGCCGAGGAGCGGAGCGACACGATTCCGTCGCTGTACGACTTTCATTTTCCGGCGTCCGATATTCCGGCGCAGTCGCGGGCGCTCTACACCGCCAATCCGGTGCGGATCATCCCGGATATCGGCTACCGTCCCTCGCCGCTGGTGCCGAACCGCAATCCGGTCACGGGCGGGCCGATCGACCTGAGCTTCGCGGTGCTGCGCAGCGTCTCGCCCGTCCATATCGAGTACATGGTCAACATGGCCGTGTACGGCGCCATGTCGGTGTCCATCGTGCGGGATGGGCGGCTGTGGGGCCTCGTCTCCTGCCACAACACGCTGCCGCGCTTCGTGCCCTTCGAGATCCGCCAGGCCTGCGAGCTGATCGCTCAGGTGCTGACCTGGCAGATCGGGGTGCTGGAGGAGGCCGAGATCATCCGGCACAGCGCGCGGGTGCGGGCCGTTCAGCAGCGGCTGCTGCACGGGCTGGGCGGCAAGAAGGACGTCCATGCCGGGCTGATCGGCAGCGGCGACGAGATGCTCGCGCTGATGAATGCGACCGGATTTGCGCTGTCGGGGTTCGAGGGCGTCACCACCTACGGCCAGACACTTTCGGAGCACGAGATCAGCGATCTGGTCGGCTGGCTCGCCTGCAGCGAGTCGCGCGACGTGTTCGAGACCGACTGCCTCGCCGACGTTCATCCCGCCTCGGCATCCGATCCCGAACGGGTGAGCGGCGTGGTGGCGGTGCCGCTCGGGCGGGCGTCGACCTTTTTCATGCTGTGGTTCCGGCCGGAGGTGGCCCAGACGGTGACCTGGGGCGGCGATCCCCACAAGCCGGTGCGCATCGGGCCGCTCGGCGGGCGGCTGCAGACGCGTGCCTCCTTCGATGCGTGGCGGGAGGTCGTGCGCGGCCGTTCGCGCCCGTGGCAGCCGCACGAGGTGGTGGCGGCCATCGAGATCCGCGATCTCGTCGTCGACGTGATCCTCAGCAAGGCCGAGGAGCTCGAGGGTGTGAACCGGCAGCTCGCCCGCAGCAACGACGAGCTCGAATCCTTCGCCTACGTCGCCTCGCACGACCTCAAGGAGCCGTTGCGCCATATCGAGGCGTTCGCGGGGTTGCTGAAGGAATCGCTCCCGGCGGATTCCGAGGACAGGCTCGGCGCCATGGTGGGCGGCATCGAGACCTCCTCGCGGCGACTTCGCGCACTCATCAACGACCTCGCGGAATATTCGCGGGTGGGCCGGCAGGCGCGGCCCCTGGCGCCCGTGCCGCTCGACGAGGTCCTGTCCGATGTGCTCGTCGATCTCAGGCCGGTGCTCGAGGAGACCGAAGCGACCGTGTCGGCCGTGGCGCTGCCCGTCGTCCTGTGCGACCGCAGCCAGATCCGCCAGGTGCTGCAGAACCTGATCTCCAACGCGCTCAAATACCGCCACCCCGGACGGCTGCCGGCCATCGCGGTGCGGGGCGCCGTCGAGGCGGGTGCGGCAGCCGAGATCGATAGAGGCTCGGGGCACGACCAGGCCCGGCGCGTTCGCATCACCGTCGAGGACAACGGCATCGGCTTCGACGAAAAATACTGCGAGCAGATCTTCGAGCCCTTCCAGCGGCTGCATGGCCCGGACGAGTACGAGGGGACCGGGATCGGGCTGGCGATCTGCCGCAAGATCGTCCAGCGCCACGGCGGGTCGATCTCGGCCAGCGGTCGGGCCGGAGAGGGTGCCGTGTTCACGTTCGCGCTGCCGATGCGGACCCTCGACGGTGCCGGAGAGGCTGTTCGATGAGCCGCGATGTCGCACCGCCGACCGTGCTGGTCGCCGAGGATCACAACCACGACAAGTTCATCCTCCAGGAGGTCTTTTCGCGCGCGGGGATCCGGGCGGACCTGCGGTTCGTCAGCGACGGCGAGCAGATGCTCGACTACCTCTACGGGCGAGGGCCCTTCGGGGTCCCGGGCGCCGCGCCGGTGCCGACCCTGGTGCTGCTCGACCTCAACATGCCGCGACTGGACGGGCGCAAGGTCATCCGCATCCTGCGGGCCGACGAGAGCCTTCGGCACCTGCCGGTGATCGCCCTGTCGACGTCGGAAAGTCCGAAGCACATCACCGAGGCCTATGCGATCGGCATCAACGCCTATCTGGTGAAACCCGCCAACATCCCCGACTACGTCGCCAAGGTCTCGTCGCTCTGGCAGTTCTGGATGTCGACCGCGTCGCTGCCGACCGTGGAAGTCCGCCCTTGACCGAGTCCGTTCGCGCCCTGCTCGTGGACGACGCCGAGATCGAGTTTCTGACGCTCGAGCGCATGCTGCGCCGGCTGCCGGGACCGAAGCGCGTCCTCGATTGGTCGCCGAACTACGCCGATGCGTCGGCGGTCATTCAACGCGACGCGCACGACCTGTATTTCGTCGACATCCGGCTCGGACCCGACAGCGGTCTCGGTTTGATCCGGGACGCGCGGCGGCGCGGGGTGCGCAAGCCGATGATCGTCCTCACCGGCTACGGCAGCCAAGAGGTCGACCGGGCCGCGACCGAGGCCGGCGCCAACGACTATCTGGTCAAGGGCGAGTTCGACGCCGTGCTGCTCGAGCGTACGATCCGATATGCCGAGCGCAACGCCCGCGACATCGTCGAGCTCGACCGGCGGCTGGCGCAGAGCGAGGCGGCGACGCGCGAGCTGAAGGTGCAGACCGTGCGCCGGGCAAACGCCGAGGCCGAGCTCTCGGAGGTCCTGCGGCGCACCGTCAACGAGCAGGAGGCCGAACGTCAGCGCATCGCCCGCGAGCTGCACGACAGCCTCGGCCAGTCGCTCGCGCTGCTGCAGCTCGGGCTCGATTCGATGGCGCGCGGCGTGTCCGGCGCGGCGGACCTCCGGGACGAGATCGCCTCGTTGAAGGGGCTGACGGTCCGGATCAGCGAGGAGGTGAACCGGCTCGCCTGGGAGATTCGCCCGACCGCGCTCGACGACCTCGGCCTGCAAGAGGCCATCCGCCAATTGCCGGCGGAATGGCGGTCTCGCTGCAGCCTCGACTTCGACCTGCATCTCGCGCTCGACCGGCGTTTGCCGGCCGGCTTGGACAGCGCGCTGTATCGGGTGCTCCAGGAGGCGATCACCAACATCGTCAGGCACGCCGGCGCCACGCGGGCCGGAATCATCCTGGAATGCACCGGCGAGGAGGTGCGGATGATCGTCGAGGACGACGGTCGTGGGTTTTCGGCCGAGGAGACCGGACCTGTCGGCCCTTCGTCGCGCCGTCTCGGCCTGCTCGGGATTCGCGAGCGTCTGTCGCTGGTCGGAGGGTCGCTGGAGATCGAATCGGCTCCGGGCCGTGGCACGACGCTGTTCGCCAGGGTCCCGCTCTGACCCGAGAGTTCCGGCACGACGCGATCGTCCGTGGCCGGCGCTCGGCGTTCCCGCGCGATCCGCAGGCGCCTTAGTCAACCGGGCCATGTTTCAATAGCCGCGCGGGTGTAGGTGGCATGGTCCCTACACCGGCTCCGCCGAAGCCGCCATCGTGCCCGGACACGAATGCACGATGCAGCGCCGACCGCGGCCCGGCAGCGTGCCGGGAGTCGTGGCATGGGCGGGGTCGGACGGATTCGAACAACTCCTGAGCAGCTCAGGATCGGCATCGCCATCGTGGCTCCGGACGGCACCATCGAGGACGCGAACACGGCCTGGAGCAGGCTGTGCGAGCGTGCCGATCCGGACGGTTCGGACGTCGAGACCAATTCCAACGTCTTCCAGGTCTGCACGACCGATCAGGCACGACATCTGCACGAGGTCGTCGACGGCCGATTGAAGCTGTTCACGTGCCTTCAGGCCTGTGGCCCGGCCCAGGCGCCGACCCTTCTGGTTGCGCTGCCGCGCGGCCGCGTGTGCCCGCATCAATTGCTTCTGCTCCAGGTGAGCATGGCCGGCCTGCTGCCGGTCGAGAGCGCCGTCGACATGGCCTCCGGCGCGAGTTTCCCCGACGAGTCGGTGTTCGGTATCGAGGTGATCCTGCAGGCCATCGAGCAGGCGATGCAAAGCGTGATCGCGACCAACGCGGTGCGTGTGAGTCCGTCCGCGGATCCCGCGACCGAGGCCGGTGCCGAACAGGACGCGATCGTTCAGCTCCTCGGACTTCTGACGCCGCGCCAGCGCGAGATCCTCAAATTGATCGGGGTCGGCAAGTCGAACACCGAGATCGCCGCGCTGCTCGGCATTTCGATGAACACCGCCAAGCTTCACGTCTCGGCGATTCTGCGCCGGCTCGATCTCGACAGCCGGCTGCAGGCCGTGGCGCTGGGCGCCAGGATCGCCAGCGATCGCTTCTGACCTGACAAATCCTACCGGTGCCACCGCCGGCGGCGCTGCGGCATGTCCGAGCCTGGGGTGAGCTTGGTGGCGTCCGCGCTGCGGCCGATGCGCCGCCAATCCGCAGAACGCCGATCCGCAGAACGCCGATCCGAACGATTTGGCCAGGGCAGGGGCGGGCGCCGCGGGCGCGGCATCACCGACCCGCGACGCTGCAGGGACCGGTCACGCGGACGATCCGTCATCCGCGTGACCGGTCCACCGGCAGCTTCACGAGATCTCCGATCGCCCCACTCGGCGTCACGCCGGCAATTCGGCGGCGCCGCCCGCGGCTTTCGGCAATCCCAGTCGGAGAGTACGAGATAGCTATTTGCATAGCCGAATTCATCATAGCCTGGAGGCTCATTCCGTCAAACCAAAAGACTACGTAATCCCGCGCGACGGCACCGTAGTCCGAAACAGACCAGGCGCTGGCTATGGTCTCCCGTGTCGGGCGGCCGAATTAAGAGTATCACGGGGGAATTATGAATGTAGTACCCGCGCGCTACGTAATGGGAAACGTTGACACAAGCCTGTGTAAGGCATCCAGTACATTTCGGAACTAGCCTGTACGTCGGAAAAGGGATTGGGGCTTCCTGCGACTGCGATCTCGATCTGGTCGCTCGGTGTTCTTTCAAAACACTGTGGTGCGAACACGTCCCGGACCTCCTTTGCGGTCCGACGGGCGGCACGTCGCAAGGCTCGCGCGTTCCCTGGGGCAGGTGGCGTTCCCTTTGATAACCGGCCGGCCGGGACGTCACGTCGTGAGACTCGCCGGCGATATTCATGGAGAGAGATTATGGCAGACAGGAGCTTGTCTGGACTGACGGAAGACGAGGCCCTCGAATTCCACGCCCAGTTCAAGACGACGTTCACGGCGTTCCTGGTGCTCGCGGCCTTCGCGCACATCCTGGTTTACATCTGGAAGCCTTGGTTCTGAGGAGAATTACGTCATGGCCAATCCGCAAGACGACTACAAGATCTGGCTGGTTCTCAATCCGTCGACCTGGCTGCCGGTGATCTGGATCGTCGCCCTTCTCGTGGCGATCGCGGTCCACGCCTTCGTGCTCAACAATCCGCGCTACAACTTCATCGACGCCAAGGCGGCGGCCGAGAAGATCGAGAAGAAGTGAAAGCGCGAGCGGCGGCACAATGCGCACCGCCGCCGACGCTCGATCCTGGAACGCCCGGCCTCGCGGCCGGGCGTTCCTTTTTGTCTCCGCGCCGGCCGCCGAATGCCGAGCCTTGCCTTGCCGCCGTAATACGGGATGTGGATGCCGTATACCCTGCGCGTTACGTATTGATCGGCGTTGACACTATTGGTCGTCAAGGTAGCATGACAGCTGAGACCAGCGGAAAAATATTTGTAAGCATTTCGGCGTCACGAGTCGTCGCGACGTTTTCGATCAAGTCCAAGGAAAGTATTTTCCATGGCTTTCGTGCATTTTGCCGACGCGCCGCGCAAGGTGAGTGCCCGGATCGGCCGCATGGCCGAGCCGGCACGTTCCGGTGTCTCCTCGGTGTGCATGACGACCTCGGACGCAAACGAATTCTCGCCCGGCTCCGCCGGGCGAGAGGAGGTCGTGGCATTCCGCCACGACGAACCCGTCGCGCGGATGTCGATGCAGGATATCCCGCGGCAAACCCTTGTGGAGGGTAATTAGATGGCTGATCCAAACAGGAGCCTGTCGGGTCTGACGGAGCAGGAAGCGGTCGAGTTCCACTCGCAGTTCAAGACCACCTTCAGCGCGTTCGTCGTCATCGCTGTCCTGGCCCACGTTCTCGTGTGGGCCTGGAAGCCCTGGTTCTGAGCTGAAGGAGAGTGAACATGTCCAATCCGCAAGACGACTACAAGATCTGGCTGGTCATCAATCCGTCGACCTGGCTGCCGGTGATCTGGATCGTCGCCCTGCTCGTGGCGATCGCGGTCCACGCCTTCGTGCTCAACAACCCGCGCTACAACTTCATCGATCAGAAGGCCGCGGCCGAGAAGATCGAGAAGAAGTAGCGTCTGCGACACGGGTCGGTTCGGCAGCCTGCCGGTCGGCTCGAGCGCGCTTCGTCGAGGAAGCTCTGCTTCATCGCATCACGCCTGCACAATCGTGCCGACCTGACGGGCACGCGATCGCAGGCTGGATCCCCCGATGAGGCAACAGCTGCCGGTGGACCGTTCACGTGGGTGGTGGGTTCTCTCCGACCCCGCCCGTCGTGCACGGTCCTTCGGCGTTTTCGGCCCTCGCTTGGCCCCCGGCGGTTACGTCCCGGAATTTGCTTCGCAGGGGCTGTTCGGCGGCGTTGGCTGGGTGGGGTTTGCTCCCCTGGCTAGGATGGCGGGGCTTGGACAGCTCCAGCCTCGCGCCGGCATGCCGCGTCTGCGGTGAGCCCGCCGGCAGCGGCCCGGCCGTCCGCACATCATTCGGTGAGGGCCTTCAGATGTGAGTCCGCCGGGAGACCGCGTCTCCCTGGGATCCGGAGCTGTTCACGCCGCAGTTGCCGGACCGGACGTCACTTGTTCAGCCGCGTCGTTTTGTCGGAGCGAGGTCAGGCAGCGGCAGGCAGCCGCCGCGCGCGGCGCCTCGCGTCAAGAAAGCTAAAAGGATGTCGGACGGGATCGGATAAGAGAAACAAACAAACCTATCGGCGTTGCGATACGAGCGATGTAATTCGTCGGAAGAATCAACCACAGATTGCCGGCTTGCGGCGAGCCTTGCGTCGGAACGTGCCGGAAACAGCCGGATTTCGAGGTATCGAGACCTGAGAATAGCGCTTTTGCTTATCAGTTCTATGACAGTGTTGTTTTGGTCGCTGTTGCCGATCGGAGACAGCTCATTCGGTTCGGTTAGGCTATGTACTCGTCGCAGGGTTTTTCCAATCCGTTCCTCGGGGGGTATCAAATGCACAGGCGCCTGCTGCTTACCAATGTCATCGCCGCGGTCCTGTCCGTCGGCGCCGCGCACGCCGCGGATCTTCCGGCCCGGATGCCGGTGAAGGCGCCGGTGGTGGCCGCGCCGGTCTTCAGCTGGACCGGCTTCTACATCGGCGCCCATGCCGGCTACGGCTGGGGCAAGAACGACTGGAGCAACTCGTACGATCCGATCTTTGGCAATCTCAGTGCCGTCGAGGCGAAGTACGATGTCAGTGGTGGGCTGGCCGGCGGTCAGATCGGCTTCAACTACCAGGTGAACCAATTCGTGTTCGGCGTCGAGGCGGACGCGTCCTGGGCGAACATCAAGGGTGACGGGAACGTCTCTTATCCGCAGTTCAATGGCGCGCTCGGCTGCGTTCAACAGTCCGACAACTGCACCAGCAAGATTGATGCGCTCGGCACCATCACGGGCCGCGTCGGTGTCGCCTACGATCGCGCTCTCTTCTATGCCAAGGGCGGCGCTGCTTGGGCACGGTCGAAGCACACCGCCGGCAGCCACGTCGATCCGGATCCGGCCTTCCAGTATTCGACCGAGATCGAGAACACGAGGTGGGGCTGGACTTTGGGCGCTGGCATCGAATACGCGTTCGCACCGAATTGGTCGGCGAAGATCGAGTACAATTACCTCGATCTCGGCAACGAAGAAGTGACTTTCGCGTTCAATCCCAACCTCTCTTCTACCTACGCCGCGACGCTCGATCAGAGCCTTCATATCGTGAAGGCCGGCATCAACTATCGGTTCTGGGGCAACTGAAGCTTCGGCTCGAGACCGCGGTGCGGGTTCGCCCGCGCCGCCCTATGATTCCTGATCAAACGGTCCGGCTTCCGAAGTCCCAAGCTCGTGAAGGCCGCGAAAGCCCCGGCTCCGCCGGGGCTTTCTGATTCGACGTCTTTCCAAAGTAGACGCTTAGCATTTTACGCAGGGGCATCGGGCTGCGGGTGCTCGAGCGATCGGGCGGTGCGCGAAGAGCGCGCTCAGCTCGCCGTGGGCGCGAAGAACTGCAAGCCCAGAACCATGATGCCGACCGCGGCGACCCAGCTTCCGCTGGCCCGCAAGGCGATCGGGCGCCAACCGCCGACCCCGCGCAGGAACGCCAGGGCGGCGCCGGTCGCGAGTGTCATCACGACGTAGCCGATCGCCGTAGCGCCGGCAAGGAACAGGAGGCGGTCGGTGCTGGCCGGGAGGCCCTGGCCATTCTGGAAGCCGTGCAGAAGACCCATCACGGCGGCCAGGCCGACCAGCACCGGCAGTGGTACGCGGGCGGCGGCTGCCAGCGCCAATCCGGTCGCGGCGACCAGCCCGATCCCGACCAGCGATTCGTACGGCGGGGCCGGCACGGCGAGCGCGGCGAGGCCGCCCGCGAGCAGCGCCAGCGGGAATGCGGCGATCACCCAGCGGGCTCGCCGCGCCCCCTGGAAGGCGGCGAGGGCGGCGAGCGCGATCCACGGCAGGATCTGCTGAAGCTCGGTGAGCGGGTGGAGGGCGCCACCGTAGAAATCGCCGAGCCGCGTATCCACTAGATGCGCGTGCGCCGCGGTCGGCAACGCGAGCACCGCCGCTACGGTAGCCCCGGCGAGCAGGCGGGCCTTCGTCCTCACGACAGCACCCCGACCGATGCGAGCAGGAAGTAGAGGCCGACACAGCCGATGGCCGCACCGCAGACGCGCACGAGCCGGGCGCCGGCCGGCCAGGCCACCAGCACGCCGATCAGGATTCCGGTGAGATGCAGCAGCCCGGTGGCGACCACGAAACCGACCGCGTAGGCGGTCGGATCGGCGGCACCGGGCAGCTCGCGGCCGTGGGCGTAGCCGTGGAAGATCGCGAAGACGCCGACCAGCACGGCGGCGGCCCACAAAGGCGGGCGGACATGCAGGGCGATCAGCAGGCCGAGCGCGAGACCCGAGAGGGCGACGACCGGCTCGACGAAGGGCAACGGCACGCCGGCGAGGCCGATCAGGCCGCCCACCGCCATCACCAGCGGGAAGGTGATCGGGAGCACCCAGATGGCGGGCGCGCCGAGCTGGGCGCCCCACAGGCCGACCGCCACCATGGCGACCAGATGGTCGGCGCCCGTGATCGGATGGAGAAGACCGCTCTGCAGGCCGATGGCGACCCCGGATCCGGTGTGCGCCAGGGCCGGCGCCAGCGGGATCGCGGCGAGCAGCGCGGCGAGCGGCAGACTCTTGGACGGAACGGGAGGCATATCGGGTCTCACTTCGTTGCTTCGCAAGCAGTGTCGCGGGATCATACCCGCGACAGGAACCAGAAGGCCGCGACGCTGCCGATCGCATAGGCGGGCAGGGCGACACCCCACCGCGGCAGCACGGCTCGCGCCTGCCGGTGGGCCCAGATCAGCGTCAGCACCACCATGACGAAGGCGAGCTGCCCGATCTCGACGCCGACATTGAAGAACAGGAGCGCGATCGGCAGCGTCGCCTGCGGGATGCCCAACGCGGTCAGCGCCGTCGCGAAGCCCAGCCCGTGCAGCAGGCCGAACGCGAAGGCGACGATCCACGGATAGCGCGCCGTCAGGCCCGCCTCGCCCCGCTGCAGCTTCACGATCTCGACGCCGACGAAGACGATCGAGAGTGCGATCGCCGCATTGAGCGGGCGCTCCGGCACACCCACCCAGCCGAAGGTCGCGGCGGCGAGCGAAATGCTGTGGCCGACCGTGAACGCCGTGATGGTGCGCACCAGCATCCAGCCGCTGCTGGTGAGCCAGATCAGCCCGAGCACGAACAGCAGGTGGTCGATGCCGCGGAGAATGTGGTCGATGCCGAGATTGACGTAGGTCTCGGCCAGATCGAGCCACACCGCGAGGTCGGTCCCGGGGGTGCGGGCCGCCATCACGATCGGCTTGGCGGCGCTCACGGTGTAGACTTGAGGCGCTGCGTCCCGCGGAAGAACCTTTATGGTCGCCACCGACTGCTTGCTGCCGAGCCCCATGAAGCTCAGGCGTCCAATGAGGCCCCGCTCGCCGCAGACGAGCTCGGGCGGCTCCCACCGGCAATGTGGTGGAAAGATCGGCTGCAGGGTCGGGTCGACCGGCGGCATCGTCCACTGGCCGAGATAGCGGCCGGGCGCGATCTCGCGCAGCGTGATCACGGCCATGGACGCCTCGTGGCTCGACGCCGACCAGGTCGGCAGCAGAACGCCGCAGAGCAGCAGGAGGCAGGTGAGCGCGGCGGCCCGGATCCGGTCCAGGCTCGAGGTCGACGTCGACGTTGTCATGGGGTGTCGCGCCGGATCACATAGGCCTTGCCGAGATCGCGGGTGGCGGTGATGGCGAGGACGCGGCGACGTTCGTCCTTCCAGGTCGCTGTGGCCTGCGAGCCGACTTCGTCGAGGGGAACCTTGCGGCCGGGCACGAAGCCATCGAGCCGAACGATGTGCCAGCCGACCGAGGATTGCAGCACCCGCCATTGCCCCTTGCCGAGGGTGCCGAGCGCATCCGTGAACGCCTTGCCGAAAGACGGCTCCAGGGTGTGGCGGGGACGCTGGGCGAAAACATGCGCCCGCATCCGGACGTCCTCGGGCTCGCTCCCGTCCTCGATCTGCTTCAGGACCTCGCGACTCTCCGCCTCTGCGTCCGGGCCGGTGAACGGCACCTCGATGAAGCTGACCAGGTCGGGAACGTCGTACTGGGCGCGGCGCTTCTCGTACCACGCCTCGAGCTCCGCCCGGCTCGGCTCGTCCACCTGCACGCCACCGAAGATCAGCAGCCGCATCTTGAGCGTGATGCGGTCGCGAATCATCTCGTCGCCCTTGTCGAGGCCTTGCGCCAAAGCCTCGCGAAACGTGATCTCGTCGAGAATCCACAGGTCGGTCAGTCGGGCCAGCTCGTCGGGGCCGGGCTCTCGCCCTTCGTGTCCGCGCTTGAACGTGTCGATGATCGACTGCCGCACCTCCGGCGTCACCTCGATGAGGCGCTCCTTGCTCACCGACGGCGTCACGGCGGCATGAACCGCGAAGATCGCCGCACCGATCAGCAGGAAATGAAGAAGCGGCTCGCGCAGAAGGCGCCGTGCCGCTGTCTTCCATCGCTCTTTCGGGGTTTCAGTCCGGGCCGCATCGCCCGTGTCGTCTGCCGATACCAAACGCGATTCCGACAAAGTCGATACCCCTCCGAGCGACGTGCACAGGCCCGAGACGGCGCCCCCGCGCCGGTCCCGCAACGGCTCACCTAAGGGGCGGTCCATGTCGTGTTCATGACAGTGCGGACCTGTCCACGGAGCGACCCGACCGCATGACATCCGATGGTGGCCTGAATAGTATTTCGCCTCTCGGGACGCGCAAGCTGGTTCCTCGGGGTTTCGCATATCTGTCACGGTAGTTTCACGGCCCGCTGAGAACGTGCCGGAAGAGCGCCAACGCTGGGCGGGGCTCTACCGGAATGACATCACACAGGGGTAGACGAATGAAGAGCGGGACGCTGTCGCGTCAGGTTTTTGCGGGTGCGTCGGTTCTCGCGGTCGCCGCGGGAGCGGTGGTCGTGCCGACGACGCCGTCCGTCGCCGACAGCTACATGGCGGGCGACTTTCACAATCACACGCCGTGCTCCGACGGTCGCTCGTCGGTCGAGACGCTGGTGACCAAGGCGGTCCAGAGCTACGGTCTCGAGTGGCTCGGCGCGGCCGATCACGGCGGCAGCAGCCCGCGCGACTGCCGCGTGGACGACCCGGAAGGCGATGGTTCCACCACCGGGCTCGGCAAGTTCTTCGACGAGGTGCAGGGCTCGATCCCGGCCGCGACGATCTACGGCAACACGGCGACCTCGCAGGGCCATCGCTCGATGTGGCGCTGGCAGAGCGTCGAGGAGATCGTCTATCCCGAGCTCGTCCGGCTCGCGCGGACGCTCAACAAGCCGATGCTCTATGCCGGTGTCGAGACCAACGTCCCGGGTCACGAGCACACCAGCATGGCGGTGATCGGTGCCCAGCGGCCGCAGAACTTCAACGGCGACACCGGCAATGCGAGCGCCGTCGCGGAGTTCGAGTACCGGTTCGACCGCAGCGACACGGACACCCAGCTCGGCGCGCCGAATCACAACTGGGCCGGCAAGGTCGCGACCGTCTCCGGCACCGGCTCGGGCACGACCAACCACAACGCCAAGGCGGTCCCCAGCGTCGCGTGGCTGCAGACCAACTTCCCGCTCGACAGCTACTACGTCCCGGCCCATGCCGAGCGCGCCGGCGTTTTCAACGCCAACGGCAACAACGGCTTCAACATCGAGCATTTCCGCGATTTCAACAATGCGGGCCCGACCGTCGCGGTGGGCTTCGAGACCCAGCCCGGCCACCAGGCGAGCAACAATCGGGGCGAGTACCGGGCCGGCTTCTGCGGCACCGGCTGCGATTCGGTCGGTGTGACGACCTTCGGCGGCACCGGCATCTACGGCGCCAAGATCGGCGGCGTTTGGGACGCGCTGCTCGGCGAAGGCCGCAACTGGTTCTTCTACGCCAGCTCCGACTGGCACAATCGCGGTGCCTTCAGCATCTACGAGGCCGGGTCGACCAACGACTTCTACCCGGGCGAGTTCCAGAAGCTGTACATCCCGCGCCCCGCCACCGGCACCACCCTGCGCCCGCAGGTCGTGGTCGACGGCGTCCGCTCCGGCAACTCGTACTCGGTGATGGGCGATCTGATCACCGGTGAGCTGACCTACACGGCCGAGGTCATCGGCCTGCCAGGCGCCGTCAAGGCCAAGATGGGGCAAACCCTGGTGGTGCCGCGAGGCCGCTCGGTGAAGCTCACCCTCGAGGTCACCCTGCCGACCGGCACCAACAACTCCCCCTACAGCTTCAACAACCCGTCGCTGGCTCAGCTCCAGATCCAGGAGCCGCTCAACCGGCCGACGCTGCGGCACATCGACTTCATCCGTGGCAACGTCACGGGCGTGGTCCCCACCAGCAGCTCCAGCTACACCAGCGGCACCAACGCGACGGCGGGGGTCCTCGCGTCCTTCGGCCCGACCACCTGGACCGTCAGCGGCCAGAAGCGGACCATGGTCGTCACCATCTCGAACGTCCAGTCGAACCAGTATGTCCGGGTGCGCGGCAGCAACCTGCCGCCCGGCACGCCGAACGAGACTGACAACTTCGGCAATCCGCTCAACGACTGGGATCCGGAGAACAGCGCGCAGGGCCCGTTCGTGCCCTGCACGGATGCGGCGTGCCCGTCGCACATGGCCGTCGTCAACGGCGCGAAGGTGGCGAGCTACGACGTCGCCGCGTGGTCGGATCTGTGGTTCTACACCAACCCGATCTTCATTCGCGTGTCCGACCAGCCGCAGCTTCTGGTCGAAACCAATGCCGCCAAGGCGGCCGCGCTGAAGTGAGTCCATCAGCGGCCGCCGCG
>NZ_NPEX01000838.1 GCF_003258865.1 Rhodoplanes roseus | reverse complement strand
GGACGGCCAGAAAGTTGAACAAAGTCGAGCCGACGAGGCAGCAGGCGCGCGCCACCTGCAGCTTCTTGTTGCGCGGCAGACAGAGCGCCATGTCGCGCCACGGCCGGAAGATGACGAGCGTCAGAATGAAATGCGTGAGAAAGCGCACCCAGACGATCTGCATCGCCGGCAGCCATTGGCCGAGATATTTCGCCGTCGTGTCGAGACAGGCGAAGCAGAGAAAGGCGAGCATGATGAGAAGAAGCGCACGCAGGCGCGCAGCGGCGGCG
>NZ_NPEX01000837.1 GCF_003258865.1 Rhodoplanes roseus | reverse complement strand
GGCCTCGACTGCCGGCGGCAGCCCGGCCAAGGGCAGGATACCTTTCTCGGCTGTCGCGCCGCAGTGTTCGACGGTCTCCACGAGATTGGGATCGCAGACCACGATCGCGGCTTCGACGAGCTTGATCGCATGAGCGAGCCCGTCGCCGACAAGGGCTGGATTGGTCGGAACCCAGATCATGCCGGCCCGCATCAAGCCGAAGATGAGCGCCAGCGAGGCAGGGCTGTTGCGCATCATGACGATCACACGGTCGCCGGCCCGCACGCCTT
>NZ_NPEX01000836.1 GCF_003258865.1 Rhodoplanes roseus | reverse complement strand
CTGGTGCGGCCGCAGCTTCCTTGACGCTCACGACGGATGACAAGGGGAAGAGGTTTTCCCCGTCACCGCCGCGCATGAAGATGTTGCCGATATCGGAAGGCACGCGGCGGTCTTCCTCGCGCGCCTGCAGGATCACGGGATATTCGCGCCCGCGATCGACCCAGTCGGAGATTTCGCGCGAGGCGAGCATGGTCTGCAGCGTCTGCGCGACCGTCTGGACGCTGACGCCGAGATCGTCCAGGCGCTCGCGGTCGATACGAATGTCGGCC
>NZ_NPEX01000835.1 GCF_003258865.1 Rhodoplanes roseus | reverse complement strand
GATTTCCCGCAAGATCGAGCTCTACCAGCGCCATCCCGACAATCTCTATTGCCTGACCATCGCGCAGGACGAGGTGAGGGTGCGCCTTTGGGCACGCGAGACGGATTGGCAGATGACGGAGCTCACATCGCTGGACGACAAGCTCCGCCTGCCGGCCTTCGGCTTCGATGTGAAGCTTTCCGAGATCTATCGCGGCACGAGCCTCGCCGCCTGAAGCCCTCGAGGGAAGGCGACCTCACAATGCCCGCAGGCTGAGCCTGCAGGCATGA
>NZ_NPEX01000834.1 GCF_003258865.1 Rhodoplanes roseus | reverse complement strand
CATGCGGGACGATCGCATAGGCGCCGCGGCCGAAGAGATAGGGAAAGTAATCGCGCGCCGCCTCGTCGACCGTGACACCGAAGACGCGGATGCCGTCCTTGCGCGCCTCGCGGATCGCCATGCGCGTATCCTCGATGCCGTAGCGGCCCTCGTAATAATCGATATCGTTCGGCTTGCCGTCGGTCAAAAGCAGGAGGAGCCGGTGCCGCTGCGGCCGCTCCTTGAGGCCGGCGGCGACATGCCGGATGGCGGCACCCATTCGGGTATAC
>NZ_NPEX01000833.1 GCF_003258865.1 Rhodoplanes roseus | reverse complement strand
AGCTCCAGCACACGGGCCAGCCCGCCGTCATTGGTGAGGAGGAGGAGCCCTTCGGTGTTGATGTCGAGCCGGCCGATGCTCATGACCCGCGGCAGATCGGGTGGCAGGGCGGCGAAGACCGTCGGCCGCCCTTCCGGATCGCGCTGCGTACACACGAGGCCTTTCGGCTTGTGATAGAGAAAAAGACGGCTTCTTTCGAGCGCTTGCAGCGGCTGGCCGTCGACCACGATCTTGTCGCGCTCGGTGACGGTGATGGCCGGCGTCGTCAA
>NZ_NPEX01000832.1 GCF_003258865.1 Rhodoplanes roseus | reverse complement strand
AGAGCGCTTTCGACCTCAAAACGCGTCAGGCCGATATCCTGCAGCATCTGGTCGTCGAGGGTGGCAAGCCGATAGGCGGCACGGCGTCCCTTGATGGCACGCGCAAGACGCAGGAGCGTGTTTGCGAGCGGCTGCAGGAAGGCGCCGGCGCGGGCGGCGAGATCGCCTGATGCGGCGGGTCGGACCGCCGGATTGTGAGAAAGATTGTTGAGCATTGCTGCCTCCAAACGGAAAATCGGGTCTTCCGAAACCCGGTTCAGGGAATGGCG
>NZ_NPEX01000831.1 GCF_003258865.1 Rhodoplanes roseus | reverse complement strand
GATCGTATCGCTGCTGTTGCCCGACTGGGACAAGACGATGGCAAGGCTCTTGGCGACGCGGCGCTCGCCGGTCTCGGCCAGGAAGGTCAGCGGGCTGCGCAACGCAAGCTCGGCAGGGAGGCCGGAAAAGCTGTCGGAGGCGGCAAGGAGCGCATTCATCGAACTGCCGGTGCCGATCAAAATGACGCGTTCAGGCTCCGATTCCGGGAGCGCCGCTTCGATCTGTAACGGCAAGTCGGACAGGACTTTCTCGACCGTCGCCGGTTGTTG
>NZ_NPEX01000830.1 GCF_003258865.1 Rhodoplanes roseus | reverse complement strand
ACGTCGCCCGGCTTGCAGCGATAGCTCGGGATGTTGACCTTCTGGCCGTTGACGCGGACATGACCGTGATTGACGAACTGGCGCGCCGCAAAGACCGTCGCCACGAACTTCGCGCGGTAGACGATCGCGTCGAGACGGCTCTCCAGAAGGCCGATCAGCTTCTCCGAGGTGTCGCCCTTCAGGCGCGCAGCCTCGTCGTAAATTTTGCGGAACTGCTTTTCGCGAATCTCGCCGTAATAGCCCTTCAGCTTCTGCTTGGCACGCAGCTGC
>NZ_NPEX01000829.1 GCF_003258865.1 Rhodoplanes roseus | reverse complement strand
TGTCGTGCATGATGACGAGCCGGTCGGAGAGGCCGAGCACTTCCGGCAGATCGGAAGACACCATCAGGATGGCGGCCCCATCGGCGGCCAATTGCCGGATGATCCGATAGATCTCGAATTTCGCCCCGACATCGACGCCCCGCGTCGGCTCGTCGAGGATCAGGATGCGCGGCTTGATGCGCAGCCATTTGGCGAGCACGATTTTTTGCTGGTTGCCGCCGGAAAGGTTCGCGGCCGGCGTGTCGATCGTGTCGGTCTTGATCGTCAGCC
>NZ_NPEX01000082.1 GCF_003258865.1 Rhodoplanes roseus | reverse complement strand
TGAGCTTGTTGGCGCGCACGAAGGCCAGCATGGCGTCGCGCTTGAAGTCCTGCAGCCGTGCCTCCATGCCCAGCACGTCGTCGCCGGCGCCGCCCCGCAGGATGTCGTTCCCGTTGCCACCGTCGAGCGTGTCGTTGCCGGTCCCACCCTCGAGGACGTCGTTGCCGTCGCCGCCGAAGAGCACATCGTCGCCGGCGTCGCCATAGAGCTTGTCGGCGCCGTCGCCACCGTAGAGCCGGTCGTTGCCGTCGTGGCCACCGAGGACGTCGTCGCCCGATCCGCCGTAGAGCACGTCGTCGCCGGCTCCGCCCTTGAGCGTGTCGTGTCCGGCACCGCCCCACAAGACGTCGTTCCCGGCCGAGCCGGTCAGCACGTCGTTGCCGTCGTATCCGTAGATGGTGCTTCCGCCGGCCGCGGCCGTGAGCCGATCGTCGCCGGCGGTGCCGCCGATGGCGCCGGGTCGCAGGAGCCCGGCCTCGCCGTCCAGATAACGTTCGAGGACGTCCATCTGCGGACGGTCGATTCCGTCGATCGGCTGGATCGCCAGGCTCTCGGCTCCCCACCAGGGCCCGCCGGCCCAGTACGCCGACGCGACGTCGTTCTCGGCCAGTGTATTGAGAAACGAGTCGAGAACATCGAGCCACCGCGGGTCGTCGCTCGGAACCGCGTACTCGCCGATGAAGCCGCGCAATCCGTTCTGATTCAGCCAATCGATGAAGGGCTGCACCCGATCGACGCCGATGGACGGATAGGCGCCCTCCGCGTCGTAGGTGCCGTAGACTCCCGATCCGGATCGGTCGAAGTAGACGTGTGCCTCGTACAGCACCTTGTCGAGCGGATCCGAGACGCGGAGCGAGGCGTTGAGGTTCTGCCAGCTCGCAGCACCGGACCAGCCGTCGCCGGAGACCACCAGCGTGGCGTGACTGCCGGCGGCTCGGATCGCGTCGGCCGCGGCCTGAGCGGCCGCCGGCCAAACCTGGGCACCGCCCATGTCGTGCGGTTCATTCATCAGGCCGAGGCCCGCCACGGCCGGATGATCGCCGAGAGCGCCGGCGAGCTTGCCCCAAAAATCCGCGAAGGCGGAGGTCGGAACGTTCGTCGAGCCGATCACGGCGCCGTCGTACCGACCATAATTGTGCAGGTCGAGAACGACCTCCATGCCGCGGGCCGCCGCCGCATCGAGGAAGTCGATCATCCGGCCGAGCTCGACCTGATCGAGGTCGCCGCCGAGGGTCGGCTGCATCCGTTCCCAGGTGAACGGTAATCTGATCAGGGTGACGCCCTTGCCGAGATAGTAGTCGAGATCGGCGGTGGTCGGGTAGATGTAGTCTGTTCCGAACTCGCCGCGGCAGGGGCCGAACTCGGCTCCGGCCAGATTCACGCCGAACATGAAGATCCTCGCCGACTGCTGCGGAGCGTCACCGGATGTGCTTGCTCCGACCGTGTCGCCGAACCTATCGCAGCCGAATTAATCCGAGCTTATTGCGACGCTTGAATCACGACGCAAAAAAACGTTTCGTTCCGACGGGCGTTGTTGGAGCCGTGCTGATGATCGTGCCGCGGGCCGCGCCGCCGAGGCCCCGTGTCCGATCAGCCGACGATCCAGGCGGTGCTGAAGCTGCTGGCGTGAATGGTCGCGATCACGACGACGCCTCCGCCGGAGAGGTCGAGCTGGAGTCCCTCCGGGGTGTCGTGCATGGTGAAGCGCTGGCCGTTCAACACCAGCCGGTCCACGGTCGGATCGAAGTCCATGATGGTGTCCTTGCCCGAGCCCGCAGCGAACGCGAAGGTGTCGGCGCCGGCATCGCCCCACATGCGATCGTCGCCGGCGCCGCCCTCGATCCAATCGTTGCCGGCGCCGCCGTAGAGCAGATCGTTGCCGACGTCGCCATAGAGCTTGTCGTTGCCGTCACCGCCGTAGATGCGGTCGTCACCGGCGTGACCGCCCAGAATGTCGTCGCCGGCGTCGCCGTAGATCAGGTCGTTTCCGTCGCCGCCGCCGATGCGGTCGTTGCCGATGCCGCCGCCCAGCACGTCGTCGCCCGCCTCGCCGTAGATCAGGTCGTCGCCGTCGCCGCCCTGCAAGCGATCGTTGCCGTTGCCGCCGTAGAGAACGTCGTTGCCGCCGCCGCCGTCGAGGACGTCGTCCCCGTCTCCGCCGAGGAGCCGGTCGCTTCCGGCGCCGCCGAAGAGCTGGTCGTTGCCGCTCCCTCCGTCGAGGGTGTCGTCGCCCGCGTCGCCGCGCAGGATGTCGTTGCCGGCTCCGCCGAAGAGCTGGTCGTTGCCGTTCCCGCCTTCGAGCACGTCGTCCCCGGTGCCGCCGTCCAAGCGGTCGTTGCCGTCGCCGCCCACCAGCAGATCGTTGCCGTCGCCGCCGTCGAGCAGATCGTCTCCGTCGCCGCCGTCGAGCACGTCGTTACCCCGGCCGCCATAGAGCGTGTCGTGTCCGGCGTCGCCATAGAGCTTGTCGTCGCCATCGTCTCCGTAGAGCCGGTCGTTGCCGTCGTGGCCCCCGATGATGTCGTTGCCGCTCCCGCCGTGAGCGATATCGTCTCCGGCGCGGCATGCGAGCCTGTCGTTGCCGGCGCCGCCCCACAGGATGTCGTTGCCGGCCGAGCCGGTCAGCACATCGTCACCACCATAGCCGAACAGCCTGCTGGACTCCGGTCGGGCCACGAGCTGATCGTTTCCTGCCGTTCCATCCACGCGGTCCCAGGGCAGCACCGTTCCGTCGTCGAGCAGATAAGGCTCGAGGACATCCATCTGCGGTCGGTCGATGCCCTGCACCGGCTGAATCGAAAGGCTGTCCGCCGGCCACCACGGGCCGCCCGCCCAATAGGTGGACGGCACGTCGTTCTCCGCCAGGACGGAGAGCATGTTGTGCATCACCGGGAGCCAGCGCGGATCGTCGTCGGGAACAGCGTACTCGCCGATGAAGCCGCGCAGGCCGTTCTGATTCAGCCAGTCGATGAACGGCTGCACACGGTCGACTCCGAGGCCCGGATAGCCCCCCTCGGCATCGTAGCTGCCATAGACGCCCGTCCCGGCGCGGTCCAGGTAGGCGTGTGCCTCGTAGACCACCTTGTCGAGGACATCGTTCACACGAAGCGAGGCGTTGAGCGTCTGCCAGGTCGCGGTGCCCGACCAACCGTCGCCGCTCACCACCAGGGTCGCGTGGCTCCCCGCGGCGCGGATCGCATCGGCGGCAGCCTGGGCGGCCGCAGGCCACACGCGGGCGTCGCCCATGTCGTGCGGCTCGTTCATCAGTCCGAGACCCCACACGGCCGGATGATCGCCCAGGGCCCCCGCGAGCTTGCCCCAGAAATCCGCGAAGTTCGCGACGGAGACCGCGCTCGATCCGATCGTATTCCCGTCGTACCGGCCGAAATTGTGGAGGTCGAGCACCACTTCGATGTGGCGGGCCGCCGCCGCGTCGAGAAACTCGATCATCCGGGCGAGCTCGACCGGATCGAGCGCGCCGCCGAGCGTCGGCTGCATGTGCTCCCAGGTGAACGGCAGCCTGATCAGTGTCACGCCCTTGCTGTGATAATAGTCGAGGTCGGCGCCGCTCGGATAAATGTAGTCCTTGCCGTATTCACCATGCGCGGGGCCGAACTCGGCGCCGGCCAGATTCACGCCGAACATGTCGCTTCTCCAAGGCTGGTCGTTGCTCGTCCGCGGCATCGGGGCGGCCCGCTGGCGCATCACCGAGATGCAGATACAGGATTCACGTTATGGACGTTGTTCGTAGGACCACTCGTAAGTGATCATGCCGACGGCGAGGCCGGAGTCGCGCTCGTCGCGGGAGCGACCGCCCCGGAGCGCAGCAGCGCTCGAACGCGATCGACCTGATCACCGAGCTGATCGCCGCGCCTGCGCCAGACCCGATCGTGACTCAGCCATGAAGGTCCCTCGGCCGCGCTCCTCAGGGCGCAGGCTGCGCCGTCGATCCACGCGTCGCCGGCCAGGAGCGTCACCCGACTGGCGTGCAGGGCCCGGAGGACACGCTTTATTCCGCTGGAATAAATCCGCTCGCCGCACCGCTGGGCCAGGGGCCACCACGGTCGGCGCTTCAACACGGCAGAGCGACGGTAGTGTCGCAGTACCCCGTCCTCGGTCGGTGGAGAGACGTGATAGCGCTGCCCGTGGATCCCCAGCGTCGCGCTGCGGACCCATTCATCGAGCGAGCTCGCCGGCAGTCCGACCGGTCGATACGGCACCTCCATGGATCCGGTCCAGTCCAGCCATTTGAACGTGTTGATCTCGGCGGACGTCACCACCGGGATCCAGGGCACCCGCATGGCGTCGGCGATGATCGCCGCATGCATCGAATCGGCGATCACGCAACGGGCTTTCCGCAGCCGCTCGACCACCCCCCTGGAGTCTGCGCGCGGATCGAGGAGCTCGATGCCGGCGCGTCGACACGCCTCGTCCCACGCACCGCATTCGAGCGCCTGGTAATGAGGCACGAACACGGTGCCGACGCGGTCGGCCTCGGCCACGGGCTGGAATTCTGGAAGCGTGTTCAACAGCAGCGCCCCGTCCGTCACGGCCTTGTCGGCCGGCAGACCGAGAACCCGGGCGCTGAGCGGGCCGCGAACGCTCAGAATACACCAGCCCGGTCCGCCGAAGCCTCGCGGCGCCGGGCCGTATCCGGCACCGCTGCCCAGGACGATCCACTGCTCGGCGTCGGGCATCGCGGTCGTGATGATGGTGCCGATTCCAGCGAACCGGATTCCATCGTCGGGATCCCACGCGTCCGGCAGCAGCCGCGGCCACAGCCACACATTCAGGTCGTCGCCGAAATTCCCGACGCTGCTCTTGTAGTAATGCAGTCTCAATCGATGCCTCGATGCCGACCAGACGAAGTCTCGGTCCAAGCCTGAGCAAGCCCGAGCCGTAGCCGATGTGACCATCAGTCCGGATCAATGTGGCTTATGCGGGGATGATGCCACCGCCATCAGGAGATCGGAGGTACCATCGACCTCGCGCGACGGAGATCGTCCGCTGGCGATCACGCTCCGCCGTCACCGCTCGCGAAACGCCCGGCGAAGCTGATCGGAGAAAGGCCGGACGACATAGGAGCCGAGCGAGCGTGAGCTCGTCTGCGCAAACGTCTCGACCGGCATGCCCGGCAGTAACCGAACCTCCGGAATTCGTGTCGCCTGATCCTCCGGAATCGAGATGCGGACGGCGTAATAGCTTCCGCCGGTTCTCTGGTCCGGCGTCACGTTCGGCGCGATGCGGGTGATGTTACCGGTCAGCTCGGGGGTACTGCGCTGATTCGCCGCGAGAAGGCGGACGGTCGCGGGCTGTCCGACATAGAGCTGATCGACGTCCTGAGGTGCGATCCGCGCGTCCACGAAGAGCGATTCGCGGTCCGGGACGATCTGCATGATCGCGTCGCCCTGCGGCGTGATGACCCCGCCGATCGTGTGGACATTGAGCTGGTGGACGAAGCCGGCGGCGGGAGCCCTGATGTCCATCCTGCGAAGCACGTCCTCGGCGGCCACCCGCTTCTCCACCAGCTCGGCGGCACGGGCGCGCAACTCGGCGAGCTCCTTGCCGACCTCGGTTCGGAGATCCTCGTCGATCTGCAGGATGCGAAGCTCGATCTCGGCGATCTTGCCCTTGGCCTGGGCGATCGATGCGACGAGCTGGCCCTTTTCCCCGCTCAGACGCGCGGCCTCGCGCTCCAGCGCCGTGACCCGCGTGAACTGAACCAGTTGCTTGCTCCACAGATCGCGGACCGCGTTCAGCTCGGCCTCGTTCCAATGGAGCTCCGTCGCTTTGGCCGCGACCTGCTCGGCGAGGCCGTTGATCTGTTCGGCGAGCTGGGCGATCTGCTCGCGAAGCTGCGCCGTCTGGCCGCGCCGTGCCGCGGCGCGCAGAGCGAAAAGGCGTCTCTCTCCGTCCAGAAGCCGGCCCAGACCGGGTTCGTGAGCCCGGCGCGACAACTCTTGGGGAAATTCGATCGCCGTCGCGCCGTCGCGCTCCGCCTCGGCGCGTGCACGGCGCGCCGTCACCTCCTCGAGCTGGGTGGTGACGATCTGCAGATTGACGCGGGTCTGCGTCTCGTCCAAGCGGATCAGGAGATCGCCGGTGTCGACGCGGTCGCCCTCCCGGACCCGAAGCTCTCCGACCACGCCGCCGGTCGGATGCTGCACCAGCTTGACGTTGCCGTCGACGACGAGTTGGCCCGGAGCGATGACCGCCCCTGTGACCTCGGTGAATCCGGCGAGGCTGCCGACGCCGATCACCAGGAGGGCGATCGCCGCGGTCGAGGCGCGGACATGGAGCCGGATCGAGCGGTCGATGTCGTTCGAACGGTGATCTGTCATGTCCCGTCAGGCCCCCGGCCTCTGGAGGATCGGGCGGTGCGGCGTGACATTGTCGCGGCCGTCACGGCGGTGCAGATAGCGCGGCAGCACGTCGTCCTTGGGGCCGAACGCCCGAACCCGTCCATCCTCCAGCATCAGGACGAGGTCGACGGCACGAAGCGCGCTCGGCCGGTGCGCCACGATCACCACGATCCCGCCCCGCAGCCGCACCGTCATGATCGCGCGCGTGAGGGCATCCTCTCCATCCGCGTCGAGATTGGAGTTCGGCTCGTCCAGCACCACCAGGAACGGATTTCCATAGAGGGCGCGCGCCAGACCGATGCGTTGCCGCTGACCGGCCGAGAGGGTGAGCCCGGCCTCGCCGATCGGGGCATCGTAACCCTGCAGACGACCGACGATCATCTCGTGGGCCTCGGCCGCCCGGGCGGCGGCAACGATGGCGGCCGGATCCGCATCGGGAGCGAACCGCGAGATATTCTCGCCGATGGTGCCCCCGAACAGCTCGACATCCTGGGGAAGATATCCGATCGCACGACCGAGCTGCTCGGCGGGCCATTGGTTCAACGAAGCCCCGTCCAGGGCGACCCGCCCGTGCGCCGGCGTCCATGCCCCGACCAGGGCGCGGGCGAGCGACGACTTTCCCGAGGCACTCGGTCCGATGATGCCGAGGCCGCTCCCGGCGGCCAGGCGGAACCCCACCCCTTGCAACACGGGCCGTCGTGCCCCCGGTGGGACGACACCGAGTGCGTCCACCGAGAGAGAGCGGGTCGGCTCCGGCAAGTTCGTCGTCGGCGGTTCGGCACCGGCGTTCCGGAAGGCCTGGTCGAGGCGCGCCCAGCTCTGACGTGCGAGCAGGAACCCGCGCCAATGGGCGAGCGCGAGCTCCACCGGCGCCAACGCACGGGCGCACAGGATGGAACTCGCAATCATGATGCCGGCGGTCGCCTCCTGGCGGATCACCAGATAGGCGCCGAGACCGAGAACGGCCGACTGAACGATCAGACGTAGGACCTTCGACAGTGCCCCGAAGCCGTTTGCCACGTCGGACGACCGGCAGTGGCGGCCCAGCAGATCGTCGTTGACGGCCGTGAACCGCGCCCGTAGCCGCGGTGCGATGTTCATGGCCTGCATCACTTCAGCGTTGCGAACCGCGGCGTCGGTCAGCCGTGTCCGTGCGGCCGCGAAGACGCCGGATTCCGACACCGGTCCGCGAGCGAGGATCTCGGCCAGGATCGTCACGGCGATCAGGACGAGTGCGGAGGCGAGAGCCGCCGTGCCGATCAGCGGATGGAACACGAAGCACAATCCGACATAGATCGGCAGCCACGGCAGGTCGAAGATCGCCGTCGGTCCCATGCCGGACAGAAAGCTCCGGACCCGATCGAGATCGTGCAGCGGCTGCTTCGGATCGACCTGGCCGCCGTCCCTCAGCGGCGCGCGCCACAGGAGATCGTAGGCGCCGGCGCCGAGGGCGCCGTCGAGCAGCATCCCGGTACGGGTCAACAGACGCATCCGGAGCACGTCGAGCAGGCCGAAGAACAGGTACATTCCCCCTGCGATCAGCCCGAGGCCGACCAGGGTCGGGATGCTGCGGCTCGGCAGAGCCCGGTCGTACACTTCGAGCATGAAGAACGGGCCGGTGAGCGCCAGCAGATTGACCAGTGCGCTCAACAGTCCGATCGTGACGAAGGTCCGGCGGCAGGCGGCCCATCCCGCCGCGAGCGTGACTCGACCCTCGGGTACGGGTGCAGAAAACGCCTGCTGGCGTCCTGGCGATACCGTGGACGGTCCGAGGGTTGTCATCACGAGGCCCGAAGACTTGGTTGAGGCAGGCCACGACGAAGTGAGCCAGCGAAGCGGAGCCGGAAGAGCCGGCGGACCGCAAGCACACACTGTGCCGATCGACCGTGATGCTCTTACGCGGGTGATTGAGGGCGAGTAAACATCAAATCACTTCAGGAAGGATACTGACTGGCCGCGCCCAACGGAGGTTTCGGAGTAGAGCGCGGCGCGTGAATCTCGGAGCGTGTCGCGCATGTGGGGCGGCGCGGACGTGAGCGTGGCCTCGGAGTACCGCTCCGCCTCACGACGGCGGATGTCGGCATGCCGTCGGCTCTCGCGGTGGTTCCCGAAGTGACGGTCCTCAGCGCCCGACGATGCGGCGGTAGGCCTCTTCGGCGGCGCCGTCGCGGATCGGCAGGACGGCGGCGACGCAGTCGTCCGGGCGGACCAGGACCAGGGTGTCGGGCGGACAGCCGATACGCTGGAAGAGCTTTCCGCCGACGTCGAGCAGGGCGCGGTCGCGCAGCCCGGAATCGAGCGGCGCGTCCCAGCGCGACACCAGCCGGTGTCTCAGGCCCGGACCGGTGTCGTGCGGGATCGGCGGGCGGCGCCGCGCGTCGGTGAAGTAGAAGGCGACGAAGCTGTCGTCGATCAGGTCGTGCAGGCGGTGCGGGCGGCCGTCTGCCGCGTGAACCTCGGCGTCGGGCATGCGGTCGCCGACCCGCAGGGGCTCGCGGCCCATCTTGACCATCGACCACGGGGTCGCGTCGTCGACGCCGATGCGGACGCCGAGCAGCGTGCGGGTGGCGGCGAGGCCCCAGGCGCTGCTCGACATCAGATCGCCGATCTCGCCCTCGCCGCCCATGTACTTTCGCGCCTGCTCGGCCATCTGGCCCGAGCCGCCGGTCGCCAGCGGCTGCTGCTCGCGGGCGTAGCCGTCGAGCAGCATGTCGTCGGCCCAGCCGCGCATCACCCAGGCGAGGCGCCACGGCAGGCTGATCGCGTCGAGAATGCCGGTGTTGAGGCCGAGCGCCCACATCGGCGTGATCAGATGCGCGGCATCGCCCATCAGGAACACCCGGTCGCGCCGCCACTGCGCGGCGATGCGGTGGTGGACCCGGTAGACGACCGTGTTGATCACCTCCATGTCGCGCACGTCGCCGATGAAACGCCGCGCCTTGTCGGCGAGCACGTCCGGCCCCGGCGGCTCGGCCTCGGGCGGCAGCGGGAACAGCAGGCGCCAGCAATGCGGCTGCCGCACCAGGATCATCCACTCCTGCGGATCGGAGAAATAGGCCAGATACGGATAGTCGCGCGGGTTTTCGGTGTCGAGGTCGACCTTCAGGTCGACCAGCATGTAGCGCACGTCGTGCGACACGCCTTCGACCGGCACGCCGAGCTGGGTGCGCACCGTGCTTCGCCCGCCGTCGCAGGCGAGCAGATAGGCGCCCTCGACCTCGCGCGGCCCGTCCGGCGTCTCGAAGGTCGCCACCACCGACTCGGCGGTCTGTCGGAACGACGTGAGGCGATGCTGCATGTGGAGCGCGCCGGGGCGGCGCGCCTCGAACTCTTCGCGCAGCACCGGCTCGAGATGATGCTGCGGCAGGTTGATGACGAAGGGGTAGCGGGTGTCCTCGGCCAGCACCTCGGTGCGCACCGAGAGAGTCGGCGTGTTGGTGGCGCGGTCGAGCCCGCCGATCTCGTCCACCCGCAGGGCCCGGGCGAGCACCGGGTCGGCGACGCCGTAGCGGCGGAACGCCTCCAGGGTGCGGGTCAGGATGGTGCCGGCCTTGGTGTCGAGCGACAGCTGATCGTCCTCCTCGAACACCTTCACGGGCAGCCCGTAGAAGTCGAGGCCGAGCGCCGTGGTCAGGCCTACGGGCCCGGCGCCGACCACGATGATCGGCCTGGTGTGATCAGCCACCGTCATGCTTCGCTCGCGGAGTAGGCAAAATCGCGGCTCAGCAGCGAGGCCGTCATGGTCGCCGCGTCGGAGAGCAGGAACAGCAGCGGCCCGACGACGTCCTCGGGCATGCCGACGCCGGTGGACGTGCGCCAGCTCTCGTGGTCGGCCCCGGCATTGGCGGCGCGATACTGCGGCGTGTCGATCACGCCGGGCGCGATCAGGTTGAAGCGCACGCGATGCGCCGCGACCTCCTTGGCGGCGCTCTTGACGAAGGCGATCAGCGCACCCTTGGTCGCCGCGTAGGCGGAGGCCTCGGGCCAGCCCTGATGCGCGAGGCCGGACGAGAAGGCGACGATGCTGCCGCGCCGCCGCCGCATCATGCCGGCGATCACGGCCTGGTAGCACCAGACGACGCCGTCGAGGTTGATGCTCACGACCCGCCGCCATTCGGCCGCGTCCATGTCCTCGACGCGGCGGCGCGGCTGCACGGCGGCGGCGCAGACCAGCCCGTCGATGCGGCCGTGCTCGGCCTCGATCGACGCGAACGTCGCCATCACGGCGTCGCGGTCGGCCACGTCCAGGCGACGCACCGCGATCGCGGCGTGCTCGCCTGCGAGGCGGTCCAGCCCGTCCTGATCACGATCGCAGACGACGACGCGGGCGCCGGCCATCGCGGCCGCCCGCGCCAGGGCACGCCCGATCCCGCTGGCGCCGCCCGTGATGACGATCACGTCGCCGTCCGCCTCGAACCGCACTTTCATCAGAACAATCTCCAACGAGGACTCGGGCGTCTTCCGATCCCGGTCATTCCACGCGGATCTTCGCCGCGTCGACCACGCCCTTCCACATCGTCGTCTCGCTGCCGATGCGGGCGGCGAGCGCGTCGGCGCCGGATGCCGTCACCTCGACGCCGGCGGCGGCGAGGCGCGCCTTGGTGGCCGGATCGGTCAGCGCCGCCACCACGGCCTTCTCGATCTCGGCGCGGCGCTCCGGCGGCACCGTCTTGCCGGTGAGCAGGCCGAACCACGCGGTGGCGGCGAAGCCCGGCAGTCCGGACTCGGCGATGGTCGGCACATCCGGCAGGCGTGGGTCGCGCGCCGCCGTCGTCACCGCGATCGCCTTGAGCTTGCCGGACTGGATCAGCGGCAGCGACGCCGGCAGGTTGTCGAACATGAGCTGCACCTGGCCACCCAGCAGGTCGTTGAGCGCCGGCGCGCTGCCCTTGTAAGGCACGTGGAGGAGCTCGGTGCCGGTGCGCTGGCGGAACATCTCGCCGATCAGGTGGCCGTTGGAGCCGACGCCCTGCGAGGCGTAGCTGAGGGAGCCCGGCTTCGCCTTGGCGAGCGCGACCAGCTCCTGGACGCTCGACGCGGCGACGCTTGGATGCGCCACCAGCACGTTCGCGACCTCTCCGGTCCCGGTGATGGGCGCGAGGTCGCGCTCCACCACGTAGGAGAGGTTCGGATAGACGAGCGGATTGAGCGTGAGGCCGCTGGAGGCGATGGCGAGCAGCGTGTGCCCGTCCGGCGCCGCCCGCACCACCGCCATCACGCCGAGCGTGCCGTTGGCGCCGGGACGGTTGTCCACCGTCACGGGCTGGCCCCACATCTCCGACAGCTTCTGGGCGGTCGCGCGGGCGATGATGTCGCTCGTCCCGCCGGCCTGATAGGGCGACACGATGGTGACGGGGCGGGCCGGGAACGGCTCGGCCGTGGTCGGCAGCGGCGCAAGGGCGAAAGCAAACGCGAGCAGCGCGGCGGTGCGGGTCATGCGTCACTCCAGGGCGGGCGAAGGATCGTCAATGATGGCCCCACGGCATCAGCACGCGCTCGGCGACGACGACCAGGAAGAACAGGCCGATGCCGAGGATGCTGAGCCACACCAGCGCGGCCCAGGCGAGCGGGCCGTCGAGCTGCGAGTTGGCGGCGAGCAGCAGGTTGCCGAGGCCCTCGTTGGAGCCGACGAACTCGCCGATCACGGCGCCGATCACGGCGAGCGTCACGGCGACCTTGGCGCCCGAGATGATGAACGGCATGGCGGCGGGAAACTGCACCTTCCAGAACGTCTGGCTCGGCGACGCGCTGACCGAGCGGGCGAGCTCCAGCAGGCCGGGCGGCGTCGCCCGCAGGCCGGTCGCGGTGTCGACCACGATGGGAAAGAACGCCACCAGGAAGGCGATGACGAGCTTCGACTCCATGCCGACGCCGAACCACACCAGGATGATCGGCGCCACCGCGACCTTGGGGATCGACTGGGTGGCGATCAGGATCGGATAGAAGGTGAGATTGAGGATGCGCGAGTTGGCGACGCAGACGGCGAGCGGCACGCCGATCAGGACGGCGAGCGCGAAGCCGTAGATCGACTCGGCGAGCGTCGGCCAGGTCTGCTCCAGCAGCGTGTCGAAATGCTTCACGCTGGCCTTGGCGATGGCGATCGGGCCCGGCAGCACGATCGGGTTGACGGCGAACACCGTGACATAGGCCTGCCACAGGCCGAGCACGGCGACGATGCCGACGATCGGATAGACAATCGCCTCGATCGTGTGGATCCGGCTGCGCGGCTTCATCGGGTGATCCCCAGGGCGATGCCGGCACGGTGCTCCAGCCCGGTGAAGGCGGCGTCGTAGCGGAGCGCCGGCGTGCGCGGATAGGGCAGGTCCACCTCGATGTAGTCGGCGATGCGGGCCGGCCGCTTGGAGAAGGCGACGATCACGTCCGACAGGTACACGGCCTCGCTGATCGAATGGGTGACGAACAGGGTCGTGGCGTTGGTCACCTTGCGAATCTGCAGCAGGAGATCGTGCATCTCCATGCGGGTCAGCTCGTCGAGCGCGCCGAACGGCTCGTCCATCAGGAGAAGCTTCGGCTCGTGCACCAGGGCGCGGCACAGCGCGGCGCGTTGCTGCATGCCGCCGGAGAGCTGGGACGGGCGGGCATTTTCGAATCCCGAAAGTCCGACCAGAGCCAGCAGCTCCAGCGCGCGGCGCTTCGCGGCGGCGTCCTTGCGGCGCAGGATCTCCATCGGGAACAGCACGTTGTCGAGCACGTTGCGCCACGGCATCAGGTTCGCTTGCTGGAACACGAAGCCGAAATCCGGCTGCGGCCGCGTCACCTGCTGGCCACGAATCTCGACGATGCCATAGGTCGCTTCCGCCAGACCCGCGACGATCTTCAGGAAGCTCGTCTTGCCGCAGCCGCTGGGGCCCAACAGGCTGACCAGCGTCCCCTCGGCGAGATCGAACGAGATGTCCTCGATGGCGACGAGCGGCTTGCCGCTCTCCTGAAGGAACTCCTGATGGACGTTGCGGAAGCGGCCGAAGGACCGGCTGCTGCCGCCGACCGGCGGACCGGCCGACTGCGAGGAGGTCGGCGCGGCGACCATTGTCGCGCCGATGCTCACGCGACCACCGGGCGGGCCCGCACGGTGCGCCGCTCGGGGTCACGGTCGGGCGCGCGGGTCCCGAAGCGAGGGCCGGAGAGGGCCGAAGCGGCGGCGGATTCGGGGGGCGCCGGAATTTGTCGGTGGGACATCTGCTTGGCGCTCCTCTGAGCCGCCGGCACGGGGACCGGCACATCGATAAAGGTCGCTGGCGGTCGAGCAGCCTCCGCACACGCACGGCGCGTGCCACGGCGGCCGCGATCGCCGAGCATCGCCGGCGCGACCATCAGGATTTTATAAGATCGCCTCTCCGTGCGGCCGTCAACTGATTTTATAAAATCCGTTGATTTTGTGGAATCGCTCGGCTAAGCAGGAGTCACGCCGGCTCCTGGGCCGGACCGATCACGGGACTCGCATGCCGACCAACGCCAACAACCGACGCGCCGAGCTTTCGGAGCCGCAGACCCTGGGTGGGCGCGCTCTCGACGTCCTGCGCGCCGACATCCTGCAGTGCCGGCTGCGGCCGGGCACCCGGCTGCGCCTGGAGGAGCTGCGCGAGCGCTACGGCATGAGCATCAGCCCGCTGCGCGAGGCGCTGATGCGGCTCGAGTCCGAGGGCCTCGTCGTGCTCGCCGAGAACAAGGGCTTCCGGGTCTCGCCGGTGTCGCCGGCGCAGCTCAAGGACCTCACCGAGACCCGCATCGAGATCGAGACGCTGATGATCCGGCGCGCCATCGCGGCCGGCGACGTCGCCTGGGAGGCCGACATCCTCGGCGCCTTCCATCGCCTGTCGCGCCAGCAGAAGATGGACCCGGCGGCGCCCGGCGAGATCTCGCCGTCATGGTCGCGCGAGCACCGCGCGTTTCACGCGAGCCTCTCGGACGCCTGCCCCTCGGAGCTGCTGCGCGGCTTTCGTGATCAGCTCTTCGATCAGGCCGAGCGCTATGTCGCGCTGTCCATCGGCTTCACGGCCAAGCCGCGCGACGACATCGGCGAGCACGAGGGGCTGATGAAGGCCGTGCTGGCGCGCGACCCCGACACCGCCTGCCGCCTGTGCACGACCCACATCCGCCAGACCACCGACAAGGTGCTGGCCGCCACCGATGCGCTGACGGCGGTGTGAATGCCGTCGGCGACGATCAAGAACAAGCAACCGAGGAGCGCCGGATGACGTCGGACGGAATGGTCGAGTTCGAGGCCGACGTGCTGATCGGGCGGGTCGCGGCGCTGTTCGCGGACGCGGGCCTGTCGCAAGACGCGGCGCGCCGCGTCGCGACGACGCTGGTCGATGCCGAGCGCGACGGCATCGGCTCGCACGGCGTCGCCATGGCCGACATGTATCTCGACCGGCTGCGCAAGGGCTCCGTGTCGACCCGCGAGACCGCCTCGGTGGTGAGCGACAAGGGCATCGCCGTGGTGCTCGACGCCGGCAACGCGCTCGGCCACCTCACCTCGCCGCAGGCGATGCGGATCGCCGTGGACAAGGCCAAGCAGTACGGCGCCGGCTTCGTCGCGGTCCGGCACGGCTTCCATTTCGGCGTCGCCCGCCACTATGCGGCGATCGCCGCCGAGGCCGGCTGCATCGGCATCGTGATGTGCAACACGCGACCCCTGATGCCGGCGCCGGGCGGTGCCGCGCGGGCGGTCGGCAACAACCCGATCGCCATCGCGGTGCCGACGCAGGGCGAGCCGCCGCTCGCCCTCGACATGGCGATGAGCGAGGCCGCGATGGGCAAGATCCGCCTCGCCGAAAAGGCCGGCAAGCCGATCCCGGCGACCTGGGCGACCCGCGCCGACGGCACGCCGACCACCGATCCGCGCGAGGCGATCGCCGGCATGCTGCTGCCGGCCGCTGGCCCGAAGGGCTTCGGCCTCGCCTTCATGATCGACCTGATGTGCGGGCTCCTCTCCGGCGGCGCCATCGGTGACGCGGTGACGCCGCTCTACGGCGACCTCTCCGTGCCCTACGACTGCGCCCACATGTTCGTCGCCGTCGACGTCGCGCATTTCACCGATCTCGGCGACTTCCGCCGCGCCACCGCGCAGGCCGGCGAGCGCATCCGCTCGGCGCCGCGCACGGCGGGCGTCGAGCGCCTCTACACGCCGGGCGAGATCGAGTGGGAGCGGCGCCGCGCCGGTGCCGGCCGCGTGAGGCTGCCGGCGAGCGTCGCCGCGACGCTCGATCGACTCACCACAGAGATGAACACGGGCGGGACGGCCGCGGACGGCCGCGCCATCGCGTGATCCGGGAGGCAACGATCATGAGCAAGCAGGAACTCTCCACCGACAAGCTGATCAAGCCGCTCGGGCACTACGCGCAGGCCGCCGTCGTCGAGGCGCGCGGCAAGATGGTGTTCGTCTCCGGCATGACGGCGCGCCGGGCCGACGGCTCGATCGCTGGCATCGGCGACATCGAGGCGCAGACCCGGCAGGTGATCGAGAACATCAAGTCGGCGCTGGAGACGGCGGGCGGCACCCTCGACCATGTCTGCCGGGTGGACGTGTACGTGCGCAACATGGAGCACTTCCAGCAGATCCACAAAGTGCGGCGCGAGTACTTCAAGGCGCCGCTGCCGGCCTCGACCCTGGTCGAGGTGACCAAGCTCGCGCACCCCGAGTACCTGATCGAGATCAACGCGATCGCGGTGGTGCCGGACGGAGCGGCGGCATGAGGATCGCCACGGTCGCATACGGCGGCGGCGAGCGCCTCGCGGTCGTCGAGGGCGAGCACCTGGTGCTGCTGCCGGCCGGCCTCGGCGATCTGGTCGATGTCGTGCAGGGCGGCCCCGATGCGCTGGCACGCCTGCGCGCGGCAGCCGAGGCGTCGCGTGAAAAGCTCCCGCTCGGCGCGGCGCGGCTATTGCCGCCCATCCGCCGCTTCGGCCGCGACGTGCTGTGCACCGGCTGGAACTACTGGGAGCACTTCGACGAGAGCTTCGGCCGCCGCGAAGGCCAGGACGTGCCGAAGCCGGACCACCCGACCTTCTTCACCAAGCGGCCCGACGTGGTGATCGGCCCGCATGATCCGATCGCCTTCGATCCTGCGCTTTCGACCCAGTGGGATTACGAGGCCGAGCTGGCCGTGGTGATCGGCAAGACCGGACGCAACATTCCGGTCGAGACGGCGATGGATCACGTCTTCGGCTACTGCCTCGCCAACGACGTCTCGCTTCGCAACGTCCAGCGCGCCCATGGCGGCCAGTGGCTCAAGGGGAAGAGCGTCGATGCCACCATGCCGATCGGCCCCTGGGTCGTCACCGCCGATGCGCTCGACTACCGCGACGTGACGCTGCAATGCGTCGTCAACGGGGTCACGCTGCAGGACGGCTCGACCCGCCTGATGGCGTTCGACCTGCCGACCCTGATCGCCGAGGCGTCGCGCGGCATGACGCTGCACGCCGGCGAGCTGTTCCTCACCGGCACGCCGTCCGGCATCGGCAACGCCCGCACGCCGCAGATCTTCCTGAAGGCGGGCGACGAGGTGATCGTCCGCGGCACCGGGCTCGGCGAGCTGCGCAACCGGATGACGCTCACGGATCTGCACGGGCCCGCCGGTGGCGGCTCGAACCACGTGCCTGCCGAGGCGGTCGCGCCATGACGGACCGCCACGGTCTCCAGCTCGCCGCCGAGCGCGGCCTGAAACTCGACGAGGTCGGGTCGCGCATCGTGGTCGACAACGCCCATGTGCGCATCTGGGAGGTGAGGATCGAGCCGGGCGAGACGCTCGGCTGGCACATCCATCACCACCCCTACGTCGTGGTCGCCGTGACGGGCGGCCGCAACGAGATCGAGACGATCTTCGGCGACAGGCGGACGACCTACGAGCCCGCCGGCCACGTCGTGCTGATCGACGGCATGCGGCCGATCCATCGCCTCGCCAATCGCGACCGGACGACCTATCTGGCGCGGCTGATCGAGCTCAAGCACATCCGCTGGATCCCCGAGACGGCGCCGCTGCCGAGCCACGAGACACCCGACACCGAATGACCGCGGGCCGGCCGCGCCGCGCCGCCGGACAGGAGACCCCATGAGCGACGTGCACGGACTGAAGAAGGCGAAGGAGCTCGGGATCAGGCTGGGCGAGGTCGGCGGCCGGATCGTGCTGGAAAACGAGCATGTGCGCATCTGGGAGGTGAAGGTCGAGCCGGGCGAGAGCATCGACTTCCACATCCACTACCATCCGTATGCCGTGGTCTCCATCGAGGGCGGCGAGAACGAGGTCGAGACCATCTTCGGCGACACGCGGGCGACCTTCGAGCCCGCCGGTGCGACCGTGTTCATCGACGGCATGCGGCCCGTCCACCGGCTCACCAACAAGTCCGACGTGACCTATCTGTCGCGGCTGATCGAGCTCAAGCACATCACCTGGACCCCCGAGGAGGCGCCCTTGCCGACCGCCGAGACCCCGAAGCCCACCGAGACTCCTGCGGCCGCTGCGCCGGCCCTGTCGGCCGACGCCATGGCGGCGTTCAAGGAGATTCTCATTCAGACCGGCGACCTCGACTGGGCCGCCAAGTCGCTCGCCGGGCTGTCGCAGAAGATGCTGTGGCGGAACGAGGAGACGGGTGCCTCGATCGGCCTGGTGAGGTTCGAGAAGGGCGCCGGCGTGCCGGAGGCGCATGCGCACGCGTCAAATCAGTTCATGTTCTGCCTGGAGGGCAAGTACCGCTACATCCCGACCGGCACGACGCTGACGCCCGGCTGCTTCTACTGGAACCCGAAGGGCAGCGTGCACGGGCCGACCATCGCCGAGGAGACCTCGATCCTGCTCGAGATCTACGACGGTCCGCATTATCCGGTTCGCCCCTCCTGGTACACCAATGACGAAGACGCCCACTGATCTCGGCGGCTGGGACGTCCACACGCATCTGATCCCGCCGGCGCTCGTCGCCGCCGCGGCGGAGGGCGCCGTGTGGGGGATGACGGCGGGCGGCGGCACGCTGCAGGTCTGCGGCCACGGCGTCCCGCTGCACCCGATATCGGAGGCGGCCGCGCTGGTCGCGCGCGTCCGCAGCGACGGGCTCGACGGCGCCGTGGTGTCGGTGCCGCCGCCGCTGTTCCGGCCCGACATCGGCCTGAGTGAGCGGCGCGCCTATGTGGACGCCATCAACGACGGCCTTCGCGAGGCCTGCGCGCCGCATGCGCCGACGCTGCGGCCGCTGGCCTACCTGCCGACCGAGGACGCGGCGCTCGCCGTCGCGGTCGCCCGCGATCTCGACGAGAGCTGGGCCGGCGTCGTGATCGGCACCGAGCTCGGTCCGCATTCCTATGCGGAGCTCGCCTACGAGCCATTGTGGATGTTGCTGGAGGAGCGCCGCTTCGCCGCCTTCCTGCACCCCGGCGACTGCCCCGATGCGCGGCTCGGCCGGCACTATCTCACCAACCTGCTCGGCAATCCCTACGAGACGACGCTGGCGGCCGCCGACCTCGTCCTCGGCGGCGTTCTCGAGCGGCATCCGGGCCTCGTCGTCGTGCTGGCGCACGGCGGCGGGTGTGCGGCGACGCTGGCCGGCCGTTGGCAGCAGGGCGTTCTGACCAAGCGCCCGGGCGTGCCGCAAGTCGGCCTGATGCCGACCGAGGCGCTGCGCCGCTTCTACGTGGACAGCCTCGTCCATCATCCGGCCTATCTCGACTTCCTGATCGCCGTGATGGGGCCCGACCGCATCGTTCTCGGCAGCGACTGGCCGTTCCCGATGGGAGCCGACGCCGCCGAGCACGATCTCGGCCGTCTGACGACCGGGATGAAACGACGAATCCGCTTCGACAACGCGCGCGCGGCATTCGGCGCCGATCGCCTGTGCGGCTGCTGACCTCGGTCGCCGACCCGGTGTCCGGTGCGTGCGTTCCGTCCTGCTGTGAATGGATCTTGCATGTCGAACTGACGCTGGATGCGACCCGCCCCCGATCTCATCCAGGTTCCTGCCGCGGCTCGGGTGTAACAGGAGAACGAAGATGTCGACCTTCACCAAGCTGATCGGACTCGCGTTGACTGCGATGGTCGCCCTGACGCCGAGCGCCCGGGCGCAAGGAACCGACGTCAAGTTCATCCTCGACTTCATCAGCCTCGGCCGTCACGCGCCGTGGTACGTGGCGCTCGGCAAGGGCTACTACAAGGACGAGGGCCTCAACGTCACGATCCTGCCCTCGAAGGGCACGGCGGACGCGATCCGTTCGGTCGTGACCGGCATCGCCGAGATCGGCTTCATCGACATTCCGAGCCTGGTCGCCTCCGGCTCCGCCGCCGGCAACGTGAAGATCGTCGCGGTGAACTATCAGAAGCCGCCCTATTGCGTGTTCAGCCTCGATCCGGGCGCCAACATCACACAGCCGAAGCAGCTCGCCGGCCTGGAATTCGGCTCCAGCACGTCGTCGTTCCTGCCGCGCATCATGCAGGCGTTCATGGAGATGAACGGCGTCGACAGCAAGACCCTCAAGGTCGTCAACATCGACGGCTCGGCGCGCGTGCCGATGCTGGCCGCCCGCAAGGTGGCCTCGGTCGATCAGTTCATCATGAGCGAGCCGGCGATCCGCCGCGCCGTCACCGACGCGACGCCGAAGTGCCTGTTCCTCGGGGATTTCGGGCTGGACATCTACTCGAACTCGATCGGCACCACCGAGGAGTTCCTGACCAAGCATCCGGACGTGGTGAAGAAGTTCGTTCGGGCCTCGCTGCGCGGCTGGCAATACGCTCTCGCCCATCCCGAGGAGGCGGCGCAGATCCAGGTGCAGTACGTCAAGGCACTCAATCCGGAGATCATCGCCGAGGAGGTGAAGATCCTGAAGCGGATCGCCGTGACGCCGGAGGTCGAGAAGAACGGCTTCGGCACGGTCTCGCTCGACACGATGAAGCGCACCGTCGATTTCATGAACAAGAACGTCGAGATCGCGGGCGAGAAGCTGACGGCCGAGCAGATCTACCGCCCCGGGTTCCTGCCCGAGACCCCGGTGCTGCCGCAGTAACGGTCTCGGAGCGTCTGATCTCGTTCCGAGTTGCGCAGACCTTCGGTCTCGTGCCCCTCGCGGCGCCGTGCGCCGCGAGGCCGACCGCCGACAGCGCGGTGGCGAGACGCCGGGGAGCCGCCGCAAAAGTCCGATTCGGTCGCTCAGGGCGCCGGCGACGAGGTCGGCGCCTTCTTCTGGCCGGCGGCGGGCGGGATCTGGTCGTCGTCCAGAATGGCGCGCCAGGCGGCGCCGTCGAGGTCGTCGTACTGCCCGGTCTTGAGCGACCACATGAACGCGCCGAGACCCAGAAGGCCCAGCGACAGGGCGAGCGGCACCAGATAGATCAGGACTTCCACGGCGCGTCTCCCGTCCCTTGCTTGGCCCGCAGCGCGTTGAGGATCACCAGCACGGACGATCCCGACATGGCCAGCGCGGCGACGAGCGGCGTGGCATAGCCCGCGATCGCCACCGGCACGGCGACCGCATTGTACACCACCGCGAGCCAGAGATTCTCGGTCATGACGCGGCGGGCCCGCCGGGTCACGGCGAGCGCGGTCGCCACCGGTTGCAGACGGTCGCCCAGGAACACGGCGTCCGAGGCCGACTGGGTGAGATGCGCCGCCGTGACGGGCGACAGCGACACGTCGGCTGCCGCGAGCGCCGGCGCGTCGTTGATGCCGTCGCCGACCATCAGCACCTTGCGGCCGCCGGCGCGCAGCGCCTCGATGCGGGCGATCTTGTCGGCCGGCGTGGCGCCGGAGCGGACCTCCGAGACGCCGAGCTGGCGTGCGACGTGGGACACCGCCGCGTCGCGGTCGCCGGACAGGATCTCCACGGCGAAGCCGCGGGCCCGCAGCCCGGCCAGGACCGCCGTCGCGTCCTCGCGCAGCCGCTGGCGCACGGCGAAGACGGCCGTTGTCGTGCCGTGCCGGAAGGCGATCACCGAGGCCTCCGGATCGGACGCCGCGACCCGCCCGGCCTCCGCCTCCAGGCCGCACCAGGACGGCCGCCCGAGCCGCAGCTCCTCGCCGTCGACGAGGGCGCTCACCCCTTGGCCGGGCTCCTCGCAGGCGCCGTCGAGCGGCGCCGTCGCGCCGGCCGCCCGGGCGATCGCCGCGGCGAGGGGATGGCGGCTCGCCAGCGCCAGCCGGGCGGCGAGCGCCAGGGTCTCGGGGGCGATCCGGCCGGCGTCGACCAGCTCGGGCTCCGGCAGCGTCAGGGTGCCGGTCTTGTCGAACACGATGGTGTCGACGCTCGCCAGCCGCTCGATCGCGTCGCCCGACGAGAGCAGCACGCCGCCGCGGAACAGCGCGCCCGAGGCGACCACCTGGACGGCCGGTATCGCGAGGCCGAGGGCGCACGGGCAGGTGATGATCAGCACGGCGATCGCCGTCACCACGGCGAAGTGCCAGCTCGCGCCGAGCAGCACCCAGCCGATCATGGTGAGGATGGCGGTGAGGTGGACGACCGGCGCGTAGAGCCGCGCCGCCCGCTCGGCGAGCCGGACGTAATGCGATCGCGCCTCGACGGCGCGGTCGAGGAGCCGCGTCACCTCGTCGAGCAGCGTGCCGCGATCGGCGGCGCCGACCCGCACCCGCAGCGTGCCGTTGACGTTGAGCGTACCGGCATAGACGAGCGTGCCGCGCTCCGCCGAGACATGGGCGGTCTCGCCGGTGACCAGGCTCTGGTCGATCTCCGAGCGGCCGTCCTCGACCTCGCCGTCGACCGCGATGCGCTCGCCGGGGCGCACCAGCACCAGGTCGCCGGGCCGGATCGCCGCCACCGGCACCTCGCTGATCTCGCTCTCGGTGACGAACTTGGTCGCCGTCTCGGCCTTGAGGGCCGCGAGGTTCGCGGCGACCGCGCGGGTGCGGCGGCGCATGTTCTGGTCGAGCCAGCGGCCGGCGAGCAGGAAGGTGAGCAGCATCACGGCCGAGTCGAAATAGGCGTGCTCGGCATGGTGCAGGGTCTCGAACACCGACAGCGTCAGCGCCAGGACCACGCCGAGCGTGATCGGCACGTCCATGTTGAGGCGCCCGGACAGGAGCGCGCGGATCGCCGAGCGGAAGAACGGCTGGCCCGCATAGGCGACGGCCGGCAGCGCGATCAGGGCCGAGAGCCAGTGGAAGAAGTCGCGCTGCTCCGGCGTGATGTCGGAGGCGTTGCCGGACCACACCGAGACCGACAACAGCATCACGTTCATGGCGGCGAAGGCGGCGACGCCGAGGCAGCGCAGCAGGAACCGCGCCTCCTGCTGCTCGTCGGATTCCATTCGTCGCGCGTCGTACGGATAGGCCTTGTAGCCGAGCGCCGCGAGACGCCCGACCACGGCGGCGGGATCGACGTCGTCGGCCTGCCACTCGATGGCGACGCGGCCGCTGGTGAGGTTGGCGCGGGCATGCGTGACGTTGGGAAGCGCGCCGAGACCACCCTCGATCTCGAACATGCAGGCCGCGCAGGTCATGCCCTCGACGGCCAGGTTGAGGCGCGCGCGCCCGTCGTCGAGCTTTTCGACGAAATGGGTGAGATCGGGGGTCTCGGTCATCGGTATGCCTCAGAGCTCGTCATGCGGCACGGCGCTGATCGAGCAGACGACGACGTCGACCTTGCGGATCAGATCCTCCATGGTCCGATCCAGAGTGACCTTCGCG
>NZ_NPEX01000828.1 GCF_003258865.1 Rhodoplanes roseus | reverse complement strand
AGCGCCGGTGCCGCCGATGACGCAATCCTCGTAATAGACGTCGAGGTTCGGGATCGACATGAAGCCGCGGCCGCCAGAGCCTTTCAGCAGGATCGGCAGGCCGTTGATGATGACGCCTTCAGAGACGAGGCGGTCGCGCTCCACCGTCACCGGCAGGCCCTGGTTGTTGGGCCCGTCGCCGGACACGTCGATGACCCGGCGCAGCCCCGCATAACCGCTGTCGTCGAAGGCGGAGAAGGAAAATCCCAGCGCACCGGAAATGGAGGTGCG
>NZ_NPEX01000827.1 GCF_003258865.1 Rhodoplanes roseus | reverse complement strand
GGCGCCGGCCCCTATGACGATTTCATTCAGATCGACGCGCCGGTGAACCGCGGCAATTCCGGTGGCCCGACCTTCAACATGAAGGGTGAGGTCGTCGGCGTGAACACGGCGATCTTCTCGCCCTCCGGCGGCAATGTCGGCATCGCCTTCGCCATTCCGGCGAATGTCGTGACCGACGTCGTCTCCGAGCTGCGCAAGGACGGTTCGGTGACGCGCGGCTGGCTCGGCGTGCAGATCCAGCCGGTGACGGAAGACATCGCCGAAGGTCTC
>NZ_NPEX01000826.1 GCF_003258865.1 Rhodoplanes roseus | reverse complement strand
GGATGTAAGGCCAGGATCTGAGGCGAGCGTCTCAGATCGACATCCGAAGAAAAAGGCGCCGAGACTCTCGGCGCCTCACCTGCTGCGGCAAACACTTGGCGCCCCAGAAGCTTTAGCAGAAACGCTCTGCCAAGAGACGCTGCCAGGAGAGACGCGGCCAGCAGACGGCGGGTCATAAGACGCCCGGCCGATAATCAGATGTCCTGGCCGGCCTGTTCCTTCTCCAGCTCTTCGAGCGCCTCGCGCGCTTCCGTCAGCTGGGGATGAATGG
>NZ_NPEX01000825.1 GCF_003258865.1 Rhodoplanes roseus | reverse complement strand
GCAGGCGCGGCACTGCGCGGCGACCTTCTCGCCAGCCTCCGGCGAGGCATCGGCGATCATGGCGACCGTGGGGCTCGGCGGCTCCTGATTCCCGGCAGGCGCCTGCGCCTGCTGCTGACCCTCGGCCGGCTGCTGGTTCTGAGCCTGTTGCTGCGCCTGCCCCTGCTGCTGAGCGGCGTTCTCATCGAGATCGCGGCTTTCCTGATGGCGCGAGGTCTCGGCGGCCTGTTCGCCGCCGCCCTTGGCCGTCTGCGCGCCTTCCGCCGTTGCG
>NZ_NPEX01000824.1 GCF_003258865.1 Rhodoplanes roseus | reverse complement strand
CCCGGTCCCGGCCATCTCGGTCAAGAACATCCACAAATCCTTCGCCAACCTCGAAGTCCTGAAAGGGATCTCGCTCGAAGCGCAGGACGGGGATGTCATCTCGATCCTCGGCGCGTCAGGCTCGGGCAAGAGCACTTTTCTCAGATGCATCAACCTTCTCGAGACACCGGATGAAGGTGAGATCACGGTCGCCGGCGAAACGATCAACATGCGTCGCGACCGCCAGGGCCGGCTGATGCCGAAGGATCGCTGCCAGGTCGACCGCATTCGC
>NZ_NPEX01000823.1 GCF_003258865.1 Rhodoplanes roseus | reverse complement strand
GCCGCTTTGCCTCAACGCCGGAGCGGATGGCCATGATCGCGGCGATCGTGGGTGCGCTTGCGGCCTCCGGCGGCCTCTTCGCCTCGCTCGAATTCGACACCCCCTCCGGCCCCTCCATCGTCGTCGCCGCATTGATCCTGTTCCTGGCAAGCCTCACATGGAGGATGGTCGAGCCGGAGCGCCTCAAGGCCGAAGAAGTCACGGGAACGGAGTGAGACAATGAACGAAACGCCCGCCCTGACGAAAAACCAGTCGCTGGTGATGTCGGTTC
>NZ_NPEX01000822.1 GCF_003258865.1 Rhodoplanes roseus | reverse complement strand
AATCGGTCTTCGCGGCGACGGCGAGATCACGAATTTCGACGATATTGCCCATCATGCGCTCCGATCGCGGATGCGGGTCGGCAGATTGTCGATCAGCATGTTGACCGAGATGGTGAGGCTCGCAATCGCGATCGAAGGGAAGATGACGGCAGGCGCACCGTATGGCAGGCCGGCGAGGTTCTCACGCACCAGGCCGCCCCAATCGGCATTCGGCGGTTGCACGCCGAGGCCCAGGAAAGACAGGCCGGAGAGAAGCAGCACGATGAAGACG
>NZ_NPEX01000821.1 GCF_003258865.1 Rhodoplanes roseus | reverse complement strand
AGACGATGCTGATCTTGCGCGTCTCACGACGCTGGTGGAGACGGCGCGCACCGAAGGCGCAGATGTCTGGCAGGCGGACGCCGACATGCCGGGAGAGGGCCGCTTTTTCCCGCCGACGCTTGTGAGCGATGTGGCGCCCGCCATGGGCGTGGCGGACGCGGAGATCGCCGGTCCGCTCATCTGCTCCACGACCTTCCGCACGCCGGATGAGGCGCTGAAGCTTGCCAACCACTCTCGATATGGCCGTACCGCGGCGGTCTTCTCGGAGAAT
>NZ_NPEX01000820.1 GCF_003258865.1 Rhodoplanes roseus | reverse complement strand
TTAGTAAAGTAATGTGTATTTCAGCAGATTTTTTATGTATTTTTGCTTTACTTTATTATACCTTGAGTACTTTATTATACTTTGAGTACTTTATTATACTTTACTTTACCCACCCAAAACCCCTGTATTTCCTCGCTACGCTCGGGCTCATTTCCGTTAGGTTACTTAACTATATTACATTAAGTAAAGTAAGAGTAAAATAAAAAGTGGGTTGTTAAAATAGACTTTTACCTATTGATTTCACTTTTGACTTTTCAAATTCTTTCAATTT
>NZ_NPEX01000819.1 GCF_003258865.1 Rhodoplanes roseus | reverse complement strand
CATCGGGCTGACCCTGGTCTTCGGCGTCATGGGCATCGTCAACTTCGCGCAGGCGGAGTTTTTGACCCTTGGCATGTTCGTTGCGTACTTCGCCTGGAAGTTCCTGGGGCTCGATCCTCTGATCGGCTCGTTTCTATCCTTCGTGGTGATCTTCGGGCTCGGCGTCGTCGTCCAGATGACGCTCATCCAACGGGTGTTGAACGCCCCGCCAGTGGCACAGATCTTTGTCACGGTCGGCCTGCTCATCGTCATTGAGAACCTGACGCTGATC
>NZ_NPEX01000081.1 GCF_003258865.1 Rhodoplanes roseus | reverse complement strand
GGCGGCCGCGGCCGCCTTCGTCCACACCCAGGATCTGCCCGAGACCGATCTTCTGATGGCGCCCGACTACGCCGCGCACGAAGCCGGCTTCGCGGCGGCGGCCAAAAAGCTCGGCGCCGCGCCGGCCCTCTATCACGCCGACTCCGCGCGCGCCCACGACCCGCGCATGCGGACGCTGCCCGAAGAGATCGCCCGGGTGGTGCGCGGACGCGCCGCCAATCCGCAGTGGATCGCCGGGCAGATGCGGCACGGATTTCGCGGGGCCGCCGAGATCGCCTGGACGCTCGACCAGATGGCATTGTTCGCCCATTTATCCGGGACGGTTCCGACCCGTCACTTCGACCTCTATTACGAGGCGACGCTCGGCGACGAGGCGGTGCGGGACTTCCTCGACACGGCCAATCCGCGCGCCGCCGAAGCGATGCGCCGCCGGTTCCGGCAACTCGTTGACGCCGGCTACTGGACCACCCGGCGCAACAGCGTCATCGACGCCATCGCGTCCACGGAATCGAGTGCATGACCATCACCTACGAGAAGGACGGCGCAGCCATCTATCGCCGGTCCTTCGCCATCATCCGGGCCGAGGCCGACCTCGCCCGCTTCGCGCCCGAGGAGGAGAAGGTCGCGGTGCGGGTGATCCATGCGAGCGGCATGGTGGAGGTCGCGGCCGACCTCGTGTTCACCCCCGGCGCCGCCGCGGCCGCCCGGACGGCGCTGCGCGCCGGCGCCCCGATCCTGTGCGACGCCCAGATGGTGGCGCACGGCATCACCCGGGCCCGCCTGCCGATGGACAACGCCGTGATCTGCACCCTGTCGGATCCCTCCGTGCCGGCGCTGGCCGAGAAGCTCGGCACCACCCGCACGGCCGCCGCGATGGAGCTGTGGCGCGACAAGCTCGCCGGATCCGTGGTGGCGATCGGCAACGCACCGACCGCGCTGTTCCGACTGCTCGAGATGCTGGACCAGGGCGCGCCCAAGCCCGCCGCCGTGATCGGCATGCCGGTCGGCTTCGTCGGCGCGGCGGAATCCAAGGAGGCGCTGCTCGCCGACGGCCGCGTTCCTTGCATGATCGTGCGTGGCCGCAAGGGCGGCAGCGCCATGACGGCGGGGGCCGTCAACGCCCTCGCGAGCGACCGGGAATGAGCCGCCCATGACCGCCACCGTCTACGGCGTCGGCCTCGGGCCGGGCGATCCCGAGCTGATCAGCGTCAAGGCCGACCGTCTGATCCGCGGCGCCGGCGTCGTCGCCTATTTCCACAAGGCCGGCCGATCGAGCAATGCGCGGGCCATCGCGGCCGGCCTGCTGCGCGCCGATGTCGTCGAGATCGGCATGGATTATCCTGTCACCACCGAGATCGCCTTCTGCGATCCGGCCTACAACGACGCCCTGCGCGGGTTCTACGACGGCTGCGTCGCGCGCCTGCTCACGCATGTGCAGCAGGGCCGCGACGTGATCGTGCTGTGCGAAGGCGATCCGTTCCTCTACGGCTCGTTCATGCATCTGCATACGCGTCTCACCGGCCGCGTGCCGGTCGTCGTGGTGCCCGGCATTCCGGGCATGGCGGGCTGCTGGACCGCCACCGGCACGCCGATCACCTGGGGCGACGACGTGCTGACCGTGCTGCCCGCGACCCTGGACGAGGCGACGCTCGCCGACCGCATGGGCCGGGCCGACGCCCTCGTGATCATGAAGGTCGGCAAGAACATGCCGAAGGTGAGGCGCGCCCTCGCGGCCGCCGGGCTCGTCGGCCGGGCCTTCTATGTCGAGCGCGGCACCATGCCGGGCGAGCGGGTCGTGCGGCTCGCCGACAAGCCGGACGACGACGCGCCGTATTTCTCCATGGTGCTGGTGCCCGGCGAGGGCCGCCGGCCATGAGCGGATCGATCGTCATCGCCGGGCTCGGCCCCGGTGCGGCGCGCCTGGTCACGCCGGAGGTGTCCGAGGCGCTTTCGGCCGCGACCGACATCGTCGGCTACGGCCCCTATGTCGCCCGCGTGCCGGACCGGACCGGGCTCGACAAGCACGGCTCGGACAATCGCGAGGAGATCGACCGCGCCCGCCACGCGCTGCAGCTCGCGACCGCGGGCCGGCACGTCGTCGTGGTCTCGTCGGGCGATCCCGGCGTCTTCGCCATGGCGGCCGCCGTGTTCGAGGCGATCGAGGCCGGCGACGCCGCGTGGCGCGAGCTCGACGTGCAGGTGCTGCCCGGTGTCACCGCCATGACGGCGGCGGCGGCGCGGGCCGGCGCGCCGCTCGGCCACGACTTCTGCGCCATCAACCTCTCGGACAATCTGAAACCCTGGACGCTGGTGGAGAAGCGCCTGCGCCTCGCCGCCGAGGCGGATTTCGTGATCGCGCTGTACAATCCGGTGTCGAAGGCGCGGCCGCGGCAGCTCGGCCAGGCGTTCGACATTCTTCGGCCGCTGCGTGCGGCGGAGACACCCGTGATCTTCGCGACGGCGGTGAGCGAGACCAACGAGCGCATCGACGCGATGCCGCTCGGCCGCGCCGTGCCCGAGCGGGCCGACATGCGCACGCTGGTCATCGTCGGCTCGTCGCAGACCCGGCTGATCGCACGCCGCGACCGGCCGGCCTTCGTCTACACGCCGCGGTCGGCGCCGGCGGAGACGTCGCGGTGAGCGAGCCACGCCATCACGGCCGCGATCGTTTCGACGGCCGGACGGTCCGGGATGCGAGGGCGGCGCACCATCACGACCGGCAGACCGAGCGCGCGGGCCGCCTCGATCTTGGCGACGGCGGCGGTGCCGCCGGCGTTCTTCGAGACCACGACCTCGCTGCCGTGTCGTTCCAAGATCGCGCGGTCGCCGGCGACGTCGAAGGGGCCGCGGGCGACCACGACCGCGACGCGCGGCAACGGCAGACTTTCGCGCGGAGCATCGACCAGGCGCACCAGATAATCGTGTTGGGGGCGCCGCGCGAAGGCGGCGAGATGCAGGCGGCCGATCCCGAGAAAGACGCGTCGCGGCGACGCGCCGAGCGCGTCGGCGGCGTCCTCCAGCGTATCGACCTCGGTCCAGCGGTCGCCTTCGCCGGGGCGCCAGGGCTGGCGCTCCAAGGCGAGCAGCGGGATCCGTTCAGCGTCGCAAGCCGCGACCGCATGCGCGCTCATCTGCGCGGCGAACGGGTGGGTGGCGTCGACGACGCGATCGATCTTCTCGGCGCGGAGATAGTCGACCAGTCCCGCGATGCCGCCGAAGCCGCCGACCCGCCACCGGATCGGCACGGCGGCCGGGCTTTCGGTGCGCCCGGCATAGGACAGCACGGCCTCGATGTCGGGCTCACCCGCCAAGGCGTCGGCGAGACGCCGCGCCTCGCTGGTGCCGCCCAGGACGAGAACTTTCTGCCACGCCGCCACGCTCTAGCTCCTCACCACCGGCGTGCGGGCGAGCAGCCCGCCGGCGCGGTCGAACACCGCGACGTCGACGCCGACCGTCGTGCCTCGCAAGACCGCCGCGGCGGTCGCGACGGCCCGCGCCGCCACAACGGCAGCGATGTCGATACCGTGTCCCTGTGCCCGCTGCAGCACATCGAGTGCGCTGTTGGCAGCCGGGATGTCGGCGACCAGGGCAGCCGGCGCGCCCGCCTCGGCGGCGAGCCGCGCCAGATGGGCGAGATCGACCTCGCCGGCGCGCGAATGAAGGTCCAGGAGTCCCTGCGACAGCTTGGTCATCTTGGCGAAGCCGCCCGCGATCGTGACCCGCAGCACCGGATGGGCCCGCACGTATTTCAGCATCCCGCCGACGAAGTCGCCCATGTCGATCAGCGCGAGTTCGGGCAGGCCGTCGAGCGCAGCGACGGCGGCCTCGGACGTGGAGCCGGTGGCGCCGGCGATGTGGTCGAGGCCGGCGGCGCGGGCCACGTCGATGCCGCGGTGAATGCTGTGGATCCACGCCGCGCAGGAGAACGGCACGACGATGCCGGTGGTGCCGAGGATCGAAAGGCCGCCCAGAATGCCGAGCCGCGGGTTGAGCGTCTTTCGCGCCAAAGCCTCGCCGTTCGGCACCGAGATCTCGACGATCACGTCGCCGGCCGCCGCCGTCGCGGCGCAGACCTCGGCGATCGCGGCGCGAATCATCTCGCGCGGCACCGGGTTGATGGCCGGCTCGCCGACCGCGAGCGGCAGGCCGGGCCGCGTGACGGTGCCGACCCCCTCCCCGGCCCGGAACATGATGCCGGTGCCGACCGCGCCCGGTCGCACGGTCGCCACGACCAGGGCACCGTGCGTCACGTCGGGATCGTCGCCCGCATCCTTCACCACGCCGGCCTGCGCGACGCCGTCGCCACGCTCGGCGAGCGCCAACGCGAAAGCCGGCCGCTGGCCACCCGGGAGGGCGACCTCGACCGGATCCGGAAACGCGCCCGTGACCAGCGCCTGAAAGGCGGCCCGCGTCGCCGCGGCCGCGCAGGTGCCGGTGGTCCAGCCGCGCCGCAGCGGGGTGTTCTCGGTCATGCGCGGGACTATAGGCGGGCCGCCCCGCCCTGTCAGGACGCACGCCATGACTGACTGCCCCGCAGGCCATATCGCCCTGGTCGGGGCCGGGCCCGGCGATCCCGACCTGCTGACGCTGCGCGCCGTCGACCGTCTCCGCGCCGCCGACGTGGTGCTCTACGACGACCTCGCCAGCGGCGGCGTCCTCGCTCATGTGCGCGAGGATGCCGAGCTGATCTCGGTCGGCAAGCGCTCGGGCCAGCATGCTCCGAAGCAGGCCGAGGTGAGCCGGCTGATGGTCGCCTATGCTCGGCTCGGCAAGCGCGTGGTGCGGCTGAAATCCGGCGATCCCGCCATCTTCTCCCGCGCCGACGAGGAGATCACGGCGGCGCGGGACGCCGGCCTGCCGATCGAGATCGTGCCGGGCATCACCACGGCGACGGCCGCCGCAGCGCATCTCGGCACGGCGCTGACCAAGCGACTGGTCGCGCGGCGCGTGCAGTTCGTCACGGCCCACGAGCTGACGGGCGGCTTGCCCGACGACCTCGACCTCGCCGCGCTCGCCGACCCGGCTGCCACCACCTGCGTGTTCATGGGCAAGGCGACCTTCCCGACGCTCGCCGACAAGCTCTTGGCGCGAGGCCTGTCGCCCGAGACACCCGCCGCCGTGGTCGAGAGCCTCGGCACCGCCCCGCGGACCATCACCGGAACGATCACCGAGGTGGCGGCGCGCCTGCGCACGGATCCGCCATCCGGCGCCTGCATGATCCTGTACGGCGCGGCTCTGGCGGGCGCACTCCGGGCCTGAACTGTCGCCCGCGGACGCGGACCGCCGTCCCGGCCGTGGGAACAATCGACGAATTCTTCACAATCGTGTCACGCCGAACCATCATGGTCCGGCCCGGGGACAGCAGCACGTGGTCCCGGACGTGGAGGCCGGCTCGCGAGCCCAGCGCGTATCGCCTAGGCGTGACAGACCGGCTTTCGCGATCGATACGGGTCGGGAAGGACGCGCTCGCGCGCGAGAACGAGCATGCAAGTGGGTCGGATTGGTCGTGTGGTCGGCGTGTCCGCCGTCGTGCCGGTGGTGATCGGGGCGTTGTGGAGCGACGGGGCAGCGGCCCAGTATGTCGACCTGCCGGCGATCGAGGTGACGGACAAGTCGGAAGGCCGCGCCTCGGCGCCGGCCGCCGCGGCCAGCGAGGTGACGATCTCGGGCGAGGAGATGCGCGACATTCCGGCCGCGCGCGTCGGCGAGATGCTCGAGGTCGTGCCGGGCCTCGTCGTCACCCAGCACAGCGGCGAAGGCAAGGCCAACCAGTACTTCCTGCGCGGCTACAATCTCGATCACGGCACCGACCTCGCCATCTGGGTCGACGGCATGCCGGTGAACATGCGCACCCACGGGCACGGCCAGGGCTACGCCGACATCAACTTCATGCTCCCCGAGCTCGTCCAGTCGCTGAACGTGCGCAAGGGCCCCTACTACGCCGAGGAAGGCGACTTCTCCTCGGCCGGCGCCGTGCACATCGACTATCTTCGCAACGTGCCCAAGAACATGGCCGAAGGCACGGTCGGCAGCTTCGGCTATGCGCGCGGCGTCTCGGTCCTGTCGACCAAGACCGACCAGGGCGGCACCCTGATCGCTGCCGGCGAGGGCATCGTCTACGACGGGCCGTGGGACGTGCCGGACCGGGTCCGCAAGCTCAACGGCGTCGTCCGCTACGTCGAGGGCACGGCCGAGGACGGATTCTCGCTCACCGGCATGGCCTACCGCAACCGCTGGACCTCCACCGACCAGGTGGCGCAGCGGGCGATCGACCAAGGCCTCATCGGCCGCTACGGCTCGCTCGATCCGACCGACGGCGGCGAGGCGAGCCGCTACAGCATTTCGAGCCGGTGGGCGCAGACCAACGCGCTCGGGACCACGCGGGTCGACGCCTTCGCCATCCATTCGAACCTGACGCTGTTCAACAACTTCACCTATTTTCTCGACGACCCGGTGAACGGCGACCAGTTCAGCCAGACCGACAAGCGCACCGTGCTGGGCGTCAACGCCAGCCACGCCTTCAAGTACAACACCGGCGATGCACCGACCGTCACGCGCATCGGCCTGCAGACCCGCTACGACGACATCCAGGTCGGCCTGTTCAATACGGTGGAGCGACGCTACCTCTCGACCACCCGGGCCGACGCCGTGAAGGAAGGCAGCATCGGCCTGTGGGCGGATCACTCCGTGCAGTGGACCGAGTGGCTGCGCACCACGGTCGGCCTCCGCCGCGACTGGTTCTCGGGCTCGGTCGACAGCGACACGCCGGCGAATTCGGGTGACGCCTCAGACGCCATCACCAGCCCGAAGGCCGGCCTCGTCCTCGGCCCCTTGTTCAAGACCGAGTTTTTCCTCAACGGCGGCTACGGCTTCCACAGCAACGACATCCGCGGCGCCACCATCACGGTCGATCCGATCGACAAGACGACACCGGTCGACCGCGTGCCGCTGCTGGTGCGCACCAAAGGCGCCGAGATTGGCGTGCGCAACAAGTCGATCGACGGGCTCACCAGCTCGGTGGCGCTGTTCGTGCTCGATCAGGATTCCGAGCTCCTGTTCGTCGGCGACGCCGGCACCACCGAGGCGAGCCGGCCGAGCCGCCGCGTCGGCGTCGAATGGACCAACGACTACCGGGTCAATCGCTGGCTGACGCTCGACCTCGACCTCGCCTACACGCATGCGCGCTTCACCGACGCCGATCCGGCCGGAAACTTCATCCCGGGCGCGCCCGCCTGGGTCGCCTCGGCGGCGATCAATCTCGGCTACGAGACGGGATGGTTCGGTGCGCTGAAGGCGCGTTACTTCGGGCCGCGGCCGCTGATCGAGGATGACAGCGTGCGCTCGCTCGCCTCGTTCCTGGTCAATGCGCGCCTCGGCTATCGTTTCGACAACGGCATCAAGGTCCAGCTCGACGCCTACAATCTGTTCAACGCCAAGACCAATCAGATCGAATACTATTACGAGTCCCGGCTCGCCGGAGAGACCGCCGCGATCTACGACCGCCACGTCCACGCCGTGGAGCCGCTCGCGGTCCGCCTGTCGGTTGCGGCGAACTGGTGATGCGCAGAAGCGCCGGCGCCTATCGCACCGGCAGACGCGGCGCCGGCACCCACTGACTCGCGAGGGCCTGGGCGAGCGCGATCTGCGCAATGCTCATCTTGGTGGCGACGGCGTCGCGAATCCGAATATAGGCCTCGCGATCACGCGGTGCGGCCCCCGCCGCCGCGAGGATCAGCCACTTCTGCGACAGCACCACATCCACCCGAACGCCGCGCCCCTTGTCGTAAAGGAGGCCGAGCAGATACTGCGCCGTCGCATCGCCCTGCTCGGCTGCACAGGTGTACCACATGGCGGCGAACACGAAGTCCTGCGGCACGCCGCGGCCGTACTCGTAGAGAAACCCGAGCAGGCCCTGGGCACGGGCATTGCCGGCCTGAGCGAGGCGGACGAGCCGCGGGACTGCCGCAGCATAGTCGCCCCGCGCATAGAGTGCGAAGGCCTCGGTCCCCCCGGCCCTCGCCGGGACGGCCGGCCCGAACCCGACCATCGCGACAAGTCCGGCGGCGACGATCGTCGCGGCACGTCGATGTCTGGTCACGCGTCTCATCGATCCCTCCGCTGATCAGAACGATCCGAGCCAGCGCTCGATCACCCAGCCGACCCAGATCGCCGGCGCGAAGAACAGCCCGAACGGCAGCATCCCGCTGGACCGCATCCGACGCCCCGACGCGAGCTGCCGGACCCCGTACGCCGCGAGCGCTGCGACCGCCGCGATGTCGATCGCGATCGGGACGACGAACCAGTCGAGCCAGACACCGGCCACGGCGGCGAGCTTCACGTCGCCGAGCCCGAGGCCGTCACGCCCGCGCAGCCGGCGATAGCCTGCCCGCAACGCCAGGAAGGCGACCGCCAAGCCCGCTCCGCGCAACACCGCATACGGGACCGCCTCCAGCGGCCACGGATCCGTGACGCCCGCATGGGCGAGGCCCAGCACGATCCCGAGCGCGTTCAGCTCGTCCGGTATGACGAAGCGGCGGGCGTCGACAGCGGCGATCGCCGTCACGACGAGCGCGAGACCGGCGGCCGCCATGCCGCCGAGGTCCGGTGCGATCGCGAGGCTCACCGCCGCACCGATGGAGGCGAGCGCCACTCCGAGCAGAGTGGTGACCGTGCAAGACCGGTTGGCGGTCGCGATCGTTTCGGGCGGTCGGCTTCGCATCGTGCTGGCGTCAGTTGAAGCGCGGCACCGGGCCGCCAGGGGCGACCCCGATGCTGCCGCGCATCTTCGACCGCAGTTCCTCGGCCACGATGCTCGCGTCGTGACCGTCGCGGATGATCTGCGGCCGGATGAACACGATCAGCTCGGTCCGCTTGATCGCCCTGTCACGGTGAGAGAAGGCCTCGCCGAGCACCGGGACCTGATCGAGAACGGGAAGGCCGCTCCGCGTTCCGTTGTGCTTCTCGCTGATCAACCCGGCGAGCAGGACGGTCTGGCCGCTCGCGACCGCAATGGTGCTCTTGATCTTCCGTTGCGACACCGTGGGGTTCGAGCTGGAGCTGGTACTCGAGCTGGAGCTCGTCGTGTCCGCGACGTTGCTGATCTCCTGCTCGATCTCGAGGCGGACGTTGCCGTTGGCATTCACCCGCGGCACCACACGCAGGATGATGCCGGTGTTCTTGTACTCGTAGGTGTTGACGACGGTGTTGCTGCTCGACAGCACCGTGGCGCTGCCGGTCGAGATCGGCACCTCGTCGCCGACCTGCAAGGTCGCGACCTGGTTGTCGACCACCACCAGGGACGGATTCGACAGGACCTTGACGTCGGTCACCTTGTGGAGCGCGTCGAGAATCATGCGGTTGTTGCCGGAGCCGACCACCAGGTTGAAGCCCGGTGTGATCTGGCTGATGTCCGCCGAGCTGGAGATCGTGTTCAGGAGCGAGACCTTGTTGGCCGACAGATAGAACTGGACGCCGTAGCTGAGATTGTCGTTGAGCGTCACCTCGGCGACCGTCGCCTCGATCGCGACCTGGAGCTGCGGCTGGTCGAGCTGAGACAGCGTCCGCTCGATGATGCGGTACTGCTCCTGGCTCGCATAGATCAGCAGCGAGTTGTTGACCGAGTCGGCCGTGATCCTGACGCCGGGCAGCAACGCGCCACTGGGTCCGGCCGACGACCCGCCGACCGGCGCCGGCTCCGCCCCCGTGTTGCCCGCCTTCCCGCCCGACAGGCTCGCCTGTGCGGTCGTCGGCATCGACAGGCCGAGCTTCTGCTGAACGGTGCGAGTCTGGGACGACGCGCTCGGATCGACGCCGCCGCCGCTCGTCGTGACCGACACGCCCGAGCCCGGCGCGATCTGGCTGGCGGTCTGGTCGAGCCCGCCGGAGGAGCCGCCGACGAAGATCTCGTTGAGCACCTTCGCGGTCTGCTTCGCCTCGCCGTAGCGCAGACGATAGACGCGCACGCCGGCGGACGTGTCGGCGCGGTCGAGCCGCGAGATCCAGGTCGCGGCGTTGCGCAACAGATCGGGCTTTCGCGCCACCACCATGACGGCGTTCATGCGGGCGATCGCCTGGAACTTGACGATATTCTGGCTCAGCCCGCCGTCGCCCGCATCCATGACCTTCTCCAGCTCGGAGATCATCGGCTCGGGCGAGCTGTTGCGCAGTGGATAGACGCCGACCGACTGACCGCGCATCCAGTCGGCATCGAACTTCAGCACCGTGTCGATGGCGGCGCGGCGCTCGGTTCCACTGCCCTGGATCAGCAGGATGTTGCGGCCCGGATCGGCCCGCACGGCGCCCGTGCGGGTGGCGAAGCTGTCGATCAGCGGCATCAGCGTCTGCGCCGACACGTAGCGCAGCGGCACCACCGAAAGCCCATAGCCGGGCTCGGCGCGGGCGACGTCCGAATCCGTGTTGCCGCCGCCGATCGCCTCCGAGATCGGCACGAGGCGATAGCCCGCGACGTCACGGATCAGCGCGATGTTGCTGGTCCGCAACGCGCTCTCGAGAACGTAGAGCAGGTCCGATTTCGCCACTGGACGCCCGGAGGCGAGGCTCACGGTCCCCTGCACCCGAGGATCGATGGTGTAGCCGACGCCCATGATGTCGCCGAGCACCACCTTGGCGACCGTGGTGAGGGGCGTGTTCTCGAAATTCAGCTCGTAGCCTTCGCTGCCGCCGCTCGTCGACGCGGTCGTGTCGGCGCTGCGGGTCGCGACGGGAGGCGCCGCCGTGGTCGCGTGATACTCGACCGCCCGGCGATCGTCCGGACCACTCGCCGGAGCACCGCCCGGCGCGGCTTGGCGCGGCAGCAGATCGAGCGCCCTGACGTGATCGAGAACGCCCGGCGGACGGGTGTCGTCCGGCAACGCGTTGCAGGCGCTCAGGACCGCGACGACCAGGAGCGTGCACGCGACGCCGATTCCCCCCGGATGCGACCCGCCGCCTGGCCGTTCTTTCCACACACGCCCACCTGATGTCTCGGCTTCTTATGTCGGCAGCGGGACGAAGCCCTCCACCGCCCGCGACTGTGCTCGGGGCACTACTGTTATCGACGCCGTATGACAGATTTATTAGATGCGCTCGGCGCGTGCGCCCGCCTGTGCGGTTCCACGCCAGCGAGAGGCGGCGCGCATGATCGCAGCGTCATCGTACTGACGCAAAAACTTCATGGGCCGAGACGAATATGCCGTCCGCCGCGTCGCGAGGCGAGCGATGCCTCTCTCGACGCGCGTCTCCACGGTCCGCCGTGCGCAACCTTCCGACAGGACGAGGACGCGCGGGCCGACGGGCGCGTGAACAGCAAAAGGGAGGCGACGATGAGACCGGAAAGCGTCGCCGAGTTCGCGACGTATCTGAGCGAGGGCGAACGGAAGAGCGTGCCTGCGGGCTCCGCCACGCCGGTCGTCGCCCCGGGGCCGAACGCGCTTCGGAAGCTCTGGGAGTCGACCGACCTCGCGGCCGGCGATTTCGCCGACGCGGTCGCACGCTTCTATGGTCTTCCACGGGTCTCGCTCCAGCACCTGATGGCAGCGACACCGCTCGCGAAGCGCTTCTCGCCGCGCTTCCTGCGTGAGATGACCGTCTTTCCCTATCGGGCCGCCGACGGCAGCGCCTCCCTCGCGGTCGGCGATCCGACCGACACGGCCGGACTGCGCGCGGCCGAGATCGTTCTCGACGGGCCCGTGACCCTGACCGTCGCCTCCTTCGAGGACATCGCGACGGCGCTGACCGAGCGGTTCGACGACGACGATGCGTCGCCTGCGGAGACTGGCGAAACCGCCGTGCTCGCCTCGGCGCGCGCCGCCGACGACATCGACAGCCTGCGCGATCTCGCCAGTGGTGCCCCGGTGGTGCGGGCCGTCAACGATCTCCTGGAGAAGGCCGTCGAGTTGCGTGCGAGCGACATCCATGTCGGCCCCTTCCGCAGCGGGCTCGAGATCCGCATGCGCGTCGACGGGCTGCTCCGTACAGTGCCGGCCCCGGCCGGCGTCCTGCCCCAGGCCTTGATCTCGCGCATCAAGATTCTCGCCGGGCTCGACATTGCCGAGCGCCGGCTGCCTCAGGACGGCGCCGCCCGGCTGCGGCTCGGTCGCGACGAGATCGATGCGCGTGTCGCGATCATGCCGACGCAGCACGGCGAATCCGCCGTGATCCGCCTGCTGCCGAAAGACCGCGGGCTCCTGTCGATCGACAAGCTCGGCCTCGGCGCCACCGACCGCGCCACGCTCGTGCGCCTTCTCGCGCTGCCGCACGGCATGATCGTGGTGACCGGGCCGACCGGCAGCGGCAAGACGACGACGCTCGCGACCATCCTGTCGATCCTCAACGAGCCGACCCGCAAGATTCTCACCATCGAGGATCCGGTGGAGTACGAGATCCGCGGCATCTACCAGTCGCAGGTGAAGCCGGCGATCGGCCTCACCTTCGCGGCCGCGCTGCGCGCCTTCGTGCGCCAGGATCCGGACGTGATCATGGTCGGCGAGGTGCGCGACCCGGAGACGGCACACATCGCCGTGCACGCCGCCCTCACGGGCCACCTCGTGCTGACCACGCTGCACACCGACACGGCGGCCGCCGCGGTGCCGCGGCTGCTCGATCTCGGTGTCGAGGGCTTTCTCCTGAAATCGACGTTGCGCGCCGTGATCGCCCAGCGGCTGGTGCGCCAGCTCTGCGACCGCTGCAAGACCGCGCGGCCGCTGACCACCGCCGACATCGACACCGATCCGCGCTACGCCGCGCTCGGCTTCGCCGCAGGCGAGACCGTGTACGAGCCCTGCGGCTGCGAGCGCTGCGGCGGTGCCGGTTATCGCGGCCGGATCGGGGTGTTCGAGATCCTGACGCTGTCCGACCAGATCCGCGAGCTGATCGACCGGCAGGCCGGCTCGACCGCGCTCGACAAGGCCGCCGTCGCGGCCGGGATGACCACCATGCTGGACGACGGCATCGCGAAATGCCGCTCCGGCATGACCTCGCCGGCCGAGGTCCTTCGTGTCACGACGGTGCGCTGACGGCCCATGCCGAATTTCCGCTACCAGGCCCTGACCCAAACGGGCGAGCTCGTGACCGGCACCATCTCGGCGCCGAGCGCGGCCGAGGTGACGGAGCGCATCGAGTTCCTCGGCCTGGTGCCGATCGAGACCTCGGCCGGGCGCGACAACTCGGCGCAGACCGGCATCGACCTCTCGTTCGGCAGCCGCCCGCGGCCCGCCGACGTGACGGTCTTCACGCGCGATCTCGCCCTGCTGCTGCGCGCCGGCGCGCGTCTCGACGACGGGCTGGAGCTGCTCGCCGGCGATGCCGACCTCGGCCGGCTGCGATCCGTCGTCGCCAGGATCAGAGGCGACGTGATGTCCGGCGAGAGCTTCGCCGATGCGATCGCGTCGCATCCGGCGCTGTTTCCTCCGGTCTTCGTCGCACTCGTCCGGGTCGGCGAGGCGTCGGGCTCGCTCGATCGGACGCTGGAGGTCCTGGCCACCGAACGGGCTCGGGCCGAGGAGCTGCGACGCAAGGTCGTCGAGGCGCTGCAATACCCGGCCTTCGTGCTGGTCGCCGCGGGCGGCGTCCTCGTCTTCTTCCTCCTGTTCGTGCTGCCGCAGTTCTCCACGATTCTGCGCGACATGGGCGCCAAGCTCGACCCCGCCGTCGAGGTGCTGCTCGACCTGTCGGATCTGGCGCAGGCCCACACCACCGAATTCGCCGCCGCGGCCATCGTACTGCCGATCGGGACATGGCTGCTGCTGCGGCGACCCGGCGCCCGTGCCGCCGTCATCGGCCGGTTGGCGCGCCTGCCGCTGTCGCGGACGATCCTGATGTTCCAGCGCACCGCCGTGTTCTGCCGCAATCTCGGCATCCTGCTCGGCAACGGCGTGACGCTGACGGCGGCGCTGCGCATCATCGTCGACGTGATGGCGGCCGGCGACGGCGCCGCCGTGTGGGGCGCCGCGGCCGACCGGGTGCGGCACGGCGGCCGCCTCTCGGAGGCCCTGGCCGCCAACGCCGCCCTGCCCCCGATGGCGATCCGCATGCTGCGGCTCGGCGAGGAGACGGGCCAGCTCGCCATGCTGTCGGGCCGCATCGCCGACTTCTACGAGGCCAAGCTGCAGCGCGCCCTGGAGCGTGTCGTCGGAATCGTCGGGCCGCTCGCCATCGTGACGATCAGCATCGTGGTGGGTGGCCTGATCGTCTCGGTCATGACCGCGCTCCTGTCGGTCAGCCAAAGCATCGGATGAAGACAAGGCACAGAGGAATTTCATGGGTACGGAGATTCTGAGGGGGGCACGACGGCGCCGCCGCGCGCGCCGGCGCAGCCAGGCGGGCTATACGCTGGTGGAGCTGCTGGTCGTGATCACGATCATCGGGCTCATCGTCGCGCTGGTCGGACCGCGCGTCCTCAATTACCTCGGCGACTCGAAGGTGAAGACGGCCAAGATCCAGATCCAGGGTTTCGCCAGTGCGCTCGACCTCTTCTATCTCGACACCGGCCGCTATCCGATGGGCTCGGAAGGACTCGCGGCGCTGGTGCAGCGCTCCGCCGGCGCCGGCAACTGGAACGGCCCCTACCTCAAGGGCGGCGCCGTCCCGGCCGACCCGTGGGGCAAGCCCTATGTCTACCGCTCGCCGAGCGAGCACGGACCCTACGACATCGTCTCGCTCGGATCGGATGGCCAGGAAGGCGGCAGCGGCACGGCGGCCGACATCACGAGCTGGACACGGTGACGCCGTGACACGCCCGCAGACGACCGGACCAGAGGCGGGCTACACCCTGCTGGAGGTCGTCTGTGTAATGGCGATCGTCGCCGCGCTTGCCGCTCTCGCACTGCCGCGGCTGCCGCTCGGCACGTCGCGGCCGCGCCTCGAAGCCTATGCGGTCGAGGCCGCCTCGCTGCTGAAGGCGGACCGCACCGCCGCCATCCGGCGGCGGGTCGCGGTCTCGACGGAAGTGAACGCCGGGTCGCGCTGGATCCGGTCGGGCGTCACGGGCCGCGCCGTGCGCGTTCCCGACGACGTCCGTTTCCAGGCGACGCTGCCGCAGCGCTGCAATCAACGGCCGGCGCTGTCGACCATCCGGTTCTTCCCGTCCGGCATGTCGTGCGGCGGCGCCGTGGTGCTGACCCGCAACGGCGTCGGCTTCGAGGTGCGGGTCAACTGGCTCACCGGAGGGGTCGAGATTGTCGCGCGTCAGAGCTCGTGAACGGCGGCGCGCCCGCGCCGGCTTCACCATCGTCGAGGTCCTGGTCGCGCTCGCCGTCGTCGCGGCCTCGCTCGGCGCGATCGGCACGGTCGCGGCATCGAGCGCGCGCGCCTCGCGGTCGCTCGACCAGCGCGTCTCCCTGGTCCAGACCGCACGGGCCGTGGAGGCCGGAATTCCGCCGCGTGCGCAGCTCGCCCCCGGGCGCACCGAAGGCGAGATCGCCGGTCACCGCTGGCGCATGGACGTGCGGCCGCTTCCGGTCGAGGGCATCCCGGTGGGCTCGCCCTGGGTGGCGCGGGACGTCGTGATCCGGGTCCGCGCTCCCTCCGGCGCGACGCTGGAGCTGGAGACGGTTCGGCTGGTGCGGAGGGAGCCCGAGTGAGGCCCACCCTCCTCACGCGCCGATCCGCCGTGGCCGGCTTCACGCTGGTCGAGGCGCTCGTCGCCCTCGCCCTGATGGGGCTCGTGCTCACGGCGCTGGCGACCGTCACGTCGCAATGGCTGCCGAACTGGAATCGCGGACTAGGCCAAGTCCAGCGCAGCGAGCTGGTGGCGCTGGCGATCGACCGCATCGTCGCCGACTTGGCGGCGGCCGAGTTCGTGCCGGCGAACCGAGAGACCAAGAAGCCGCTGTTCGAAGGATCGGAGCTCGGCGTGACCTTCGTGCGCACCGCCATCGGTCCGAATGCCCGGCCCGGCCTGGAGACCGTGCGGCTCGCCGAGTCGAGCTACCGCCGTGGCTTGGCGCTGGCGCGCAGCACGGCCCCGTTCGTGCCCCGCGACGCGCAGGCCGGCCCTCTCGGGTTCTCCGATCCGGTCGTGCTTCTGAGCGCGCCCTATCGCGCGTCGTTCTCGTTCGCGGATCGCGACGGTGGCTGGCGGGGCGAGTGGATCGATGCCGAGGAGCTGCCGCGCGCGATCCGTCTCGTGGTTCGCGACACGGCGACGGGACGCACGCTCGGCGCCTCGACCGCGACCGTGGTCCATGCGCAGCTGCCGGCCGAATGCGTCATCGAGAAGACGCGCCGCGGCTGCGACCGCGAACGTCTGGACGGCACGTCGGGCGAGGCTCCCGCAGCACCGACGGAGCCGAGCCGATGAGCCCGGCCTGCCTCTCCGCACCGACCCGGCGCAAAGGCGAGCGCGGCTTCATCCTGGTCGCGGTGCTGTGGATCCTGGCGGCCTTGGCGACGCTCGTTTCGATTTACGCCGTCCACGTCTCGACCACGGCGCTCGCCGCATCTGCACGGGACGACGCGGTGCTCGCGCGCGGCCTCGTTACGGCCGGTGTCGAGCTCGCGGCCTATCGGATCGCCGCGTCTCCGAAGCAGGCGCGCCCCACCCGCGGCGAGATCGCCTTCCGGATGGGGCGCGCCCGTGTCCTCGCGACGTTCCTGAACGAGGCAGCGCGCATCGATCTCAACGCCGCCTCGCGGGAGCTGCTGGCGGGCCTCTTCACCACACTCGGCGCGCAGGCCGCGGATGCCGACCGTTACGCCGACCGCGTCGTCGCCTGGCGATCGCCCTCCTCCACGGTGTCGGCGATCGACGGCGAGGCGGGCTTGTACCGGCAGGCCGGGCTGGACTACGGCCCGCGCGGTGGCGCGTTCGTGCATGCCGACGAGCTCTGGCTGGTCGCCGAGCTGCCGCCCGGGCTGGTCGAGCGGGCGCTGCCCTACGTGACGGTGTTCAACGGAAGGCCCGAGATTCATGCGCGCGACGCCGGCCCTGTCGTGCTCGCGGCGCTTCCGGGCGCGCCGGCCGAGGCTCCGCTCGCTCGCGGCGCAACCCCGGACCGCGAGGTCGCACGGCCGGGCACGACGTTCGAGGGCAGCGACGCCGTGCGGGTGACGGTGCGGGTCGATTTCGACAACGGGCGGACGCAGGCCGCCGAAGCCGTCGTCCTGGTGCGTGACTTCGGCGACGAGCCCTATCGCGTCCTCTCGTGGCGCGAGGACCTCGACATTCCGACGCCGGCCGCCGGTCCGCGACGGGAGGCGCCGCGATGAGGCTGCAACGGGTCGTCGACGGATTCTCGGCCTGGATCGACATGGTGGCGGATGCCCTGGTCGCCGCCGCCGGACGGCTGCGCCGGCGGCGCGCCGTGCGATTGTCGGAGGGCGAGAGCGGCGTGTTCTCGCTCGACCTGCCCGATGCAGGATCGGACATCGATCCGGCGCCGTTCCGATTGGACGGCGACGCGACGCTGCCGGACGGTCTGGCCGAACGGCTGCGCGGCCGGGAGATCGACCTGATTCTCCGGCCGGACCAGTTTCTGCTCCGCCCTCTCGAGCTGCCGCGACGGGCGGCCGAGTTCCTGGACGGGATCGTGCGGGCCCAGATCGATCGGCTGACGCCGTGGACCCCCCAGGAGGCGGCGTTCGGCTGGACGGCGCCGGTCGCCCTCGCCGAGGACCGCATCGCCGTGACCGTGGTCGCCACAGCGCGGGCGCGGATCACGCCGTATCTCGACGCGTTGAAAAAGTTGGGCGCGCGTTCGATTGCCGTCTCGACAAGCATGGGTGCCGAGGAAGCCGAACCGGTCCGAGTGCACACCTTCACGCTGTCCGGCACGACCAGTGTCGCGCGGGTGCGCCGCCTGCTGCTCGGCGGGCTCGCCGTCGCGTCGGCCACCGCGGTTCTCGCCGTTCTCGCCTCGCAGATCCTCGGCTCCGCTCTCGATACGGAGCTCGCCGACCTGAACCGGCGGATCACCGAACGGCGCCTCGCCCTCGTCGCCGGACGCAGCCGGGGCGACACGGAGACCTCCGCCGTGCGGATGCTGGAGCGGCGCAAGCACGAGACAGCAGCCACCGTGCTGGTGCTGGAGGCGCTGTCGCGCGTCCTGCCCGACCACACCTATGTGACCGAGATGCATATCGACGGCGACAAGCTGCAGGTCATCGGCATCTCGCGCGAGGCGCCGACGCTCATCAGGCTGATGGAGCAATCCGCGCAGTTCACGCGCGCGACCTTCTTCGCGCCGACCACACGCGCCGCCGAGGATCCGGGCGAGCGCTTTCACATCGAGGCGCGGATCAGGATCCCGTTCGAGGTGATGCCGTGAGCATGGAGTCGACCAGCCGCGCCGCTGCCGCGTGGCGCCCGCTTCTCGCGATCGTCGGCTATGTCGCCGTGATGTCGATCCTGGTCGGGGTCGCGGCCGACACGATCGCGGAGCTGATGGAGCGGCGCGCCGCCGTCGCGGCCGCGACCGGAATTCTCGACCGGCTGCAGGGGCACCGACCGGGGTCGACAGACCCCGCGGGCACGCCGGCGAGCGCACCGGTCGGGTCGCCGTTCCTCGAGGGGCCGACCGTGACGGTCGCCGGGGCGACGCTGATGCAGCGCGTCTCGGGCGCCGTCACGCGGTTCGGCGGCCACATCATGTCGTCGCGGGTGGAGCTGCAGGGCACTCCGCTCGGCGCCGGCTTCCTCGGCGTCACCGCGAGCCTCGAGATCGCGCAGCCCGCGTTTCAGGAGCTTCTCTACGACCTCGAGGCCGGCATGCCGTTCCTGTTCGTCGATCAGCTCGTGGCGCAAGCGCCGACGGCGTCGGTGGACGCCCGCGACGGGCGCATGCGCGTGCTGCTCACCGTGTACGGCCAGTGGCAGGGTGAACCATGAGAGCCCTTTTCAGGCGGATCGTCGGTGGCCTGTGCATCGCTCTGCTGGCGTGGGGCGTAGCGCCGCTCGCCGCCCCGTCCCCGCTCGATCCCGAGGCCGAGCACCCGTCCGGGACCGTCGACATCACCCCACCGGCGGCCCGTGCGGCGGGCCCGTCCGGGCCGGCGGCGGCCCCGGAGGCGGCCCGAAGCGGCAATCCGCTGTGGGCGATCCCGCTGAAGGAGCTGATCGTCACGCGCGAGCGGCCCGTCTTCACTCCGTCACGACGTCCCCCCGCTCCGGCGGTCGCCGCCGTCCCGGCGGCGCCAACCGCTCCGCCGCCGAAGCCGAGCGTCCCGCCGCGGCCGCCACTGGTGCTGATCGGCATCGTCGCCAATCTTCGCGACGGCTACGGCATCTTCCTCGACCAGGCGAGCAATGGCGTGGTCCGGCTCAAGACCGGCGACGCGCACGAGGGCTGGGTGCTTCGTTCGGTGAGCGCCCGCGACGTCATGCTGCAGAAGGACCGCAGCACCGCCGTTCTGCCTCTCCCGACGCGCGAGACCAGCCAGACCGGCGCGACGGGCACGGTCGCCACCCCGGGACCGCAACAGCCGCCGACCGCAAGGACCCCGCCGATCGTCTCCACGGTCGGCGGGCCCCCGACGGCGGGCCCTGCCCCAGCGCCACGGTCCAACGTTGCGCCCGGCGGGCCCGCGGCCCGGATGGGGCGGCCGCCTATGCCGAAGCTCGAGCCCTATCCGGATCACTGAACCCTCGGCCGCACCTCGGCGGCCGCAGTCATGCGGCGGTCATCCGGCGCGGCCACATTGCGGGACGCCTGCCCGGCCCGACTCCAGAGGCGGACGGGCATCCGACCTTTCCCTCTCCTCGAGTCGAGCGGACAGAACCGTGAGCCAGGTCATCGGCCTCTTCCCGACCCCCGTGATGCGGGTGGAGAAGCTTCTGAGCAGCGAGTTGATCGCGACCGTCACGGCCGAAATCCAGACCTCGCAGAAGATCGCCAACGCCTATTCGGACCGGCTGTCGCACACGCCGGTCGCCGGCGTCGAGACGAGCGACGTGTTCGCGACCCTGGGACAGCTGGCGCTGCCCAAGGTGGTGGAGTTCGGCGAGATCCTGTTCGGCGAGACGCTGCAGTGGCAGATCAAGGAGATCTGGGTGAACGTGCTGGAGCCGGGCGGACGCCAGGCCATTCACACCCACGCGAACAGCTTCATCTCGGGCGTGTTCTATCTCACCCGCCCGCATGCTTCGGCGAACATCGTGTTTCATCGGAGCCTGGGCGGAAACAGCTTCATCTTCAGCAACCATCACCCGAACGCACGCATCAACCAGTTCAACGGCGGCAAGTGGGCGATGCCGGACACCACGCCCGGCGACCTCGTGATGTTTCCGAGCTATCTGCTGCACGAGGTCCCGACCAACCACGGCGAGCAGCGCATCTCCATCGCGTTCAACGCGATCCCCGATCGGCTCGACAATTTCGGCTATGCGATCCGGTTCTCGTAGGCCCGATCGCCGACATCCCCGGACCCGACCGACGGAGACACCCATGCGCACCCGTGCCTTTCTCGCGGCACTGCCGTTCATCGGACTTGTCGCATTCGCGGCCCCCGATGCGCGGGCACAGTGCAGCTTCGACCAGTCGTTTCCGAACGCGAACGACGTGCTGCGCGAGTTGCAGGAACCGATGGCGCTGCAGTTCTCGATCGAGATCGACCTGAAGGACGTCCGGCTCGTCTCCGAGGACCACACCGAGTGGCCGATCGACTGGGTGCGTGTCCCGACAGAGGTCCGCAAGGCCGAGTTCCGCGCCACCAAGCCGCTGCCTCCCGGCAACTACTCGATCGAGTGGAACGGCTATGTGCGTCGGCACTACCACCCCGACGGCGGGTCAATCCCGTTCACGCTCGCCAGCACCGACGCCGCGGCCGGTGCGGCCGCTTCTAGCGCGGCGGCAGCGATGCCAGCATCCCCCGCGCCTCGGGCCGCGCCGGGTTCGCCCTATCGAGCGCTTCTAGGAGCCGGCGCGCCGCGGCCCGGTCGCTGACCGCGAGCTGGCGCGCCATCGCGAGCACCGGACGATAGGCGGGCTCGAAATCCGGGCTGGTCCGCACGATCTCGACGAGCTGCGGCGCAATCGCGGCGATCAGATTGCGCGGACCGGCTGCGGCGAGCGTCCGCACGCCGATCTCCAGATAACGGTCGCGCGCACGCCAGTAGGCGGCGAGCCGGCGGCGTGCCCCCTCATCTGAATCGCCGAGGAGATCCTCTGGACGCGGACGCAATGCGCCGAGCAGCGCGAGAAGACGGTCGCCCGGCCGGTCGGCCATGGCATAGGCGACGCGCGGCGCCTCCGCCGCGACGAACGGATGATCGTCGGTGTTGAGCACGCCGTCGCCCGCGAAGGCCCGCAGCGCTTCCGGCCCGCCGAGATGCAGACCGAACAGGCCGAACGCGTCGCCGAGATCCACGGTCTCCAGTCGCGCCCCGAGCGTCCGGTCCCCTACCCGGCGGACAAACCAGTCGGGCGTATAGGTCCGCGGCGTCTCGGTTCCGATCAGGGCGACGAGCGGCGTCTCCACGCTGAACTGAGCCAGCGACGCGGTCGCGTGCGGAAAGACGTCCAGGAAGGTGCGCACGATGACGCGCAGCGTTCCGATGTCGAGCTGATGGAGCGGCAGCCACTGGCAGAACACGCCACCCTCGGCCAGGCGCTCGCGGATGGCGGCGAAATGCTCGCGCGCATAGAGCGACCCCGAACCGTCGACGGAAGGATGATAGAGATCGGCGACGATCACGTCGTAGCGCTCGCCGGGCGTCCGCACGAAGCGCCGCGCATCGGCGACATGGATGTGAAGATTCGAGTTGCGTCCGAGATTCGGCGCCGAGCGCGCGAACTGCGGAAACGACTCGACCACCTCCGGTACGAGCTCGACGCCGTCGGTGACGAGTCCGGGATGGTCACCCGCCGCCGACAGGGTCGCACCCGTACCCAGGCCGAGGAACAGCGCGCGCTTCGGATCCGGATGGAGCAGTAGCGGAATATCCGCCTGGCGCTGGTCGGAGCGTACCGACGCGCTGCCGCCCATGCGGAAATGATTGTTGACCTGGAGATGCGTGTCGCCGGCGCTGTTGCGCACGACGCTCACGGCCGCCATGACGCCGTCGCTGTGCCAGAGCAGCGCCCCGCCCGGCGGAACGCGCACGAAGCGCAGTGACAGCGGCGATAACGCCAGGGTGACGCCCGCCGTGAGAATCAGCACGCTGGCGACGATCGCGGGTCGGCGCAGATTCGGCAGCGCCAGCACATAGGCCGCACCGAGCAGCACGAAGGCGAGCTTCGCGCCCACCATCGGGATCAGCACCGGACCGAACACGATGGGCGCCAGCGCTGCGCCGAACGTGTTGACGGCGAGCGCCGTCCCGACGCTGCCCTCCCGGTCGCTGACTGTCTGGGCGAGCTGGGTGAACAGCGCCCCCATCGCCACGGTCGGCGGCACGAAGGCGAGAGCCGCGACACCGAGCTCGGCCGCGAGCCGTCCGCCCATGGTAGGCGGCAACACATCTCGCAGGCCGGCGAGCACGAGATCGGAGGCCGCCAGCACGGCCGCGCCGCCGATGCACAGCACCCCCGTCGCAGCGACGAGACGGCTGGTCAAGACATCGTCGCCGCGGCCCCGGGCGAGCCGGCCGTGCAGCGCGGCACCGGTCGCCGTGCCGAGCAGATAGGCCGCGAGCAGGAGCGCGAAAGTGTAGACGGTGTTCTCGAGGATCTGACTGACCACCCGGATCGCCAGCACCTCGTAGCCGATCCCCAGAAGCCCGGTGACGAACAGCGGAACGAGCAGGCGGGCGGGCCGCTCCTGCCGGCTCGCCACCGGCGTGGCCGGTTCCCCCGCACAGGCGAGCATGCCGAGCGCACAGACGAAATTGAGGGTCGCGCACAGAATCAACGTCGCCGAGAGGCCGAGGAGCGGAACGATCAGGAAGGTCGTGGCGAGCGTCCCGGCGACGGCGCCGAAGGTGTTGGCGGCATAGACGCGGCCGACCGCCCGTCCGGCGTGCAACCGCGGCGCCAGGACGGCTTCGAGAGCCGGCAGCGTGGCGCCCATCGCCAGCGTGGCCGGCAGCAGCAGCACGAAGGGAAGCGCGAAGGCGACCAGCCATTGCCGCAGCGGCGTCGCATCGATGGGTACCAGCGAGACCACGAGGTCGCCGGCGAGCGGCGCCAGCGGAACCAGGGCGAGCGCCCAAGCCCCGATCGCGAGCTCGAGCCCCGCATACCACGAGGCCGGGCGCCGACTGGCGGCGATGCGGCGGCCCGGCATCAGGCTGCCGAGCGCGAGGCCGGCGAACAGCCCAGAGACGACGCCGAGCACCGCGACGATCTCGTGCCCGAGCGCCACCGCCAGCATCCGGGTCCACACGACCTCGTAGCCGAGCCCGGCGAAGCCCGACAGGCAGGCCATCGCCATGATGCCCGGGATGCGCCCGAGGGCAGTGCCCGACGGAACGGACGGAGCAGCGGTGATGTCGGACATGATCGGATCGGACCAAGCGTCGAAAACGCGAACCGGGGGCCCTGAGGCCCCCG
>NZ_NPEX01000818.1 GCF_003258865.1 Rhodoplanes roseus | reverse complement strand
CGCTGCCGGCCGGCGCCTTCGACACCAACTCGCTGTCCTGGGGCCATTACGGCGTCGCCCGCGGCATCGACCGCCTGCTGCGGAACCTCGACCGTCACAAGGCGCGCGCCAGCGTGATGACGTCCGGCGTGCTGGCCGAGCGTACCCCGGCCGTGCTCAAGCGCATGGTCGACGCCGGCCACGAGATCGTCGCGCATTCCTGGGCCCAGGACGTGATTCCGGCGACGCTCACCACCGAGCAGGTGCAGACCGACATCGTCCGCACCACCGAG
>NZ_NPEX01000817.1 GCF_003258865.1 Rhodoplanes roseus | reverse complement strand
GGGCGCTGACGCCGGAAGGGACGGCGCGGCTCCTGGAGGGGGCGAAGCTGCGCTTCGGCGAGGTGGCGGACCCGGTGTCGCTCAAACGCGAGGTGTTTTCCGGCGAGCCGTTCGACGTTCTCGTCTCCTGCCTTGCCTCGCGCACCGGCGGCGAGAAGGACGCGTGGGCGATCGATTATCAGGCGCATTCCGATGCGCTTGCGGCCGCGCGGGACGCGGGCGTCAGGCAGATGGTGCTCCTGTCGGCGATCTGCGTGCAGAAACCGCTTCTT
>NZ_NPEX01000816.1 GCF_003258865.1 Rhodoplanes roseus | reverse complement strand
AGTTCGTCGCCTCGCCTCTCGGTCGCGCACAGGAAACGATGCGCATCATTCTGGAAAATGCCGGCAGGCCCGACCAGCCTTTCGTGACGCACGATCCGCTCAAGGAAGTCTGCTTCGGGGCATGGGAGGCGCGCACGCTCAAAGAGCTTCGCGAGGCGGATCCGGAAGCCGTCGCGACGCGCAAGCGCGACAAATGGAATTACGTGCCTCCGGAGGGCGAGAGCTACGCCATGCTCGCTGAGCGGTTCGGCGAATGGTTCAAGACGCGCCAG
>NZ_NPEX01000815.1 GCF_003258865.1 Rhodoplanes roseus | reverse complement strand
ATGCCGTGACGGCTAAAGGGTTCGTTCAAATAACGTTGCGAAACCCGCACAAAATGTGATCGCTTCCGTGGGAACCCTTTCGGCTCCCGGTCACGCTCCTTCGGCCGCTTCGCCTTCTCTCGCTGTGCCGAAACATGCTGGGGGCCGCGGGGCTCCGTTTGGAATTGCGCTCTGATCATTCCGCCCGCTGTCAGCGATCGCGCATGGGAGAAGGCCGGTTCGCAGCCTTGACCTTGCAGCTTGCTTGGGTGCAGGAGACGGGGGCTTCCCGGT
>NZ_NPEX01000814.1 GCF_003258865.1 Rhodoplanes roseus | reverse complement strand
TCCGCCCGGCCCCAGATCGGCAAGGCCTGAGGTGGCCAGCTTGCGGCCGATTGTCTCCACCAGCGCCGAATGCCCTTTTGTCTTCAAGCGGTCAAGGAGTGCGCCCGCGCTCAGCTCGGGCTCTTCAGACAAAGCCAAAGCAATGGTGCCGGCAAGGTCAGAAAGCGCCGCATCCGTGAAAGGAATGCGGCCGAGCATTTCGAGCCGCTCTTCGGCAAGCTGAGGATGAGCCAAAAACGTGCCGACCAGGATCGCATCGGAAAGGCCGATCGC
>NZ_NPEX01000813.1 GCF_003258865.1 Rhodoplanes roseus | reverse complement strand
ATGCGGGGGAGTTTTCCCGGCTTTTCCCCGATCTCGCCGAAGATGAGAACAAGGTCGAAAAGACACGCAGGGCTGCCGAGCGAGCCGGAGCGGTCGTCATCCTCAAGGGCGCGGATACGGTCGTGGCTGCCCCTGACGGCCGCGCAGCGATTTCAGCGCACGACGCCCCATGGCTTGCAACCGCCGGGACAGGCGACGTTCTGGCAGGAATGATCGCAGGCCTTGCCGCCCAAAGAATGCCGGCCTTCGAAGCTGCGTGCGCTGCCGTTTGGAT
>NZ_NPEX01000812.1 GCF_003258865.1 Rhodoplanes roseus | reverse complement strand
AGGACGTGGCGCATCATGTCGACGGGCCAGCGCTCCAGCGCCTCCGGCATCAGCGTGTGGTTGGTGTAGCACAGCGTCCGGTTGGTGATGTCGAACGCCTTTTCCAGCGGCAGGTCGTGCTCGTCGACGAGCCGGCGCAAAAGCTCCGGCACGGCGATCGCCGGATGGGTGTCGTTGAGCTGGATCGCGGCGTGGTCGGGCAGGCTCTCCACGTCGCCATGGAACATCAGGTGCCGGATCAGGATGTCTTCCAGCGAAGCGGCGGTGAAGAAGT
>NZ_NPEX01000811.1 GCF_003258865.1 Rhodoplanes roseus | reverse complement strand
GAGATCGCTCAAGGGCTTGTTGCACGAATGCAGCCAGCGGCGCGGCGTGACACCGTTGGTGACGCCGAGGATCCGGCTTGGATAGAGCGAATCGAGATCTTGGAAGACCGTCTGCTTCATCAGATCGGCGTGCAAGGCCGAGACGCCGTTGACGCGGTGGCTGCCGACGAAAGCGAGATGCCCCATCCGCACGCCCTGACCGTTGGTGTGATCGACGATACGCACCCGCTCCAGATCGAGCGTGCGCTTGGCGGCGGCCGCCGTTCGCAGATGC
>NZ_NPEX01000810.1 GCF_003258865.1 Rhodoplanes roseus | reverse complement strand
CACCTTGATGTCGGGGTCGAGCGCATAGGCGCTGAGCTCGAAGCGCACCTGGTCGTTGCCCTTGCCGGTGGCGCCATGGGCGATCGCATCGGCGCCGGTCTCGTGGGCGATTTCCACGAGCCGCTTGGAGATGAGCGGGCGGGCGATCGAGGTGCCGAGAAGATAGACGCCTTCATAGACGGCGTTCATGCGGAACATCGGGAAGACGAAGTCGCGGACGAATTCCTCGCGCAGGTCCTCGATGTAGATTTCCTTGATGCCGAGCATCTCCGCC
>NZ_NPEX01000809.1 GCF_003258865.1 Rhodoplanes roseus | reverse complement strand
TCCAGCGTGTCACGAATGGCATTCACCAGATGCGGCGAACGATCGATCACCGTGACATCGTTGTTCTCCGTCGCCAGTTTCTCCGCGATGCCGTATCCGACCTGGCCAGCGCCGCAAATGATGACGCGCATGAAATGTCCTTTGTTGCGAGAATCCCGCCGCCGTGAGGCTCTATACCCCGAGGCTCTTCAGCTTGCGATGCAGGGCCGAGCGTTCCATGCCGACAAACTCGGCCGTGCGCGAGATATTGCCGCCAAAACGGTTGATCTGCGCG
>NZ_NPEX01000080.1:13040-23591 GCF_003258865.1 Rhodoplanes roseus | reverse complement strand
GCATGCCTGCTGCATGCGATCCGACCTCTCCCCGCGCGCGGGGAGAGGTGAAGACGGCGCTGTGCGGGAGGCCTTCCCATGAGCCGCGTGCGAACCATTCCGGACGTCGTCACGGCCGTGCAGACGGAGGCGGCGGATCCAGGCGTGTCGGCCTTCGTGTCGGCCAATGCCGGGTCGGGCAAGACGCATGTGCTGGCACAGCGGGTGATTCGGTTGCTGCTCGCCGGCGTCGATCCCGCGAGGATCCTGTGCATCACCTTCACCAAGGCGGCCGCCGCCAACATGGCCGACCGGGTGTTCGGCCAGCTCGCCGGATGGATCTCGCTCGACGACGTCGCGCTCGACCTCAAGCTGCGCAGCCTCGGCGTCAAGACCATCGCGGCCCGCGATCGCGAGCAGGCGCGAAAGCTGTTCGCCGCGGCGCTCGACACGCCGGGCGGCCTGAAGGTGGAGACCATCCACGCGTTCTGCACGCGGCTGCTGCAGCGCTTCCCGTTCGAGGCCGCGGTGCCGGCGCATTTCGCCGTGCTGGACGAGCGCGCCACCGACGAGCTTCTGGACCGCGCCACGATGGCCGTGCTGCTCGACGCGACGACGTCGCGCGACAGCCCGATCGGCCGCGCGCTGACCAGTGCCCTCGCCGCCGCCGCCGACCAGACGCTGAGGGATCTGGTGCGCGAGGCGGTGTTTCGCCGTCACGCCCTCGGCGCCTGGATCGAGGCGCATGGCGGCCTCGCCGGCGCGCTCGCCGACCTGTCCCGGTCGCTCGGTGTCGCCCCGGACGATACGATCGAGGTGATCGAGAAGACGATCGTCGACGGCCCGCTCCTGCCGTCCTCCGAATGGGCCGCGGTCGCGGCGGTGTGCAAGGGCGGCACGAGCAACGACCAGAAGCAGTGCGCCCGCTTCACGGCGGCGGCCGCCGCCGCGGGACCGGAGCAGCTCGAGGCGTATCTCGACGTCTTCCTGACCGGTAAGCGCGAACCCCGGAAGAACCTCGTCACCTCGGGCATCGCGAAGAAGCATCCGGCGCTCGCCGAGCGCCTCGCGCGGGAGCGCGACCGCGTCGTGACGCTGGTGGCGCAGCGCGACGCCGTGGTGTGTCGCGACCGCACCGCGGCGCTGGTCACCATCGCGGCGGCCGTGATCGCCCGCTACGGCGTCGAGAAGAACCGCCGCGGCCTGCTCGACTACGACGACCTGATCGACAAGACCCTCGCCCTGCTCGGCGCCACGACGCCCGGCTGGGTGCACTACAAGCTCGATCGCGCCATCGACCACGTACTGATCGACGAGGCGCAGGACACCAGCCCGAAGCAGTGGGAGATCATCCGCCTGCTGGTCGCCGAGTTCACGGCCGGCGAAGGCGCCCGCGGGATGCGTCGCACCGTCTTCGCCGTGGGCGACGAGAAGCAGTCGATCTTCTCGTTCCAGGGCGCCGTGCCGAAGGAGTTCGCCCGCATGCGGCGCCACTTCGAGACGGCGCACAATGCGAGCGGCCTCGCCTTCCTGAAGCGAGACTTCAAGTTCTCGTTCCGCTCCGGCGCCAACATCCTGGGCGCCGTCGACGCCGTGTTCGCGACGCCCGAGATGTTCTCGAGCGTCACGTCGGACGAGGCGGGCGTGCCGCCGCACGAGGCGCTGCCCGACGCGGCACCCGGCGTCGTCGAGCTGTGGCCGCTGACCCGGGCGGACCCGCGCGAGGAGAAGGAGGGCTGGGACGCGCCGTTCGACGCCACCATCGAGACCAGTCCGCAGGTGACGCTGGCGCGAAAGATCGCGCAGACGATCCGCGACCTGATCGCCAGCGGCGCGCCGGCCGGGCACGAGAACCGGCCGCTGAAGGCCGGCGACGTGCTGGTGCTGGTGCGCCAGCGCGGGCCGATGTTCCAGGCCGTGATCCGGGCGCTGGAGGAGGCCGGCGTTCCGGTGGCCGGGGCGGACCGGCTGGCGCTGACCGAGCACGTCGCCATCGTCGACCTGATGGCGCTGGCCGACGCGATCCTGCTGCCGACCGACGACCTGGCGCTCGCCATCGCACTGAAGAGCCCGCTGTTCGGCTTCGACGACGACCAGTTGTTCGACGTGGCCCATGGCCGCACCGGCACGCTCCACGCGGCCCTGGTGGCTGCCGCGGGAAAAAGCCCAGCCGCCGCGGCGGCGGCGGAATGCTACGCGCGTTGCACCGAGGCGGCGCGGCAGCAGGGACCGTTCGGCTTCTACTCCTGGCTGCTCGGCGCCGAGGGCGGCCGCGCCCGCATTCTCGCGCGGCTCGGCAGTGAGGCGAACGATGCGCTCGACGAGTTCCTGTCGCTGGCGCTCGACTACGAGCGGCGCGAGACGCCCTCGATGCAAGGCTTCGTCGCCTGGCTGCGGGCCGCCGAAAGCGAGATCAAGCGCGACATGGAGATCACCCGCGACGAGGTCCGGGTGATGACCGTGCACGGCGCCAAGGGCCTGGAGGCGCCGCTCGTCTTCCTGGCCGACACGACGCAGCCGCCGTCCGGCCCGCGGCCGCCGCGGCTGCTGACACTGTCCGCCGAGAACGCACCGCCCGGCACGCCCGGCGCCCTGGTATGGGCGGGCCGGAAGGAGCAGGATCCGGCCGCCGTTGCGACGGCACGCGCCGCGGCCGCCAAGGAGGCCGAGGACGAGTATCGCCGGCTCCTCTATGTGGCGATGACGCGGGCGGCACACCGCCTGATCGTCTGCGGATGCGCCGGCACCCGGAAGCCACCCGAGGGGTGCTGGCACGACCTGATCAGGACGCAGCTCGCCGGCCAGCCGGGCGTCACCGAGGAGACGGTCGAGGGACACGACGCGCCTGTCAGCATCTACCGGAAGGTGCCCGACGCGCCCGTTCCCGCGGCCGAGCCGCAGGCGCCCCCCCGGGCCGAAGCGCCGGAGCCGACTTGGCTGCGCCTGCCTCTCGGCGAACCGGAATCGTCCGCCGCAGCGCTGTCGCCGTCACGGGCCCACGAAGGCGGGCCGCGGCGGGCGCCGCCGCGATCGACCGACACCGAGGCGACCCGAAAGGCCGCGATGGCGCGCGGGCGGCTCGCCCACCGCCTGCTGCAGTCGCTGCCCGAGATCGCCCCGGACAGGCGCGCCGAGACGGCCCGCACCGTGCTGGCCCGCAACGCCGACGTCCTCGACGATGCGGCGCGCGAGACCCTGCTCGGCGACACGCTGGCGATCCTGGCGGATCCCCGCTTCGCCGCCCTGTTCGGCCCGGGCAGCCGGGCGGAGGTGCCGATCCTGGGCCGCCTTCCCCGCCGCGAGGGGCGGCCGCTCCTCGTCTCCGGCCAGGTCGATCGCCTGGCCGTGACGGACGAGGCCGTGCTGATCGCCGACTTCAAGACGAATCGGCCGGCGCCCCGCCGGCTGGCCGACGCGCCGCCCGAATACGTCACCCAGCTCGCGCTCTACCGGGCGGTGCTGCGCACCCTATGGCCCGACCGGCCGGTCCGAACCGCCCTGGTGTGGACCGACACGCCTGATCTGATGGAGGTTTCGGCCGACGCTCTGGCCGCAGCGCTCGATCGGCTCGGCGTTCTCGGAGCGGCGCCTTGACGCATCCCGGACGCGTTCATACGTTCAGGCCCGAACACTGAACCCCAAGAGGTATGGCATGGGCGTGACCAAGGTTTCCGACCAGGACTTCGAGACCGAGGTGCTGAAGTCGGACAAGCCGGTCGTGGTGGACTTCTGGGCCGAGTGGTGCGGCCCGTGCCGCATGATCGCCCCCGCCCTCGAGGAGATCGCCGGGACGCTCGACGGCAAGGTGAAGATCGTCAAGCTCAACGTCGACGAGAATCCCAAGGTCGCGGCCCAGTACAATATCATGTCGATCCCGACCCTGATGCTGTTCAAGAACGGCGAGCTGTCGTCCCGCCAGGTCGGTGCCGCGCCGAAGCAGAAGCTGGAGCAGTGGATCACGGCCGCGGTCTGATCGCCGAACCGCACTCTTCTTCCGCACGACATACCGACGGCCGGCGCTCGCGCCGGCCGTTCGCGTCGGGAGGTTCACGACCGGGCGGGCGGGGTTGTCCCCTCGTCCTCCGCGCCTATACTGCGGCCCGACCGAAGGCAGGCGGACCCACGCTCGGTTCTGCATCGCAGAACGAGCATCGCAGCACGAGAGAGCCATCATGCCGGTGGATGTGATCGCGGATCCCGCGACCGAGGAGCAGATCATCCTGGTCGATGCCGACGACCGGCCGACCGGCGTCGCCGGCAAGACCGAGGTGCATCGGCGCGGCCTGCCGCACCGGGCCATCTCGGTGCTGGTCCGCAATGCGCGCGGCGAGATGCTGATCCAGCGCCGCAACCCGGCGAAGTACCACTCGGGCGGGCTGTGGGCGAACACCTGCTGCAGCCATCCCAGGCCCGGCGAGTCGACGCTCGATGCCGCCCTGCGCCGCCTGCCGGAGGAGATGGGCTTCGTCTGCACGCTGGCGCCGCTGTTCAAGACGCACTATCGCGCGACGCTCTCCAACGGCTTCATCGAGGACGAGCTGGTGCACGCGTTCGGAGGCACCTGGGAGGGCCCGGTGGCGCCGGCCCCGGACGAGGTGAGCGAATACGCCTGGGTGCCGTCCGAGACGCTGTTCGCCGACCTGACGGCCCGTCCCGAGAATTACGCCGTGTGGTTCCGCCACTATCTCGTCACGCATCGCGACGACATCGCGGCCTGGCTCTCCCGGCCGGCATGACGGGAGCGCGGTGCCGATAGCCCGTGGCTTGCGCGCTGCCGAGCCCGCCGATAGCCTCCTGCTCCGTCACGTCTCTCCGTTCCGCTGCCTCCTCCCTGCGCTCCGTTCCCCCCGTCGCGACGCCACCGAGGCCGCCTCCATGCGCACCGAGCTCATCACGATTCCGACCGGCACCACGCCGCTGGACGGCGCGTTCCACTGGCCGGAGGACCGGCCGATCCGCGGCGCCGTGCTGCTGTTCCACGGCAACACGATGAACTTCTACACCGGCGCGCCGCGCTTCCTGCCGCCGGTGCTGACCCGGCTGGGGCTCGCCTGCCTCGCCTTCAATCGACGCGGCCACGACATTCTGAGCATCCGCGACAGCCGGGCCGCGGAAGGCGCCGCCTTCCAGCTCACCGACGAAGCGATCGAGGACAACCGGCTCGCCGCGGCCTGGCTCGCGGCGCGCGGCTACGACGCCCCGGTCGTGATCGGCCACAGCAACGGCGGCATGCTGTCGGTGCCGCATGTCGTCGCGCATCCGAAAACCCCGTGCCTGGTGCTGCTCTCCGCCCATGCGGGCGGCCGGCAGAACGAGCGGGTGAGCCAGATCGGCCTGTTCGCCGGCGACAGGTTCGCCGAGATCAAGGCGCAGGCGGAAGCGCTGGTGGCGGCCGGTCGCGGCCGCGAGCTGATCTTCCTGCCGCACTGGTGGTACGTGACCTCGGCCGAGGCGTTCATCGACCGCATCACCAAGATGCCGTTCACGCTCGATCTCGCGCCGCAGATCACCTGCCCGGTGCTCTATGTCCGCGGCGACCAGGAGCCGGCCGAGCACTATCCCGCCGAGAAATTCCGCGACCGCGCCGGCGGGCCGTGCGACGTCGAGATCGTCCCGAACTGCGACCACTTCTACAAGGGACGCGAGGCCGCGGTTGCGGAGATCGTCGCCGCCTGGCTCGCGCGCCGGCTCGGCCTCTCCGCAGACTGACCGGAATCGCGTGCGGCGCGCTCAGTCCACGGGTGCGATGCTGGGCAATGTCGCGGTGGTGCGCGCTGCGCGTTCCGGATCGGGATCGTCGAGATACCAGGGTACGCTCATCACGACCACCCGGGCCCCTCCATAGGCGAGCAGCCCCGACCGCATGCGCCGCGCGCGTAGCGTGTGCAACGGATACTGCCACCAGCGCTGCTTCACGAACTCGGGCGTCAGCACCGCGATGGTGCGGCCGGGATGCTGGGCCGAAAGCCGGTCGACCAGATCGAGAAGCGGCGCATAGACGTGCCGGAACGGCGCGCCGACCGTGACGAGCCGCGGCGGCCGGTGGCCGGCGGCCCGGGCCGGCGCCTCGACATCGCTTTCCCAGGCCTCGCGCAAGGCGCGCTCCTTCTCCTCGGAACCGGGCCCTTCGAGCGCCGCGAGGTGCACGGCCCACACATCGGGTGAGACCGACAGCGCGAAGGCGAGCGCCTTGTCGGTGAGACGGCTGCGATCCTCGGTCGCGACCAGCACGATAGGAGGCGAGAGGTCGCTCAGATCGAGCGGTCCGGGATCGCGCAGCTCTCGGTCCACGGTCGCATAGTAGCGCCGGACCGCGACCAGCAAGCCCATCAAAGCGGGCGCGACCACGAGCAGGATCCAGACGCCCTGGACGAACCACGCGACCATGGTGACGGCGAGGGCGAGCCCTGTCGCGAGTCCGCCGACGACATCGACGCCGATATTGAGCAGCGTCGCCCGCCGCGCCGCGGCCCGCGCGCTCGTCACCCGTCGTCGCACGCGCAGTCCATGAACGGTCATGCCGAGCTGAACCAGCAGGAAGACCGAAAGGGCCGCCACGGCGAAGAGCGGCACCAGCCGGTCCGTCACGCCCTCGAACAGCCCCAGCAGCGCCCCGGCGCATCCGGAGAGAAACAGCACGCCGACCGTGAGAACCAGCCTCCGCCCCAGCACGGCGAAGGGTCGCGGCAGCCAGCCGTCGGCAGCGACCAGGCGGAAGAAGCCCGGCAGGCCGACGAAGCTCGTGTGAGCGGAGAGGACGAGCACGCCCAGCAGCGCACCGATGCAGACGTAGTAGAGCGCGCCCTGCCCGGCGATCGCGGCGGCGAGACCGGACAGCACGCTGCGATACTGCGCGTCGGTTTGCGGCATCGCGACGACGCCGAACGCCGGCACCAGAACCGCGAGCGCCGCGAGGAAGACGGCCAGCACGACCACGACCGCGGCGAGGGCGCGGCGCGCGGTGCGCACGGCGGGATCCCGGAAGGTGTCGACGCTGTTGCTGACGGCCTCGACGCCGGTCATGCCGGTGCACGCCACCGCATAAGCGAGTAGCACCGCGAGCCAAAAGCTCGTCTCGCCCGGCGGATCAGAAGGAGCCGGAGACGGCAGCGGCTCGGCGTTTCCCGACAGGACGACGACGAGGCCGGCGACGAGCACGATCGCGAAGCTCGCGAGGAAGACATAGACGGGCAGCGCGAAGACCCGTCCGGCGTCGAGCACCCCGCGCAGATTGATCAGGGTCAGCCCGGCCAGCACGACCAGACACAGCGCGAGGCGATGCGGCGCGAGCGTCGGCACGGCGGAGACCAGCGCCGCGACGCCGGCGGAGATGCCGACGGCGACGTTGAGCACATAATCGAGCACCAGAACCACCACGGCCAGCAGCCCGCCGGCGTCGCCGAGCGTGTCGCGCGCGATCGTGTAGGCCCCGCCGTTGCCCGGGAACGCCACGATGGCGCGGCGAAAGGTGAGCCAGAGCAGCAGAAGCACGACGACGACCACACCCTGCACGGCCGCAAAGGCCGACAGACCCGCCGCACCGAGCGGTGCCAGGACCAGTAGGGCCGCTTCCGGGCCGTAGGCGGGCGAACCGAAGGCGCCGAGCCCGACGGTCGGCACCCCGGTGCCGAGACCGACCTTGCGACCCGCGTGCTCCTCGTTGGCGAGCGGCCGGCCGAGAAGGAGCGCGGCGAGAGAGGAGCGCGACAATGGACAGAGGACCCCGTTTCGATCACGGTGGGAACGGTCGAGGCGCCCGCCCTGTTCCGCGCGGACGGCGATCCGCCGGCCGTTCACGGCGGGAGACGATTCGGCATGATCACCAGCGGCAACCTGTTCGCGGGAGCGCAGCAGCGGCGGCCGGACGAGTTGGTCTCGACCTTGCTCGCGACACCGGATCTGCGCATCGAGCGAATCGTCTCGCACGGTCAGGCGAGCCCGACCGGCTTCTGGTACGATCAGTCCTGGTCCGAATGGGTGGTGCTGCTCACCGGCACGGCGACGCTGCAGTTCGAGGGCGAGCCGACGCCGCGTGCGCTGCTGCCCGGCGACTACGTCCACATCCCGGCGCATGCCCGTCATCGCGTGGCGGCGACCGACCCGGAGCGCGCCACCGTGTGGCTCGCCGTGCATCACCGGTGAGACCGGATCGCGGAGGTGCGTGTCAGAACCAGCGTTCGGAGATGACCACGGTGTCGCCGGGGCGCACCGGCGTCATCGGCGGGCCTTTCAGGCGCACCGGCCCTTGCGGGGTCGGCCGCGTGACCTCGACCTCCCAGCGATAGGCGCGCGGCGTGAAGCCGCCGGCGATCGCGACCGCCGTCTCGGCGGTCATGTGGGCGACGAACGGATACTGTCCCGGGAACGTCACCTCGCCCAGGATGAAGAACGGCCGGTAGGCCTCGACCTCGACCGCCACATGCGGCTCGCGCAGATAGCCGTCGCGCAAGCGCGCGGCGATCACCTTCGAGAGGTCCGCCGTGGTGCGGCCGCGCGCCGGAACGCCGCCGATCAGCGGCAGCGTGATGCGGCCCGCGGCGTCCACCGCATAGGTGTTGGTGAGACCGTCCTGCCCGTAGACCATGACGCGGAGGCGATCGCCGGAGTCCAGCGTATAGGGCGGATCGGGATCGTCGGCCTTGACGAGCGCGGCAGCGACGGCCGGCGACGGGCCAGGGATCCCGCCCGTCACGTCGCCGGGGCCGCCATAGACGACCGCGTCGATGGAGGGCGGCGGCGGAGGGACGCCGGGCCCGAAGAAGCTCGACGTGGTCATGCAGCCGGACAGCGCCAGCGAGGCGAGGATCACGACGATGGGACGAGCGTGCCGCATGGGATCCGCACAACCTATGAAACTCGGGAACTCACAATCCGGATTAACACCCCATTATCGTTAACAAACCCTAAGCAGAGGACGCTTTTGACGTTTCTGCACGTTGCGGTTTAGGTCGGTCGGGCGAGGCTGTGGCGCAGCGGTAACGCGAGTGCCAACAGACAGGTGGAGGGCCCTGGCGGGGCTGCGGACCCGGTCCTGGCGGAGATGGGCCGGCTCGACGGCGGGCTGCGATGGCTCGGCGGCGCGCGCCGGCACCGGCTGCGCCGGTCGGCACTCCGGCTGGGCCAGCCCGGGCCGGAGGCTCGTGCCCGGGCCTCGCGTGCAGGCTTGGCTGGGGCGCCTGGATTCGAACCAGGGAATGGCGGAATCAAAATCCGCTGCCTTACCACTTGGCTACGCCCCAAGGCGGCGGCCTTTCGCGCGCGGACCATACGTGCGCACGCGGTCGGGATCAACACGCCCCACGCGGGCTTGGGGATTTCCGGCGAGCGGCTCGGGACGGGTCTGAACACCGCATCGGGAACGCCGCGGGCCGCCTCACGGCTCCGTGCGGCAGGTCGGGGCGGTCCCGCGGAGCGGCCGCACGCGCACGTGGAATATTCTTTTTGACACCGGGAGGCGGAGAACGCGATATGGTTGAATTCCCATAACCGATGCATCCGATGACGACCCTGTACATCACCCACCCGGCGGCACTCGAACACATTCCCCCCCTCGGCCATCCCGAGAGGCCCGATCGACTGCGGGTCGTCGAGCGGGTCCTGGAGCAGGAGGCGTTCCAGTCACTCGCCCGCGACCAGGCGCCCGTGACCGCGATCGACCGCATCGCCCTGTGCCACACGCAGGACTATATCGACGCCATCCGGGACGCGAGCCCGACCGAGGGCATGGTCAAGCTGGACGCCGACACCTCGATGTCGCCCGGCACCTACGAGGCGGCCCTGCGGGCCGTCGGCGGCGCCGTGCTGGCGGTCGACGAGGTGATGACCGGCAAGGTCGCCAACGCCTTCTGCGCCATGCGGCCGCCCGGCCACCACGCCGAGATCACCCAGCCGATGGGATTCTGCTTCTTCAACAACGCAGCCATCGCGGCGCGGCACGCCCGCGACCGACACGGCGCCGAGCGGGTCGCGGTCATCGACTTCGACGTTCACCACGGCAACGGCACCCAGGACATCCTGTGGGCCGACCGCAACGTGATGTATTGCTCGACCCACGAGATGCCGCTCTATCCGGGGACCGGCGCCGCCTCCGAACGCGGCGAGCACGGCACCATCGTGAACGCGCCGCTGCGCGCCGGCGACGGCGGGGACGAGTTCCACGAGGCCTTCGAGAGCGTCATCATCCCGCGCCTTCTGGACTTTCGGCCCGACCTGCTGGTGCTGTCCGCGGGCTTCGACGCGCACATGCGGGACCCGCTCGCCAACATCAATCTGCTGGAGCCCGACTACACCTGGGTCACCAAGCGGATGATGGATGTCGCCGACAGCTGCTGCGGCGGCCGGGTCGTGTCCCTGCTCGAGGGCGGCTACGACCTTCAGGGCCTCGCCCGGTCGGTCGCCGTCCACGTGACGGCGCTGATGCGGGGGTGAGCCGGTCGACACGATCCGCCGGCGGCCGGCTCTGCTCCGGCAGCCGCCATCGCAAATTCGACGCAAGTCTGCGGCACGCGAGTTCCGGGACGAGCTTCGGCAAGGCGAGTGGCGTGGAGACGGAAACGACGACGTGCGGCACGC
>NZ_NPEX01000080.1:8498-13030 GCF_003258865.1 Rhodoplanes roseus | reverse complement strand
CCAACGGCCTTTGCGCATTCGGCTCTCACGTGATCGGCACGCGTGCCGCTGAGGCTCGGGGGGCGGCGATCCGCCGGCGGCGTCGCGCCGCGATCGGGGTCGCACTCGCTGCCGCGATGGGCAGCCTGGTGTCGGCCTGCAGCCTCAGCGGACCGTTCTTCGACGACAGCTACGACAAGACCCAGATCCTCTCGCCCGAGCCGGTGCCGCCCTATCGCAGGCTCGTCGCCGCGGCCATGAAAGGGCTGAAGCAGCCGGTCGACCCGGCCGGCCTGACGATCTCCGAGCCGCGCTGGATCGAGCGGATCGGCGGCCCGGCCTGGGTGGTCTGCCTCAAGTCGGACCCCAACGCGTCTCACGCCGTCTACTACGCGTTCTTCATCCAGAAGGAGAAGGTGGTCGACACCCGCACCGCGGTCGGCACCGACCGCTGCGTGCACCAGGAGTTCACCCCCTTCGACGCGGTGACCGCCGCGGCCGAGCCGCCGCCGGGCCACCCCCCGGGCCGATAGAAAAGGCCGACCCGGGGTCGCCGGATCGGCCTTTCGAAAGATCGGTAGCCGGCGGCCCTCGACCGCCGCTACGCCTCGAGGACCTCCGGGTTGACGCAGGTGTCGGGCGCGCCGCCGGTCAGCACCTTGAGGAGGTTGTCCACCGCGATGCGGCCCATGTTCATCCGGGTCTCCGGCGTGGCCGAGGCGATATGCGGCACGACGATCACGTTGTCGAGGCCGAGAAGCTCGGGCTCGACCGCCGGCTCGTTCTCGAACACGTCGAGACCAGCGCCCCAGATCACCTTGTCCTTCAGGGCGCGCGCCAGCGCCTTCTCGTCCACCACCGGACCACGCGCGGCGTTGATCAGCACGGCCGTCGGCTTCATGGCCTTCAGCTCGGCCTCGCCGATGTAGTGCTTGGTCGCCGGGATGAGAGGCACGTGCAGCGTGACGTAGTCGGACTCGGCGAGCAGGGTCGCCTTGTCGACGAAGCGGGCGCCGAGGCTCTTCTCGAAATCCGGATCGGGCTTCACGTCGGTGTAGAGAATCTTCATTCCGAAGGCCGCGGCCTTGCGGGCCACGTTCTTGCCGATGCGCCCGGCGCCGGCGAGGCCGAGCGTCCGCCCGTCGACATCGAGGCCCATGAAGAACAGCGGCGCCCAGCTTCCCCACTTGCCGGCCCGGACGAACTTGTCGGCCTCGACGATGCGGCGGGCGACGGAGAGCAGGAGCGTGATGGTGTGGGTCGCGGTGGCGTCGTCGAGCACGCCCGGCGTGTTGGTCAGGATCACGCCGCGCTTCGTCGCCGCGGCGACGTCGAAATTGTTGTAGCCGACCGCGAAATTGGCGACGATCCGGCACTGCGGCCCGGCCGCGTCGAGCACCTCGCCGTCGATCGTGTCGGTGAGCATCGACAGAACGCCGTCCCTGCCCCTGATCTTCTGCTTCAGCTCGTCCTTGGTGTAGGCGCGGTCGTCCGGGTTGATCTCGACGTCGAAATGCTCGCGCAGGCGATCGATGTTCTCCTGCTGGATCATTCGCGTGACGAGGACTTTCGGCTTGGACATGGGGCTAACGCCTCTGTTTGGTTGATTGACGGGCGCGGACGCGCCGGGCGAGCGGGCCTCCGGCCGCGGAGGCCCGCTCTCGTGTCAGACGGCGTCGCGCGCCACGAGGTCGGCGAGCGCGTGCACGATCGCCTGATCCTCTTCCGACTTCAAGCCGCTGACGCCGACGGCGCCGATCACCGCACCGTCCTGGCTCTTGAAGACGGCCCCGCCGGGCAGCGACGTGATCTTGTCGTCGCAGAAGTCGGCCGCCGTGACCTTCTCGCGATGGAGACGTTCCAGGAACGCGTCGGTGTTCACGCCGAGCCGCGCCGAGGAATAGGCTTTGCCGATCGCGATCTGAATGCTGCGCAACGGCGCACCGTCCATTCGCGAGAAGCCGAGCAGGTGGCCGGTCCCGTCGACCACCGCGACGCAGATCGGGCGCTTGAAATCGGCGACCGCCTTGCCGATCGCGCGGGCGATCAGCGCATTGGCGGTGTCGAGCGATATGATGTTCATGTCATGGACCTTGCTGGACGGAGAAGCTTCACTCCGCGGGTGTCGCGCTCACCGGAACGGCCGCGACGGGCTTCGGAGCGGCCGAGGCGGCGGCGGCCGGCATCTTGCCGGCGGCCCGCTGCTTCTGCACGCGATTATACATCCACGATGTGAGGATCGGGGTGAGGACCGCCGTGACGATCACCGAAGCGGCGACCTGAACGGTGGCGATCGGGGCGATCGCCGCGTAGCTCGGATCCGCCATCGCGACGGCCTTCGGCACCGCCGCCGAGTTGCCGGCCGTGCTGGACGCCGCAGCGCCCGCGATCCCCGATCCGCCGAGGAGCTTGTCGGCCAGGATGCAGCAGATGCCGGTGACCACCAGCGTCATGATACCGAGCGCCACGCCCGGCAGGCCGCCGGTGAGGACGTTCATCAGGTTGATGTTCTGGCCGAGCGTGAAGGCCATGAACGGCACGATGATAGGCTCGTGCGAGCCGAAGAACTCGCGCAGATCCTCGTCCAGGTTGGCGAGGAGCGCGCCCGCGAAGATCGGCGCGATCACGGACACCATCGTCATCCACGGGATGTTGGCCAGGCCGGCGCCGACCAGGATGATCATGGTCAGGAACGGGCCGGTCTCGATGCTCTGCGGCACGTAGGTCCCGGCATCCTCCTTGTCGCCCATCGCGCTGGTGAGCGCCAGGAACATGCCGCCATTGGTGTCGCTCATCGCGACCAGCAGGGCGAGCGTGCTGAGGCCGAACAGGTCGCCGCCGAGGAAATACGCGACCGAGAGCGCGATGCCGGTGGCGATGCCGACCTTGGCGAGCAGAATACCGAAGCCGCGCTTGAGCATGCGGGGCGCGGTTCGCAACGTCATCTTGGTGCCGGCCGTGAAGAGGAACATGCCGAGCACGGTCGGATAGCCGACGCCGCTCAAGGCTTCGGTGAAGCCGCCGATCTTCAGCAGATTCGGAGTGAACGTGTTGATGACCATGCCGATGAACAGCGGCACGACCATCAGGCCGCCGGGAACCTTGTTGATGGCTTTGAGGATCTTCATGACCAGCTCCGAGTCGAGGACGATCGATGGACCGGACGGCGGCAGGGATGCCGCCCGGTGGGCTCGGGGGTCTCTCGGGTCACGGCCGGCGTTCGGCGCAGCGCCGGCAAGGGGGCCGGCCCGTCGAACGTGTGTCGTCGATCGTCTTGCGCTGTTCGGAATACCGGCGGCGGGTACTGAAGGCCCTCTTTCGTGACCCGCCGGAAAGCTACTCTTGCCTCTCCGGAATGGATATCCGGAAGTGCCGTGAATTCGGAATGGCCGTTACGCCGAAACAGGCGGCTCGTATAGATATTTTACTGATCCGCGCAGCCGGTCGACGGCCCGACGGGGTCCGATCAGAGGATTCGGGCATGCCACGCGTTGTCGGCGCCCCGGGGTTCAGCCGCCGCGATAGCGCCGGTACCACGCGACGAAGCGCGCGACTCCCTCTTCGATCGGCGTGGCGGGCCGGAAGCCGACGGCCGCCATCAGGTCGTCGACATTCGCGCAGGTCTCCGGAACGTCGCCGGGCTGCATCGGCAGCATCTCGCGTACGGCGGGTCGTCCGAGCGCTTCCTCGATCAGCCGCACCACCTCGGGCACCGCGACCGGGCTGTTGTTGCCGATGTTGTAGACGCGCCAGGGCGCGCGGCTCGACGCCGGATCGGGCGCGTCGCCCGACCAGCCCGGATCGCCCTGCGGCACGTGGTCGACGAGGCGCACCACCGCCTCGGTGACGTCGTCCACATAGGTGAAGTCGCGCTTCATCTGCCCGTGGTTGAACAGCTTGATCGGCTCACCGCGCGCGATCGCATCGGTGAACAGCCACATCGCCATGTCGGGCCGCCCCCACGGGCCGTACACGGTGAAGAAGCGCAAGCCCGTCGCCGGCAGCCCGAACAGATGGCTGTAGGAATGCGCCATCAGCTCGTTGGCCTTCTTGGTGGCGCCGTAGAGGCTGAGCGGATGGTCGACGTTCTGGTCGGTCGCGAAGGGCACGCTCGTGTTGGCGCCGTAGACCGACGACGAGGACGCGTAGAGGAGATGGCGGCAGCCGTGGTGCCGGCATCCCTCCAGCACGGAGAGGAAGCCGGCCAGGTTGGCGTCCAGATAGGCGAACGGATCGACCAGCGAATGCCGCACGCCGGCCTGCGCCGCGAGATGGACGACGACGGGGAAACGCTCGCGCGCGAACAGATCCGCCACCGCGGCCCGGTCGGCGAGATCGAGCCGCAGGAAGTGGAAGTCCTCGAAGCGCTCCAGCGCCTCGACGCGAGCCTGCTTCAGGGCCGGATCGTAATAGGCATTGAGATTGTCCAGACCCACCACGCGACGGCCCTGCTGCAACAGGCGTCGCGCCACGTGGAAGCCGATGAACCCGGCCGCGCCGGTGACGAGAATGGGGTCTTGGTCGGACATGACGACTCGCAGCGGCCGGCCCCG
>NZ_NPEX01000080.1:286-8488 GCF_003258865.1 Rhodoplanes roseus | reverse complement strand
CGCGCGGCCCCGCTGGTCATGCCAACCCGGGCCGGGCTTGTCCAGCGCGGCGCGACCGCGCACGCCGCCTCACCGCGGGCGTTCGCACCACGACGCTTCGCAACCGCACGTCACAGGACCTCGCTGCGATAGCCGAGCCGCTTCTTGTCCTGGCCCCAGTCGATCGCGAGGGCCCATCGCACCTCGACGGCGACGCCCTCCCCCGCATGGCTGGCGACGACGGCGCGCAGGCGCTCGGCCTCGTCCGGCGTGAGCGGCGTCGCGCGCACAATCTCGACCACCATGGTGTCGAGGCCGGTCTGGCGGATCCGAAACTCCTCGAACGCCGCGGCCTCGGTCAGGTCGTGGGATTTCATGTAGAAGCTCCGCACGCTCCCGTCCGGCCGCTTCACCAGCCCCTTGCTGCGGCCGTAGACGTTCGACAGGGTCTGCCCCTCGTGACCGCAGGGGCACCGGTCGGCGAGCGAAGCCACGTCGCCCACGTCGTAGCGCACGAACGGCGTCGCGTAGGAATGCAGATGCGTGACCAGCAGGCGACCGAGCCGGATATCTCCGAGCCTGGTCGCATCGTCGCGCGCGATCTCGACGATCACGTTGCTGCTCGCGACGTGATAGTGCCCCGGGTGGTGCGGGCATTCCATCCCGATCGGCCCGACCTCCTCGCAGGAGTAGGTCGCACGGATCGGGATTCCGAGGCCGTCGAAGGTGTGGCGGAGCTCCGGATCGACCGACTCGGCCAGGGTGACGATCATCGCGGTGCCGGCGCGTTTGAACACCTCCGGACCGAAATGCGACAGCAACGTCTCGACCGCACGCGGAGGCACCACGAGATAGCCGATCGGATGCGACTCGAGTTCCTTGCGCAGCCGCGGCACGTCCGGGTGGAAATAGGCGATGTGCTTGTTGATGCCGGAGCGGATCATCGGTGCCATGTCGCCGAGCCAGGTGTCGCTGACATCGACCGTGTAGCCGCGCGGGTTCGACACGGGCAGTGACGTGATGCGGGTCCGGTTCAGCGTGAGGTCGCGTCCCTCGATGAAATACTGGGCGAGAGAGCGCATCAGATTGTAGCGGACGTTCATGTCCGAGATGAAGAAGCTCAGCGGCGTGCCGGACGAGCCGGAGGTCGAGTTGGGCTGCACCCGGATCGGATCCTGTCCCGTCAGCAGGGAGCCCTCCGCCGCGACCTGGTCCAGCACGTCCTTGCGGGAGAGCACCGGCAGGGCCGCGAGCTTGACGTCGCTGGGCTTGGCGGCGCCGATTCGTCGTCGCCAGAATGCGGAGCGCTGAGCCAGATGCGTGAGCAGGTTCCGGAGCTGCACCTTCTGCCAGTGCTCGCGGGCACGCGGGTTGCCGGTCTCGAGCAGCGCGAGCTCCATGACCGCGCCGAGGGCGCCGATGGCCGCGGGCTCGCAAAAGGCCATCGGGGTGGCGGAGAAAGCCCGGTTGCCGAGGGGGAAGTCCGAAAAGTCGAATCGCATGATCTCTCTCGCAGCGACAAGCGCAGAATGCACCCGGCCCGCAGAAAGAAAAAACCCGGCCGGCCGCTCTGGACGCCCGGCTGACTGCACTGATGTCGGCCGCACGATCCGGCTGTCGTGGGCCCGGCATAAAAAAGCCCCGGGCGAAATGCCCGGGGCTGATCGTGAGCTCGGATGCCTCAGTAGCGCGCCATGACGGGGGCGTCGCCACCGAACTTGTAGTTGATGCCGATCTTGCCGATGTGCATGTCGGCACTGCCCGAGAAGGTGTAGCCCGACAGACAGCCCCCGTTGTCGCAGTAGGTGAGGTCCATCCCCTTGCTGCCGAAGTTCAGGTAGTTGTACTCGGCCTTCACGGTCCAGTTGTTGGTCAGCGCGTACTCGACGCCGAGGCCGAGCAGGAGCCCGTTCAGCATCGTGTCGCCGCTATAGTTGGAAAATCCGCCGCCGCTCGAATAGCCCGCGTTGAAGTCGAACTGGCCCCACACCCAGCCGATCTTGCCGTAGGCGAGGACGCGATCGAACGCGACGCCGATCCGCGCGGCGACGTCGAAGTTGTACTTGTTCTTCGTCTCGGTGCTGTAGAGGCTGCCGATATAGCCATAGTCGAAGGTCTGCTTCACGCCCGACCAATAACCCTCGCCTTCCAGGCCGAGGACGAACATGCCGATCTGGTAGTTGCAGCCGAGCTGGCCGCCGGCCACCGCACCAACGCCGTTGTCGTTGTTGCCGAAGTAGCCGCCCTCGAAATCCGAGAACGTGCTCTTCATCGACGCGCCACCGACATGGGCGCCCAGGTAGCACCCGGTCCAGCTGAACGCCGGCACGGGAGGTGCCATCGGCGGGGCCTTGAGGGCCATGTCGGCCGCCGAGGCAGAGAAGGTGAGAGCGACGACTGCGGCCGACGAGAGAAGAATGGCTTTCATGGGTGGCCCCCTTTGCGCATGTTGTGGTGCCAATATGCCCTCGTCGGAGAGAGATTTGGTTGCGTTTGCGACACATGGCGCAACCCTTCGGCTGAAGCGCCTGCTTCGCACCACCCTGAAGAGCAGAAATACGTGTAATTCCTGCGGCTTAAAATCACTGTGGCTTATGAGCCACTCCTTCTTCTTATAAACATGGACTGCTACAAAAGGCGTATTGTTATGCAGTCCGATACAGCAAGAGGGACAAAATCCCACGATCGAGACCGTAGCGGAGATCCATGACTCCGGATTTCGACTCCGGATCTCGGCCAAAGGGCCGGAGCAACTCGGACTCTAGGTTGATCTCCCGAGTTGATCGGAGAAGCGGGCAAGCCGCATGATGAGGCAGCCTGGCCTTTTTTCGTCGCGTAGCGGTATCGGATGTGGAACCTGAGCAGGCTGACGGACTCTCTGCCGGAGCATCTCCAGGCGCTACCGTTGACCATCGCGATACTCGACGCGAACGGCATCATCACCGACGTCAACCAGGGATGGCGTGATTTCGGTGCCGCGAACGGGCTCGTCTGGTCCCATGCGGGCCTCGGTGAAAACTACCTTCGACATTGTACGCCGGAGCAATCGGATCGACTGCGGGAGCTGATCGCAGGCCGGCGGTACGACCTGTCGTGCCTATATCCGTGCCACAACATCGACCGGGCACGCTGGATGGTGGTGGTGGCGGTGCCGTTGACCTTCGAGCCGCCGACCGGCCTGCTGCTGATGCATTTCGACATCACGACCATGATGCCGCCCGGCGCGGCAGCGGTGCGGCTCGAGGCGCTGCCGGGCGACTCGCACCGCAAGGCGGTGGCGCTCGCGCGAATCGTCGAGCAGGCGACGCTCGGTGCCGTGGCTCTCGAACGGATGCGCCATGCGGCGCCACGCGAGCGGCCGGCTCGATCGTCTCCGGCTCACAGGTGATCGCCGCCACCGTGCCCCGGACTGATGGCGGTCCGCAGCAGCGAGCGCGTGCATGCCAGGCCAGCGCGGCCCTGCCCTGCGTCTTTTTACGGATCTGTCACGCGAGAGAAATAGCTATGTGTGTGCCGTCGCTGGCCGATGGCTGGCGGCAATGCCCTCCTTGGGCGTTTCCTCCCTAGACTTGGGCCGCCGGCAATCCGCTGCGCGGCCTTTTTTTTTGCGGCCGCACGCGGGGCGCGACGCCTGTGCGCTCGTACGCGGCCGTTCGTCGCCGATCGGCTCGTCAGGAGTGCTCCGACGTCGCAACGAGGACGCGACCGCGTCGGGAGGCGGGCAGTTCTACCGTCGACCGACCCGATTCACCGGGCCGCCCCGGTTGAGCGGGGTCCCACGTCGCACGCCGACCCCTGGAGCCCCCACACCCGGCCTGACCACCGCCCTTGCGACCGGCCGGGGCACCAGCACGACACCGGGGCGGACGATGCAACCGACCGGATAGTCGATGTATCGACAGTACACGACGGCATGGGCCTTATCCGTCGTGACGAGTCCGAGGCCCAGCGCGAGAAGCGCAGAACACACGATTGCGTTTTTCATTGATCGCCTCTGATCGCCTGTCTGCCGGTGGGTCGAGGCCGACCGACCTTCTTGTGTCGGATCAAGAAGGCCGAACAGGTTCGGCACCACGGGGGGTTGCTCCGGGCCCGGATCGCCGATCACCCGACCGACACGAGCGGGCGCGATGATACCTGCTCGCCCGGTGCGCGTCGAGGCGCGGCGCCGAGAGACGACGTGACGCTGGAGCACACGGGGGCGAAGAACGACGACCAGCCGAGCAGATCGACTGGGCGACAACGCCGAATTGTAGTGAAATTGGCGCTCCCTAGGGGACTCGAACCCCTGTTTTCGCCGTGAGAGGGCGACGTCCTGGGCCGCTAGACGAAGGGAGCGTGCGGGCTCGACATAGCCTCGATCGGGACGGAGCGCAAGTCGTCTGCCGCATCGCCGATCGGCGCGTCACGGCGGCCGGCGGATCGCTCGACGATGTCGGTCCACAAAGGCCGATGCGCCTTCGTCTTGGCGCGCCGGCGCGCTCAGGGCTCGATCGCGAATCGCATGCGGCCGGCCGGCTTCAGCGTCTGGGCGTCGAAGCTGCGAATCTCCAGTCCCGCAGGTGATTCGACCGTCACCAGCAGGCGCTCCCCGGCGACCGCGGTCGCGATCACTCGCCCGCCTTTCGGCAGCAGCACCGTCGCGTCGTTCTCGACGCTTCCCCCGCTGCGGGAAACGCGGTAGCCCACGATGCCGAGGACCACGGCGATGCCCAGGAATGTGGCAACGCCGGACAGTGCCATCAGGAGCTTGATGCGCGCCATGACGCGGGCCTGCTCGGGATCGAGCGGCTTGTCGTCGGGTGCGGACGGGTCGCGGGAAGACTGCGGAGAGGTCATGACTGAAGGAGATCGCCGGATCGAGACGGTCGTCGTCGCGCCTGCCGAGGCCGGCGACCGGCTCGACCGTGTGCTCGCCGCCCGCCTCGCCGATTACTCACGCTCCCGGCTGAAAAGCCTGATTCTGGGCGGACACGTCGCGATCGGCGAGCGCACAGTCCGCGATCCCGGCCAGCGCGTCAATGCGAACGAGCGCGTCCACGTCACCGTGCCGCCGCCCGAGCCGCCCGAGCCGCAGCCCGAGGCCATCCCACTCGACGTCGTCTTCGAGGACGAGGACCTGCTGGTGATCGACAAGCCGGCCGGCCTCGTGGTGCACCCGGCGGCGGGCCACTGGAGCGGCACGCTCGTCAACGCGCTGGTCGCCCATTGCGGCGAGAGCCTGTCCGGCATCGGCGGGGTGGCGCGGCCCGGCATCGTCCACCGGCTCGACAAGGACACCACCGGGCTGATGGTGGTCGCCAAGAGCGACAAGGCGCACCGTTCGCTGTCCCGCCAGTTCGCCGATCACGGCCGGACCGGACCGTTGGAGCGCGGCTATCTCGCCTTCGTGTGGGGTGTTCCGGACCGGCCGCGCGGCAGCATCGACAAGCCGATCGGCCGCCACCCCCAGTCGCGCGACAAGATGGCGATCCGCCAGGACGGGCGCGAGGCGATCACCCATTGGGAGGTGGTCGAGCGCTATCGCGGCAAGTCCGGCGAGCCGGTCGCCGCGCTGCTCGCCTGCCGGCTGGAGACCGGGCGAACCCACCAGATCCGCGTGCATCTCGCCTCGATCGGCCATCCGCTGATCGGTGATCCGGTCTACGGGCCGGGCTTCCGCACCAAGGTGGCGCTGCTGCCGGCGGAGGCCCAGGTGCTGCTGGACGGCCTTGGCAGGCAGGCCCTGCATGCCTATTTACTCGGAATACAGCATCCGAAGACGAAGAAGCACCTGATCTACCGTGCAGGCTTGCCTTCCGACCTGGCGCACCTACATAAGGTGCTGGGTGGGGGAACAATCGACCTTGCGCGGCGTTAGGGCTTTGTGCGCCGATACTTCGGACGAGCGACTGCGCTGAGCGCGATATCTTCCGTATGTCGATTGGTCACAGGGTCGTCACGTCACAGTGACGGCCCGATGTGTTTCTTCGAACGACCCACCCGTGTATGCTGCATTGCGCGATCGGCGAAGGCCGTCGCATGCAGCAGGGCGTCGTCGGCTCCTGGAGCGGCGGCGCGAATCGCCCGCCACGACACGGGGGCACAACAGGGAGGGCGCAGTCATGGCCCAATCCGCTTCGATGCCGGTGATCAACGCCGAATCCGGCCTCGCCCGATATCTCGACGAAATCCGCCGGTTCCCCATGCTGGAACCGCAGCAGGAATACATGCTGGCCAAGCGCTGGCGCGAGCACGGTGACCGCACCGCCGCGCAGCAGCTCGTCACCAGCCATCTCCGGCTCGTCGCCAAGATCGCCATGGGCTATCGCGGCTACGGCCTGCCGATATCCGAGGTGATCTCGGAAGGCAATGTCGGCCTCATGCAGGCGGTGAAGCGGTTCGAGCCCGACAAGGGCTTCCGCCTCGCCACTTATGCCATGTGGTGGATCAAGGCGGCCATTCAAGAATACATCCTACGGTCGTGGTCGCTCGTGAAGATGGGCACCACGGCCAACCAGAAGAAGTTGTTCTTCAATCTGCGCAAGGCCAAGAGCAAGATCTCCGCCCTCGAGGAAGGCGATCTGCGGCCCGATCAGGTGAAGATCATCGCCAAGCGCCTCGGCGTCGGCGAGCAGGACGTCATCGACATGAACCGCCGTCTCGGCGGCGACGCGTCGCTCAACGCGCCGATCCGCGACGACGGCGATTCCGGCGAGTGGCAGGACTGGCTTGTCGACAACAGCGACAGCCAGGAGACGAAGCTCGCCGAAAGCCAGGAGCTCGACAATCGCCGCAAGGCCTTGGCCGCGGCGATGGAGGTCCTCAACGATCGCGAGCGGCGCATCTTCCAGGCGCGCCGACTGGCCGACGATCCGGTCACCCTCGAGGAGCTCGCCGAGGAGTTCGGCGTGTCGCGCGAGCGCGTGCGGCAGATCGAGGTGCGGGCCTTCGAGAAGGTCCAGAAGGCGGTGCGCACCAGCATCGCCGCAATGGAGCAGCCGCCGGCCGGCCGCGAGGCCATGTCGGCCGCCGCGGCCCACTGACCCCCGGCCCGGGCCGCTCCCCACAGACCCGAAAGGCGCGGCCCAGGCCGCGCCTTTTTTTATTGTGTCCGAAAGGATTACTCCAACGGCCCTGAACCCCGACCGTCATCCCGAGGTGCCCGGTGTGAGTCAGCGCTGGAGGCCGTTGGCCTACTCGCCCCAGGCGGCGAAGGCTTCGGCGAAGGCGCGCTCGCCCGGCGTGCCCTTCTCGATCGCCATGATGGCGCGGCGGTTGTTGCCGTAGACGATCGGCACGTCGAACCACGCCCGCTCCTTCAGAAGCTGGACGTTGCGCTGCTGGTCGGATTCGGTCGAGGACAGGCCGATCAGGAAGAAGTTGGTCGTCACCTTGACGGCGAGACCGGCCAGCGGGACCCCGCGGGTCTGCTCGGCCTGCTTCATCAAGATGCCGGGGATGTTGGAGATTCCGCCGTTCGGGAAGTCCGGCGGCAGGGTGAACATGATCTCGATCGTGTGGCTCGCCGGCAGCGAGCGGTCCGAGTTGCGGCGCAGCGACCACTTCACCGAGGTGTTGCGCTCGGGGATCTCGATGTCGGCGCGGACCACCGTGTCGGGCGCCTGGCCGGGCGCCGCGACGATCGTCTCGGTCCGCCACACGGCGGTTCCGACATAGCGCTTGCCGCCCGGATCGGCCGGATCTTCCTCATACAACACAACGCGTTGCGCGACAGCCGGCGCGTCCCCCTGGGGTCGCGCGGACAGCCCCGGGGAGGCCTGGGAGCCGACCCGGTCGGTGATCTTTCCGCGCGTCCCGGGCTCGCCCGAGGGGGCCGGGGCCGGGGCGGTGGCGACCGGCTGAGAGGGCCCGAGCAGGCCGGAGAGGCTCGGCCAGACCCACCAGCCGAGGCCGACGATCGCCAGGACGGCGACCAGCGCGAGCGCCGATTTCACCAGCCGGCCGCCGATCGGGGTCTTCAGCGGGCCGCCGAGCTGGTCCTCGCCGCGGGGCGGAAGTGTCTCGGGCTGCAGGGGAAACGGGCGCCCGCCGGAGTCCCGGTAGTCGTGGTCGTCGAGATAGGGACGCACCCCGTTGCGGGGGCCGAAATCGGCGTCGCCGGGCTCGCTGCGGCCGGCATCCGCGGGGCGCGGCGACGTCACCGAGGGATCCGGCGCGAGCTCGCGGGCGGACGGCGGCCGCTTCGGAAAGTCCCGTGAAAACGGAGGGTTGTCGCGAGTC
>NZ_NPEX01000080.1:0-276 GCF_003258865.1 Rhodoplanes roseus | reverse complement strand
GGCCTGCCGGCGGACGCCGCGGCGGCGGCCGCAGGCCCTCGGGCTCGACATGCGGTTCGATCCGCGGTGCGTCGCGGGTCGGGGCCGTGGCGGCGAACGCCTCGCGGGCGGTTTTCGATGCGCTGGCCGTGGCTTCGCCGAGGCTCTCCGCCTCCGCCACGACGTCGCGAAAGCCTTTCAGGCCGCGATCGGTGAGCGACGCGCCGGCCGGGCGGCGGGGCCGCGGATCGGCGCCACCTCCGGCGCCGGTCCCCTCGCCGGCTCCCTGGCCACCCC
>NZ_NPEX01000808.1 GCF_003258865.1 Rhodoplanes roseus | reverse complement strand
CGGTGCTCGCAGATGAGCTGCCCGATGCGGTCTTCTCCGATGCTGGTGTTCTGGTGAACTGGTTGCGTTGCGTGAAGTCGGACGCCGAAATTGCGCTGATCCGGCAGGCGGCCCGCATCACCGAGCGCATCATGCAGCGTGCCGTCGACCTGATCGACGTTGGTGTTCCGCAAAGCGAGGTGGCGGCTGCCATTCTCGAGACCGGCGTTCGCGGCATACCGGGCGAGGGGGGATATGGCGGCGATTATCCCGCCATCATGCCGTTGATGCCGAG
>NZ_NPEX01000807.1 GCF_003258865.1 Rhodoplanes roseus | reverse complement strand
GGCACCTCCTGCCCAACCCCAGCCTCCCCAAGGGCTGCCACAAGCTTTCCGGCAAACTCCGGATCGACCTGTTGCGTGGGAAAAGATTGCCACTCTGCTAAGAAAAGCTGGCGCCCCAGGGGCGATAGATCCGGGAGACCGACATAGGCCCATTCGGCACGCGTGCGCACATCGATCAGCACGGCATCCGACTCTGAGAGAGCCTTCCAGGCCTCCTCCGGTCCGACGTCACCCTGATAAGCCGCTGTACGCAAGACAAATGCCTCCTGTCCGCC
>NZ_NPEX01000806.1 GCF_003258865.1 Rhodoplanes roseus | reverse complement strand
GGACAGAGGATGCTGATCGATCGACTGAGTGGGCTGTTCTTCAATCCGTCAAAGCTTACAGTGGCTTTATTGCCCGCAGAATTTTGTCGATGAACACCTCCCCCTTTCCCGACCGGCTCGCCGGCTGGCTGCTAATCGCCACATGCTTTTTCGTCTTCCTGGCGCAATGGTCGGGCGAGAGCATTCTGGTTGGCGCGGAGATCGTCACCGTCATTCCTGCCGTGCTTCTATTGGCGCGCCGCACCGGTCGCATGCAGACCGTGTTCCTTTCGGTC
>NZ_NPEX01000805.1 GCF_003258865.1 Rhodoplanes roseus | reverse complement strand
GCGATATGGCGCTCTGAAATGCCGGTGCGCTGTACGATCCATTCGTCCGAGGTGTCGACGATGCTTTCGAGATCGCGGTTGGTAAGGACTTTCTCCGGCAGGGCGCTGCCAATGCCGGCGATCAAGGAGCGTTTCATGCGGTCTGTGCCTGCGCGGCCGTTTGCTCGGCGAACTGCTTGCGCATCGATCCGAGGGTGTATTCCAAATCGTTGGCGATCTTGCTGGTGAGGCTTCCGAGGACCATGTCGCGGCCGAGCTCGATGGCGGCGGCAAAG
>NZ_NPEX01000804.1 GCF_003258865.1 Rhodoplanes roseus | reverse complement strand
CGAGCAGCGCCGCCACGAAGAGCCCGCCCGCAACGCGGCCGAGGGGCATCGTAAAGGCCACCGCCGAGAAAACGATCGCAACCGCCAGCATGACCACGCCATCCCGTTTCAAAGCGCTGGAGGCAATGATCATAGGGCTGACCAGTGCGGCGATGCCTGCAATCAGCAGGATGTTGGCGATGCTGGAGCCAACGATGTTGCCGTAGGCGATGCCGGGTGCGCCCGCGAGCGCCGCCTGCACCGAGGTCACCAATTCCGGCGTGGACGTTCCGAAG
>NZ_NPEX01000803.1 GCF_003258865.1 Rhodoplanes roseus | reverse complement strand
GGCTGCGGATCTCGGCTATATCGGCCTGCAACTGCCGACGACGGCGGGCCTCTTCGACCTTGAGAAGGCGGCGAGCTCGAAGACCTATGCCGACGAGCTGAAGGGGCGCCTCGCCGAGGAGGGCGTGGAGATCACGGAACTCTCCACGCATATCCAGGGCCAGCTCATCGCCGTCCATCCGGCCTATGACGAACTCTTCGACGGCTTCGCGCCGGAAGAAGTGCGCGGCAACCCGCAAGCACGCAGGGAATGGGCGGACGAGCAATTGCGCCTTGC
>NZ_NPEX01000802.1 GCF_003258865.1 Rhodoplanes roseus | reverse complement strand
TCAACGCCGTCGCCGCACGCTATCAGGAGCTGTTCGAGGAGGCGGCGCCGCTTTCGACCGAGCTCGGCAATCTCGTCTTTACGGGCGGCGAGGACGATCCGGGCACGCTTGAGACCTTGTCGCAGCTCGGCTTCCGCCAGCCGGCGAACGTGACGGAGACGGTGCGTGCCTGGCATTTCGGCCGCTATCAGGCGACGCGGTCCACCACCGCCCGCGAGAGACTGACGGAATTTACGCCGGCTCTTCTGGCTGCCCTTGCCGAGACGCCGGACCCGG
>NZ_NPEX01000801.1 GCF_003258865.1 Rhodoplanes roseus | reverse complement strand
TTACGATGGCCGTGGCCGGCTTCGGCGAGCGCGATATCGATATTGAATCGAAAGAGAACATTCTCACGATCAAGGCGCAGCGCAACGAGGACGAAAGCGAGCGCGACCGCGAAATTCTCTATCGCGGGATCGCTGCACGCTCCTTCGAGCGCCGCTTCCAGCTCGCCGACCATGTCGAAGTGACCGGCGCCACCCTGGAGAACGGCCTTCTGCACATCGATCTCGTGCGCGAGATCCCGGAGGCCATGAAGCCGCGCAAGATCGCGATCAGCGGTT
>NZ_NPEX01000800.1 GCF_003258865.1 Rhodoplanes roseus | reverse complement strand
CGAGACCGTCTCCGAATTGCGCCGTCGCGGCTATTCGGTCGTCACCTTCGACTGGCGCGGCCAGGGCGGGTCCACGCGCAGCCTGCGGGACCCGCGAAAGGGCCATGTCGACGATTTCTCCGAATATCTCGTCGATCTCGAAACGGTGATGCGCGAGGTGGCCCTCCCCCGCTGCCATCCGCCCTACAACATCCTCGCCCATTCGACGGGTGCCGCCATCGCGCTCCTTTATGCCGCGCGCGCCCGCACCCAGGTGGAGCGCATGGTGCTGACGGC
>NZ_NPEX01000799.1 GCF_003258865.1 Rhodoplanes roseus | reverse complement strand
AGGTCATCGACGAGGACGGCTGGTTCGATCTCGTCGGGGTGTGAGAGGTGCTTTCGTGGGATTGATCAGCCGTCATTGCTGTGCGAGTTCAGATATTCGCTGATGGGATTGCGGAAAGGAGCGACCCATGCGCGACAACAGCTATGACCGGACGATTGAACGGAACTATGTACAGAAGTGGCGTTTCCTGATCAGGGAGTATGAGGAGGTGAAGGCCGGCCGGTCGTCGGCCTTTGCCACGGTGGGGGCCTTTTACCGCCACCACGGCACCTGCTC